>DASZCR010000095.1:0-29654 GCA_035942915.1 Pyrinomonadaceae bacterium | reverse complement strand
CGGTGAGACCGAAGACGCTCACTTGGTCGAGCGAAGAGCCGAAGGCGACCAGCCCGTAGCGCGAGACGCGCCCGTAGGTCGGTTTGACGCCGACGATGCCGCAGAGCGCGGCGGGCTGACGCACAGAGCCGCCCGTCTCCGAACCGAGCGCGACGGGCACGATGCGCGCGGCGACGGCCGCCGCAGAGCCGCCCGAAGAACCGCCGGGAACGCGCGCCGTGTCCCAAGGATTACGCACCGGCCCGAAGGCAGAGTTCTCGTTCGACGAACCCATCGCAAACTCGTCGCAGTTGGTCTTGCCGACGACGACTGCTCCGGCCGCGTGCAGGCGTTCGATGACGGTCGCATCATACGGCGGATGATAATCGCCGAGGATGCGCGAGCCGCACGACGCCTGTAAGCCGCGCACACAGATGTTGTCCTTGATAGCGATGGGGACGCCCCTCAGAGAAGAGCGCAACGGCGAAGTGGAGCCGCCGTCCCCGCCTGCATCACCTGACTCCTGACGAGCGGTCTCCTCATCAATCTGCGCGGCACGCGCGAGCGCACCCTTGCGGTCGATTTGCAGGAAGGCGTTGAGCGTCTCGTTGAGCCGTTCAGCCCAGTCGAGGGCGAAGGCGGCGGCGTCGCGCGCGCTACGTTGGCCGGAAGCGACGCCGCGCGCAATCAGTTCGGCGGTGTATTCGGAAGAAGACATAAACGGGTGGTCTGTGAATCAGAGAACTTTGGGGACGCGGAAGTGGCCGTGTGAAGGGTCGGGCGCTTGGTCGAGCGCGAGTTGCTGGCCGAGCGAGGGACGCGGCAGGTCTTCGCGGTCGGCCTCTGTCCGCTCACCTTCGGGCGTGAGGCCGCCGATGGCCGGTTCGACGCGGCTCGTGTCCAACTCATTCAACTGCTCGACGTAAGCGACGATGGAAGCAATCTGCGGCGTCAGCGCGTGCAACTCGGCCTCCGTGATTTCCAGATGCGCCAGCGCGGCCAGCTTTTCGATGTCGAATTCGGTAATCGGCATAGTTGGTGATAGGTGAGAGGTGAGAGGTGATAGGTAATGGGTGATAGGTGATAGGAAAAGTCCTGTCTTTCTCTTATCACCTATCACTTATCACCTATCACTTATCACTTTTCACCGCTTCTGCTCCTGAGCTTCGATGTAACTTCCGGCGGCGATGAGGAAGCGTCGGCGTAAAGTCTCGTCGTGGATGGCGGCGGCGGCCTCTGCGAGCGTGCCGGAGGTGCGTTCGAGTGCGCGCGCCTCTTGGGCTTGCTGGTCGGTCGCAGATTTCGGCAGACGCGCGCGTTCGGCCTGCACCGTCTTCGGGTCAACGCGAAACTCGATGAAGGTCACGACCGCCTGTCCGAGCACGGAGTTGAGCCGGAAGAGCAACTGGCCGCTGACGGTTTCGAGTTGGCGCTGCCACGTGTGGTCGGGCACGGCGACGACGAGCGTCTTGCGGTAGAGGCGAAAGGGAACGGCGACGCCGCGTAAGCCTTCGCCCGCCACGCGCCGCCACGCCACAGAGGCGGCCATCTCCGCCACTTCATCCGACTCGCCTGCGGCACGCAACAACTGCGGGAGCGCTCGAATCAGGTCGTCCATAAAAGTTACGCGTTCGTTGACGCGCACGCCGTTCGGTCAGGATAATGAACGGGAGAGCGTGTCAATCAACCAATTAATTCGTCAGGAGTGTAATGGAAAACGAGCAGGCGTCACAAGCGGGCGGACAGCAGACGCGGCTGTGGGGCGGTTTGGAACCGCTCGTGCTCGCCTCTGCGAGTCCGCGCAGGGCGGAGATTCTGGGCGCGGTCGGGTGGCCTTTCGAGGCTTCGGCGGCGAGCATCGACGAGACGTTGAGGGACGGCGAGGAGGCCGAAGCATACGTCCGACGGCTCGCGCGCGAGAAGGCCGGAGCGGTGGCCGCGACGCGCCTGTTCGGACTCGTCCTCGGAGCGGACACGGTGGTCGTCGCAGAGGGGCGCGTGCTCGGCAAGCCGCGCGACGAGGAGGACGCGCGGCGGATGCTGCGTCTGCTCGGCGGACGCTGGCATGAGGTCTTAACGGGCGTCGCGCTCGTGCGCGCGGAGTCGGGGCGCGCGGCGGTCGGTTGCGAGCGGACGCGCGTGCTCTTCGGCGCGCTCTCGGAAGAAGAGATTGAAGCTTACGTGGCGACCGGCGAGCCGTCGGACAAGGCGGGCGCTTACGCCGTGCAGGGGCGTGCCGCGCTCTTCATCGAACGTATCGAGGGCGACTACTGGAACGTCGTCGGCCTGCCCGTTCGTCTCGTCTACAAACTGGCGCGCGAGATTTAGTAGAAGTAAAACGGCACAAGGCGAAAGGCACAAGCGAAGATGAGAAGGAGCATCCCGCTCATCTTCGCTTGTGCCTTTAGGCCGTCTGTGCCGTGCGGAGTTTTACTTATCGCCGAGCAGGCGGTTGAGGCGCGGCGAGAGTTGCTGGACGAGGCTCGCTTCCGGGTCGAAGCCGCCAACAGGCGAGCCGGAGACGTTGCCCGTGCGGTCGAGTATGACGATGGAGGGCAGTTGGTCTGCGCGCGTCTGTTTGAAGAGCGTGCCTTCGGGGTCGCGCAGGACGGCAATCTTCAAGCCATTCTTTCTGGCGAAGGCGCGCAACTGCTCGTCGGTCGCATAGTTCTTCGACTTCGGCGAGGCCGACTCGGTGCTCACCCAGTAGACGCGCACGTCGCGCTCGCCGAACTCGTCCGCGAGTTCCTGCACGCGCTGCACCTGTTTGCGCCCCAGATAGGAAGCGCCGAAGGCCAGCACCACCACGTCGCCGCGCAGCATCTCGGAGTTAATCTCACCGCCGTCCGCCGTCCGCAGAGAGAAATCGAGCGGGGCTTGCGCGGGAGAATCGACGACCGCGACAGCCGACGCAGGAAGAGACGCCAGCACGAACAGCAACGCGAGCGCAAAAGCCTTGAGGGAACGACTGCTCAGCATCTTTGTCTCCTTAGATTTTGAGGGGCAATTTCTCATACCGCCGATTAGATGTGCGGTCAAAAAGAAAGGTTGGACGAAAGGCGTACAAAACCGGCGTCGCCTCAGATAGCGTTCTCAGGTCTTTCGACCTCCGGCAGCGTGCCGAAGACTTCGCGGTGCAGAGCGCGGTAATCATCCCACGTATCCATATCGCGCGCAACGAAGGGCGACGAGACGGGAAGACGCAAGACCTCGCTGCGGCGCGCGTCGAAGAGTGCGCGCAGGCCGCGCGCCGCATCGAGCGCCAGCAACTCTGCGCGGAAGGCGAGGTCGACGAGGACTGGATGGCCTCCGCGCCCTTCCCAGACAGGAATGATGAGGCGCGCGAGCGTCCGCAGGCGCGCGTCGAGAATCTCTCTGACCGTCTCCGGCGCGACGGCCGGTTGGTCAACCAACGCGACGAGCACGGCCGACGCCTGTTCCGACACACGCTCGACGCCGCGCGCAATCGAGACGCCCATCTCGCTCTCTGCCATCTCGTTCAAAGCGAAGCTGACAGGCATCTGCGCGAGCGCGGCACGCAACTCGGCGGCGCGATGACCGGCGACGACGACAATCTCCGAGACGCCGCCCGCCAACAGATGCTCCACGCACGCCTGCGCCACCGTCCGCTCGCCGAAAGGCAGCAGAGGCTTAAACGCCCCCATCCGCCGCGACCTTCCGGCGGCCAGCAGCACGGCGGCGACGTGTGTGGGATGAGCGTTGAGGGCAGAGGGCTGAAGAAGAGGAGGTCTTACTTCATCACTCATCCCTGCGGCCTCATCCCTGCCTGTAGTTCGGCGAGTGCGCGCGTGACGAAGGGGCGCGTCATCTGTTTGCGCCAGTTCATGAGGTGGTCTGTGTTGTCGAGCGGGCGCGCGCGCACGTAGCAAGCCTCTGCCGCCTGCGCGATGCGTTCGGCGTCGAGCGGCGCGCCGACGAGAGCCTGCGCCGCCTCTCTCACCTCAAGGGGCGCGGGCGCAATACCGCCGAGCACAACTTTCGCGTCAAGAACGGTCTCGTCGTCCGCTACCTCGATGGAGGCGGCCACGCCGAGCACTGGGAAATCGAACGCGCCGCGCCGTCGCAACTTCCGATACACCGAGCGCCGCCCACCGTTCGGCGGCAGATGAATCTCCGTGAGCAGCTCTTCCGGCCGCTTGTGCAGGTAGTCTATGCCGTCGTCGTTATAGAAACCGGCGGCCGTCACCATGCGGTCGCCGACGGTCGAGACGAGTCGCAGACGCGCGCCCGTCGCCACCATCCAAGGCACAAGGTCTGACGACTGCACCGCCCAGCACTTCGAACTGCCGGGCGCGACCCAACAGGTGTCGCCGTCCTTCTTCAGACAGAAGTTGATGCCGCGCCGCCACTCGTAGTTCTGGTCGTAATAGTTGCAGCGCGTGTCGAGCAGGAGGTTGCCGCCGAGCGTTCCCATGTTGCGCAGGGTCGGCGTCGAGATAAGCCGCGCCGCGCGCGCCAGCGCCGGATAATCCCTCTGCACGACGGGGTGCTCGCACAACTCCGTGAGCGACACGCCCGCGCCAACCACGAGACCCGACGCGCCGTCGCCTTCGACACGCCGCAACTCCTTGAGACGCCCGACCGCGATGACCGTCTGCGGCGTCTGCTGCCGCCGCTTCATGTTCGGGTAGAGGTCTGTTCCGCCCGCCACGTACTGCCCCGACGCACCCGCGTCGCCCCTCATCTTCACCGCGTCCCCGACCGAACGCGGCACGAGGTAACTGAACTTCGGAAGTCTCATCATAAAGGCTAACTCAACTCCTCAATCTCTCGAATGAACGGCAACGCCGGGCATCTCGCGGCCGTCGCCGCCTTCGGCCGGCGTGAGCACTTTGAGGGGCGCAGGCCAGTCAACGCGGGGAACGTCTTTCGGGCCGAAGCGCGCCTCTCTACCCTGTGCTTTGGCGCGCAACGCGGCGAGCACTTTTTCCGGCGTGATGGGTACTTCATCGACGCGCACGCCGACGGCGTCGTAGACGGCGTTGGCGACGGCAGGCATGACCGGCAGGAGCGGCCCTTGTCCGACCTCTTTCGCGCCGAAGGGGCCGTTCGGGTCGGCGTCCTCGATGAGATACGTGACGACATCGCACATCTCAAGCGTCGTCGGACTCTTGTATTCGAGCATCGAGGGAAACTTGTGCACGGCGTTGCGGTTGGCGCGGTAAATCATCTCTTCCATGAGCGCCTCGCCCAAGCCCATGTAGACGCCGCCTTCGACCTGTCCCATGACGAGCATCGGATTGATGCTCTGGCCGATGTCGTGGCCTATCCAGATGCGCTCGACCGTCACAATCCCGGTTTCCGCATCGACATCGACTTCGGCCACCGCCGCCGAATAACTGTACGCGGGCGAGGGGCCGACGCCCGCGCCTTTAAACTTTCCGGGCGAGCGCGGCGGCGTGTATGAGCCGACCGTCCCGATAGTCCCGAACTTCGACTCGGCCAGCACGACCGCCTCCGCAAACGTCACGCCCACGTCCGGGTTCTCCACGTCGAAGACGCGTCGCTCGGCGAAGGCCAGATTCTCGATGGGCACGGAGAGTTTTTCGGCGACGGCCAGCGAGAGCAGTTCGCGCGCACGTTCAGCCGCTTGAATGGCGGCGTTGCCGGTCATCAGTGTGACGCGGCTCGAATAGCTGCCGAGGTCGACGGGCGTCAGGTCTGTGTCGGCTGTCAGGACGCGGATGTCGAAGGGGTCGATGCCGAGAACTTCGGCGACGACGTAGGCGAGCACGGAGTCAGAACCCTGACCGATGTCGGTCGAGCCGCACTGGACGCGCACGCCGCCCTGCCGGTCGAGTCCGAGTTGGACGCCGGAGTGCGGCATGTTGTTCCAGTAAATCGGCAGCCCCGCGCCGCAGATGTAGGAACTACAGGCGAGGCCGACGCCGCGACCGAAGGGAAGCTTCCGGTACTTGTTCTTCCAGTCCGACCCGGCCACCACCTTCTCGATACATTTACCCAAACCCATCGAGCCGATGCGTAGGTAGTTGGCCGTCACGGAGTCGGGCGCGACGAGATGCTTGAGGCGCATCTCGGCCGGGTCGAGTCCGAGTTGGTCGGCGATTTTGTCGAGTTGGACTTCGAGGCCGAAGCGCGGCTGCGGCGTGCCGTGCCCGCGCTTCGGGCCGCAGGGCGGCTTGTTGGTGAAGGCGCGCAGGCCGCGAAAGCGATAGCGCGGCACTTCGTAGGTAACGGTCTGCAAAGCGCCCGTGT
Organism: Pyrinomonadaceae bacterium; assembly: GCA_035942915.1. Taxonomy (GTDB): domain Bacteria; phylum Acidobacteriota; class Blastocatellia; order Pyrinomonadales; family Pyrinomonadaceae; genus DASZCR01. The sequence goes on along the minus strand of DASZCR010000095.1, from coordinate 23,438 downwards.
AGAAGGTCGAGGCGACGCCGTAAGAGCCGTATGCGCCGCCGTCGAGGAAGGACTGGAAGTCGAGCGCCGTGATGGAGCCATCCTTACGGACGCCGATGCGGCTCTTCATCAGGACGGGATGGCGTCCGCGATGACAGTAGAAGACCTCCTCGCGCGTGAGCGTGATTTTGACGGGGCGTCCCGTCACCATCGAGAGCTTGCAGACGGCGACCTCGTGGTTGAAGGGGTCGCTCTTGCCGCCGAAGCCTCCGCCGTTCGGCGTGGCGATGACGCGGATGTGCGCGGCCGGGAGCGAGAGAGTTTTGGCGAGCGCGCGGTGGACGTAGTGCGGCGTCTGCGTCGAAGTCCAGAGCGTCAGCTTGCGGTCTGGGTCGAAGTGTGCGACCGAAGCGTGTTGTTCGAGCGGGAGATGTGTGTTGCCTTCATAAAAGAAGACATCCTCGCGCACGAGGTCGGCCTCACGGAAGCCTTCTTCGAGGTCGCCGAATTCGAGGTGGACTTTCTTGTGGACGTTGCCGCCGTCGCCGTAGTCCTGCACGCGCGGCTCTTCGACCATCACAGCCTCCTCGATGGAGGTGATGGTCTGCAAGCGTTCGTACTCGACTTCGATGAGATTGATGGCCTCAAAGGCCGTGTCTTCATCGACGGCGGCGACGGCGGCGACCGGGTCGCCGACGAAGCGCACCTTGTCGATGCAGAGCGCGTGCTCGTCCTGACTGACGGGCAGGATGCCGTAGGAGTCGGGCAGGTCTTGGCCGGTGATGACGGCATAGACGCCGGGCAGGGCTTCGGCCTTCGACGTGTCGATGCGCAGGATGCGCGCGTGCGGCTCGTCTGCGCGCAGGAGCTTGGCGTAGAGCATGCGCGGCAGCACGATGTCGTCGGCAAACTTCGTCTGCCCCGTACACTTCGAGCGCGCATCGACTTTGCGGAAAGGTCGGCCGACGACCTTGAAGTCTTTGCCGTTTGCGGCCGGCCGGTTATCGTCGTTCTTATTCGTAGCCATAGACGCTCTCACGTGAAACTTCAGCCGCTTCGCCGCGCATCCGCGCAGCGGCCAACTCGACGGCCTCGTAGATTTTGATATAGCCGGTGCAGCGGCAGAGATTGCCGCTGAGCGCCTCTTTAATCTCCGTGCGCGTGGGCGCAGGATTGGCGGCGAGCAACTCTTTGGCGACGAGCAGGAAGCCGGGCGTGCAGTAGCCGCACTGAGCCGCGCCGAGGTCTGCGAAAGCGTCCTGCAAAGGATGTAAGCCCTCAGCCGTCGCCATCCCCTCGACCGTCTCGACGCGGCGGCCTTCGGCGTCGAGGCCGAGCATCAGGCAGGAGAGCACGCTGCGGCCGTCAACTAAGATGGCGCACGTGCCGCACTCGCCGAGTTCGCAGCCGTGCTTCGTGCCCATCAGGTTCATGTCCTCGCGCAAGACTTCGAGCAGCGTCTTGTGCGGCGCAAACGCGACCTCGACGCGCTCGCCGTTGCACTCGAATTCGATATGAGCTTTCTGTTTGGTCTGGTTCATCTTCTTCGCGTTCTTCTTCTTCGCCTGTGACCCGCTTTCAGCGTGAGATTGAATTTTCACGCAAGGACGCCAAGACGCAAAGGAACGAAGAACGCCATCCTGTCGTCTGTATTCTCCAAACGGACGGCCTCGGCAAGCGGCCTGTTTCGCGGGAGTCAAAATGATAACAGTTTTGCGGGCGGGAGGCTAAGGCCGCTTGAGGTCGGAGGTGTGCCCTTTCTGGCGTGCGGGTTGGAGCACGATGTTGTCGATAAGACGCGTGCGGCCGATGTGCGCGGCGAGCGCGATAAGGACGGGGCGCTCGTCGGAAATCTTGTCGAGCCGCTCCATCGTCTCGGCGTCGGAGACGCTGACGTATTCGAGACGCGCGCGCGGCTCTGCTTCGACGATGTCGCGCGCCACTTCGGCGAGCCGTCGCGCGCTGCGTTCGCCTTCCATGTAAACCTCGCGCGCCTGCGAGAGCGCACGGTAGAGGACGGTGGCGGCGCGTCGCTCCTGCGGGTCGAGATAGGTGTTGCGCGAGGAGAGGGCGAGGCCGGACTCTTCGCGGACGGTCGGGAGGACGACGATTTCGGTGTCGAAGGCGAGGTCGCGGACGAGGCGTTTGACGACGATGGTCTGCTGCGCGTCCTTCTGGCCGAAGAAGGCGAAGTCCGGGCGGACGGTGTTGAAGAGGACGGTCAGCACGGTCGCCACGCCGCGAAAGTGGCCGGGGCGCGCGACGCCTTCGAGCGGTTCGGACAAGCCCTCGACCGTGACGTAGGTCGAGAAGCCTTTCGGATAAATCTCCTCGACCGAAGGGGCGAAGATGTATTCGACGTTGTAGTCGGCGAGCTTCGTGGTGTCGTTGGTCAGGTCGCGCGGGTAGCGTTCAAAGTCTTCGCCGGGGCCGAACTGCGTGGGGTTGACGAAGACGGAGACGACCACCACGTCGCACATCCGGCGAGCCTCACGGACGAGGCTCAGGTGGCCGTCGTGGAGCGCGCCCATCGTCGGCACGAGTCCGATGGTCTTGTCCTGCTCGCGCCGCAGCTTTCGCGCGACCGAACTCATGCGTTGGCGGCGGTTGATGATTTCCATAAGGAGGGGGAATGGGTGATGGGTGATAGGTGATGGGTGATAAGAGAAAGCCTGTTTCTTATCACCTGTCAGCCATCACCTATCACTGCTTTTCAGACTGCTCGCCGTCAGTGGCGGCCGGGGCAATGACGCCCGCAGCTTCGAGTTCGGAGGCCGCGCCCGCAGGCAGCGGGTAGGACTCTTCCGTAGAAGGGAAGACGCCTGCGCGCACGTCTTCGGCGTAGCGGCTGACGGCATCCGTGATGGTTTCGCGCAAGGTCGCATACTCGCGCACGAAGCGCGGGCGTGTGCGGCTGAAAGAGATGCCGAGCAGGTCGTGGAGGACGAGTATCTGCGCGTCGCAGCCCGCGCCCGCGCCGATGCCGATGGTCGGAATCCGTAAACTCTCCGTCACGACGCGCGCAATCTCGCGCGGCACGACTTCGAGGACGATGGCAAACGCTCCGGCCTCTTCCAGCATCCGCGCATCTTCGACGAGCGCGCGCGCGGCCTCCGCCGTCTTGCCTTGCAGGCGATAGCTGCCGAGCTTGTTGAGCGATTGCGGCGTCAGCCCGATGTGACCCATGACGGGAATCTCTTCGTTGACGAGGCGACGCACGGTCTCGACGCGGTTGCGCCCGCCTTCGAGTTTAACGGCCTCCGCGCCTCCTTCCTTGACGAGACGGAGGGCGGCGCGCACGGCATCGTCAGCGCCCGTGTGATAGGAGCCATAGGGCATGTCGGCGACGAGCAGGGCGCGCGTCACGCCGCGCCGGACGGCGCGCGTGTGCGCCAGCATCTCTTCGAGGCTGACGGGAACGGTCGAGTCGTAGCCGAGCACGACGTTGCCGAGAGAATCGCCGACGAGTATCACGTCCGTGCCTGCTTCATCGACGAGGCGCGCTGTCGGGTAATCGTAAGCCGTCAGGCAGACGAGCCGCTCGCCGCGCTCCTTGCTCGCGCGCAGTGTCGGCACGGTCACCTTTTCGGGACGCTGCTGTTTGAGATAGACCATAGGTTCGCCATTTCGGGACGAGGAGGATAACTAAAGTGCGCCAGATTATAGGCGAGCGCAAGGCGCGGCAGCAAGAGCAAGGAATGAGGGCGGAGGCCGGGGGCTGAAAAAGAGGAGGTCTTTCTTCATCCTTCCGCCTTCCTTCCGCCCTCATTCCTTGTCTCGCGGTTGCCAGAGGCGGACGCTCGTCTCCGGGTCGGAGAGTTCGGCGAGGAGGCCGGAGAAGGTTTTGCCGAGCGCGGGGTGCTCGATGTCCGGCGCGAGTTCGACGAGCGGCGTGAGCGCGAAGCGACGCAGGTGGAGGCGCGGGTGCGGCAGCGTGAGAAAATCGGTCTGGTGTCGCACGTCGCCGTAGAGGAGAAGGTCTAGGTCGAGCGTGCGCGGGCCGCGCGGGCGTTCGGCATCACGGCGTCGGCCAAGCGCATACTCGACGCGCAGCAGGCGCGCCAGCAGTTGTTCCGGCGCGGGCAGAACGCCGGTCAGTTCGGCCACCATGTTGAGGAACGGCGGCTGGTCTGTCACGTCTACGGGGGCGGTCTCGTAGACCGAAGAGAGACGCGCGATAGAGAGACCGGCGTGCAAGATTCCGCGCAGGCCGAGCAGCAGAAAGCCTGCGCGGTCGCCGAGATTCGAGCCGAGGCCGACGTAGGCGCGCGGCGTTTGATGAGAGGGTTCGTCCATCAACCTTCGCCGCTTGTGTCCTGTCGCTGTCGTTCGAGCATCTCGGCGTTGAAGGCGTCGGAGCGGCCGCGCGCGATGCTGAGAGTCTGCCAGGTGTCGCCGCGCAGAGAGCGCGCGAGAAAGACTATCTGGCCGACGTGGTAGGAGTAGTGCGTGAGTTGACGGTTGATGGCCTCGACGACCGTGTGCGGCTCGCCGCGAATCGTGACGGTACGCAGGAGGTCTACGGGCGTCAGGCCGTCGAGCGCGGCGAAGAGGCACGACCATCCCTCCTCCCAACGCGCGTGCATCGTCTCACGACTTTCGCCTGCGGCGTCAAACTCTGCGTCGCGGCTGCGGCCGGGCTTCTCGCCGTCGCTCGTCAGAAAGTCCGTCCAGCGCGAGAGCATGTTGCCGCTCATGTGTTTCATGATGACGGCGACGCTGTTCGATTCGGCGTCGGGCGCGCGAAACAGTTCCTCGTCGGTCAGTTGTGCGAGCGCGCGTTCGGCCAACTCTTTGGTCGCGCGAAACCTCCGCGCGGCGTCTTCCAGATAGTGCTTCGCCAGAGTTTCACTCAAGGTTGTGCGTCCTCCTTCATCAGTTCGCCGAGACGCGAGCGCGTGCGGTCGGCGCTCGCTGAGAGTTCCGAGACGATGCGCTCGCGCTCGGCGATGCTGCGGTCTTGACTCAGTTTGAATCTCGCTTCCAGACGCGTGACTTCAATGTGAAAAGCGACGATGCCGCCCAGTTTCTGCGTGACATAGCGGGCGGGCATCTCGTCCCAACGCGCGAGATAATCGGCGTCGAGTTCTTCAATCATGCGGCGGAGCAGCCGCAACTTCTCTTCGTCGGATTGGAACGGGACGGGCGCGCCATAGGCGTGGACGGCGACGTAGTTCCACGTCGGCACGCTTAGTGCTTCGTCGTAGTGGCGCGGCGAGATGTAGGCGTGCGGCTCTTGAAAGATGACGAGCGCCTCGCGCGCGCCGTCGAAGTCTCTCCATTGCGGGTTGGCCTTCGCGATGTGCGCGAAGAGTTTGAAGGAATCGCCCTCTCGCTCGATGAGGAAGGGGAGATGCGTGGCGTGGATGTGCGGCGCATGGGAGTCGCCGCCATTGGCTGCGGCGCGCGTGGTGACGAGGGCGGCGAAACTGTACTCGCGCATGAAGTCGCAGAGGCGCGCGGGGTCTTCTTCGCGGTTGTGTCTGGGCGTGTACAAGGTAGGTTCGTCCTCCGCGCGGCGAGATAAGGTTGCCGATTAAGAGTATTATACGGCGCGCTCGAACGCTACGTTCGTGGAGGCTGAAGGCGAGATGGCACAACTCGGCGCGCTCTTGTGGCTGAAGTGGAGGCTGCTGCGCAACACTTTGCGAGACGGCAAGGCGGCGACCGGGCGCGTGGCGACGGCGCTTGGGCTGCTGGCCGGGTTCGGCATCTCGCTGGCGATAGCGGCGCTCTTGGGCGTCGGCATCTACGCGATGGCGTGGGCTGAGCGAGAGTCGGGAGGGCGTCTGGCGGGCACAGGGATAGGAGAACTGTCTTCGGTCTTCATCGTCTGGATTTTCATCATCCTGTATTTGATGTGGGCTATCGTGCCGCTCGGTCTGGGCGGCGGCAGTCGCTTCGACGCGGGGCGTCTGCTGCTCTATCCGGTGTCGCTGCGGAAACTGTTCGCTATCGACTGGCTGAGCGAGTTGCTGAGCCTGTCGTCGGTCTTCGCCGCGCCGGTCGTGGTCGGCGTGGCGGTCGGCGCGGGTGCAGCGCGCGGGGCGCTCTGGGCGGCGCTTCTGGCGGCGTTGTGCGCGATTGTGTGCGGGGTCGCGCTGGCGAAGTTTCTCTCGACTATGACGGGAATGCTGGCGCGCTCGAAGCGCACGCGAGGGGAGACGCTGCTGGCCGTGTTCGGCGCGGCGATAGGCATCTTTGGTGCGTTCTTCGGACGCCTCGCGCCCGCTCTGGCCGAACGCACGGCCAACCTGCCGGGCTTGCGTTGGACGCCTCCGGGCGCGGCCGCCGCCGCCCTCTCCGAAGGGCTTGAACCGGGCGGCGGACTCAGTTACGCGTCGGCGCTTGCCACGCTGACGGGGTACACGCTCCTGCTCGTCGCCGTGACTTACTGGGCTGCGCGACGCACGGCGCTCGGTATGGGCGGTGCGAAGCGTGGCCGCGTGAGAACTAAGACGGGCGAGCCGGCGACGGGCGCGCGACGTTATGCGGGATGGCAACTGCCATTCGTTTCGCCGCAGCTTGCGGCGGTCGTCGAGAAGGAGTTGCGCTACGCCGTGCGCAACGCGCAGATGAGAGTTATCGCCGTGATGGGAGTCGCGCTGACGATTGCCATCAGGCTCGCGCCGCTCAGACCGAGGGGTGGCCGCGACGGGGGCGAGATGTTCGGCTTCTGGGCGACGGTCGAAAGTTATGCGGAAGGCGCAGGGACGGTCTTCGGCGTCCTCTACATCACGATGCTGTTGTCGCCGCTGACGACCAACCTGTTCGGCTTCGAGGACGGAGGAATGCGCACGTTGCTGCTCGCGCCGGTCGAGCGGCGGACGTTTCTCGTCGGGAAGAATCTGTCGCACATGCTGATTGCGCTCGTGCTGGTGACGGTCGGCGTGGTCGTCAACGGAGTCGTCTTCGGCGACCTGAACGGCCGCGTCCTCGTCTTCGCGGCGCTCGCGTTCGTGACCTTTGCGACGCTCTTTGCGCTGGCAGGCAACTGGCTCTCGCTCAACTTCCCGAAGCGCGTGCAGTTCGGCAAGCGGATGAATCGGACGGGCATGGCCGGTCTCTTGTTGCTGCCGCTGTTCGTGCTCCTGCTTGTGCCGCCGTTCGTCGCCGTGCTCGTCGCTTACGCGGCGCAGAGCGTCGCCCTCAAGTATGTTATACTCGCCGTGTTCGCCGCGCTTTCAGCCACGCTCTACGTCGCGCTCATCGGCGCGCAGGGGCGTTCGCTCGAAGCGCGCGAGATTGAAATCATGGAAGCCGTGACCGGGCGCGGAGGCGACGACGCCGGTCAGATTCTCGGCTAAGGACGACGCGCGGACGGAGCGGCCGCCTCGCGCGTTCGATTCATTCTTGCGATGGCGCGCGAGCCGCATTCTCAGGCGCGTCATCCGGGCGGGTCACACACAGGCAAGCCCCGTCCAGACACAAATGGCTCGCAGAAAATTTCGCAACCAGCGGCACGAAGTCGTCACCGACCGCTCTTTTCAGGACTACCTGACGACGCCTGCCCCGCAGACCTCGCGCACGGAGTTGATGTCGCTCGTGCGCGGCGGCGAAGACACCTTCCTCGAACTCAAGGTTAAACTCTCGAACCCGGAAAAGATTGCGCACGGCATTGTCGCGCTCGCCAACACGGGCGGCGGACTTATCGTCTTCGGCGTCAACGACAACTTGCGCGTCGAGGGGGTGGACGACGCCGAAGAGGTGCGCGAGGAGTTGGTGCGTATCTGCCGCGAGGAGATTGTCCCGCCGGTCTTCCCTTACATCGACCTCGTCTCCTTCGACAACGGACGGCGCATCGTCGCTCTGGACGTGGACGGACGCCGACGCCCCTACCGCACGCGCGACGGGCGCTACTTCGTGCGCGTCGGGGCGGAGAAGCGCGAAGCCTCGCGCGAGGAGTTGTCGGCCTTGCTCGACGAGGCGCGCCCCGTCAGGTTCGAGAACGTGTGGGCGGTTGGCTCGACCGTCGAAGACATCGACGAGGCGCACCTGTGGAGCTTCGTCCGAGAGTTTGAGGGCGACGCCTTCGAGCACGCCTCAGGGGCGCAGGCCGGTTACCCGACGGGCGACGTGTTGGAACGCGACCTCCTGTTGGCCGTCCCGGCGGGCGGGAGCGGCGAGGCCGCGCCGACGGTGGCGGGCTTGCTCCTGTTCGGACGCGACCGCCGCGTCGTCGAACTGCTGCCGCGCTCCGGCGTCACGGCCGTCCGCTTCGCGGGCGACAATGCACAGTCGCCGAAGGTCGAAGCAGTCCAACTCGCAGGCAACCTGCACACGCTCTTCGAGTCGGCCATGCGCTTCGTCGAACGCTACTGCGACCTCTGGGACGTGCGCCCGCGCGCGTTTCCCGGACGCATGGATGAGGCGTCCGTTCAGGAAGCGCCCGTCGCCCCGCGCGCCAACTATCACCGGGGCGCGGTCGCCGAAGCGATTGCCAACGCGCTCGTCCATCGCGACCTCGCCTTGCGCGAGCAGCCGACGCGCATCCACGTCTACGACCGCTCGATAGAAATCCTCAACCCGCGTCGCACCGTCGGCTTTGCGCCCTCCGCGCAACGCGCCATCCGCTACGGCGTGCCGCAGCGCATCAACCCGCAACTGGCCGCGCTCTTTCGCAATCAGGCCTACGGCCTGCAACTCCCGGAAGGCGGCCTCCCCATGCTCCTGCGCGAGTCGCGCCGCTTCTCCGGCCGCAAAACGGAAGTCCACGCCTTCAACGACGAATTTCGCCTCCGCCTTCACGGAAGCTGAAAAAGACAGTGACAAGTGACAAGTGACAAGTGACGAGTGATGAGGTCGCAGCTCATCGTTCGTCATTCGCGCACAAAAAAAGTGACGAGCGACAAGCTCTCTGAACTTGTCGCTCGCCACTCGTTACCGGTCACTGTTTTTACGACTTGGGCGCGTTGTAGAACTGTCGGTTCTTCACAACGTATTCCTTGTCGTCAAACTGCCCGTCGCCGTCCACGTCAACCTTGACGACGATTTTGTGCTGCTTGCCGTCGCGGCGGTCGCCGGGGTTGTAGCCGAGGCTGTACTGGCTGCGCATCAGCGCGTTGATGGATTGCAGCGCGCTGCTAATCTCGCCCTCGAAGGTGATAGGAAAATATTCGCCGCCCGTCTCTCTGGCGAAGGTCTTGAGCGCGTTCTGCGCTTGCAGCATCGTCATCCGCCCCGGCGTCGTCGCGCCGCCGAGTCCGTCGAGCGCCCCCATCTGGTCGCCGTACTTCTTGAAGAACAGGTTGCCCGTGCCGATGATGTAGATGGGCACGCCCGCGTTCTGCGCAATCTTGCGCGCCTGGTCGTAGTTGGTGCGGCTGAAGGTGTCGATACCGGAACTGACAAGGAAGATGGCCTTGCGACGGCCTTGCAGAGAGGCCATCCCGGCGTACTCGGTCATCGTCTCCTTCGGGTTGTCGAGAACGACGGACTCGGCGCGGCCGCCGATGAGCGTCAGCTTCAGAGCGTCGAAGAGGTTGGCCTCGTTCGAGACGGGATGGTTGCGCAGCAGCAGGTTGACGACGGCGTTAAGACGCTGCGGGTCGTTCGTAAAATCGGTAATCGGCGTGGCGCGCATGTCGTAGGCGATGACGGAGACGTAGTCGTCAGGCGGACGCACAACCTGCGAGACGAAGGCCGCGAGCGGGCGCAAGACCTCGTAGCGACCGGGTTCCTGACCGCCGCTGCCGTAGAAGCCGAACATCGAGCCGAGCTTGCTGTATTCGAGCACGACCGAGACGGTAATCGGCGCTTCCGGCGTCGAAAAGTTGGTAATCGGCTGTTGCACGCCGTCCTCGAAGACGGCGAAGTTCTCTTTCTTGAGTCCCTGAATAATCTTGCCCGACTTCTTGTGATAGACGACGGCCTCGACGTTGACGAGAGAGGTGCTGACCTTGACCGTCTCGACCTCCGGGAGCACGTCCTGCGGGTCTGGTTCTTGCTCTTTCTGCTCGGACGGGTCGGGGCGCTTGTTCTTCTTCTGCTGTTGCGTGTCGGTGGTGGGCGGCAGGCGGCGCGACTGCGCGCGCAGAGTTTCGGTCGGCTCCAACAGGAGTAGCCCGCAGAGCAACATCGCACAGAAGGTGAACGCGCGACGTAGGAAGAGATTTCTCGTCATCATGGCAAACCTTTACTTCAGAGGGGGAAGGCAGGAAACCGCAAAAACAACTCTTGACGCGAAACTATACGGCGCGACGCCGCAGACGGTCAAGATTATCGGTCAGGAGCGACAGGTGATGAGTGATAAGTGATGGGTGATAAGTGATAGGAAAAGACCTGTTTTGTCCTATCACTTATCACCTATCACCTATCACTTTTAGAATCACCTATCACTTTTCGACCGCAGCTTGGATGCACAAAGGCGCAAGGGTGTTGGCCGTTGCGCCGCTCGCGTGTCGGTCGGCGGTTGTTAGCGCGAGGCGCTGCCGCCGGTGAGTGGCTCGGCCTCGACGGTCGTGTCGTAAGTGCCTGTATTGTCGTTCAGGTTGCCTTCGTTGACGCCGAGGAAGAGGCGTCCGTCGCGCGGGGCGATGAACTCGCGGCTCGCGCCGATGAAGATGAACTCGTCGTTATCGTCGCCGATGACGGCAATCAACGCGCCGGTCGGCTCGTTGCGCATCAATTTCTCGTTATCGAGAACGCGCGGCAGCCCAGTCGGCGTCGAGAAGCGTCCCTGACCGAGCGAGACGCGCCCCGAAGAGGTGATGCGCAGGCGTTGGCCGCGCCTGACCATCAAGCCGCTGTCCGTCCACCCGTTCGAGGCGTTGTCGGCGCGCACGCGCACCTTGACGGGAAAGAACTGCGCGGGGTCGGCGGCCGGTCTCGAAGGCTGGCCGGAGCGCGTCGCCGCGCCTGTGTCGGGTGCGCCGGTGTCGCCGGTTGAGAGACGCGGCTCGGCCGGCGCGGGACGCGTCTCGCGCGGCTGCTGCGGCTGGGTGCGTGCGGTCTCGAAGTCGGTCGCCGGTTCTCCACCGCCGCCGCCCGTGTTGGCCGTCCTGCCGCTTGAGTCGAACTCGATTGATTCCACGTCGTCGACGACGAGCGTCATCTGGCTGCGGCGACCCGACCGCCCGGCGCTGCCGACGAGGACTGTAAATTGCTGGTCGCGAAAGCCGACAATCTCGCCACGAATGACCGTGCCGTCTTTGAGGCGGATGGTGTCGGCCAGCGCGGCGGCGCTGAGCGCGGCGACGAGCGCCAGCGCGAGCAGGGGACGTGCGAGACTTCTGTGTTTCATTTCTCCTCCGTGAGCGAGTCGGTGCCGGGTCGATAATATAAGTTAAGGGACGTGTACCAAAGTGCCGGGCGCTTTGGCAAGCCGGAGAGAGAAGACGGCGCGCGGACGTGCGCCCGACGACGGCCTGCCGCGATGGATGTTTAAACCGTCGGCGCGCGTTGCCCGCGAGAATCGGCGGCCTCGCTTTGGCGCGCCGCCGCGCGCGATGTTATGCTCGAACCCGCCTGTCGCACGCCGCCTCCCGACAGTGAAGGCGTCCCGCAGCCGAAGTTCAATGCGCTTTCCGACATACCTTCTACTCGCCGTCCTGCTCCTCTCTCATCCCGCGCCGCACTGTTTCGCACAGACGGCCGAGAGCATCGAGACGCAGACGCCCGCGCCGCGTCCGGCCATCGTCGTCCCCGCAGCCGACGACGCGCATGCACGCCGCCTCGAAGCCTTCCAACTCGTCTGGCAGACGGTCAAAGATTATCACTTCGACCCGACCTTCGGGGGCGTCGATTGGGACGCCGTGCGCGCGGAGTTTGCGCCCCGCGTCGAGCGCACGCGGACAGACCGCGAACTGCACTTCCTCTTGCAGGAGATGCTCAACCGGCTCGGCCAGTCGCACTTCAACATCGTCCCGCCGGAGAGCATCCCGGCCGCGCTCTCCGCAGAGACGGACGAGACGGACGACGACGAGGACGACCCCTCGCATGAAGAAGAGCGCGAAGACCCTCTCTCCGGCCGCAAGGCCGTCACCGAACGGTTGACGCACGGCATCGGCATCGACCTGCGCATCATCGGCGGCGCGGCCGTCCTGACGCGCGTCGAGCCGCTCTCTCCGGCGGCACGCGCCGGACTCCGCCCCGGCTTCGTGCTCCGCAGCATCGACGGCGAACCGCTCTCGCGCATCATCAGACAACTGACGCGCGCGGCCGCCTATCTGCCGTCGGTGCGCTACCAGATGCCTGCGGAAATCATCGTCGGCTACATCAACGGCCCCGGAGGCACTTCCGTCCGTCTCGGCTATCTCGACGCGCGCAACCGCCCGCGCCGCGCAACTCTCAGACGCGAGCGACTCAAGGGCGAGATGACGCCTGCCGGTCAGGCCATGCCGCCGCAGTTCATGGCGTTCGAGGCGCGACGCCTGCGAGGCGGCATCGGGTACATCCGCTTCAACCTCTTTTCGCCGCTCGTCATGGAGAAGTTCTGCGAGGCTGTGCGGACGATGGGTGATGCGCCGGGCGTCATCATCGACTTGCGCGGCAACGAAGGCGGCCTCCTCGCCACGCTCTACGGCATGAGCGGCCTGCTCGAATCCAGAGCCGTCTCGCTCGGCACGATGCGGACGCGCGAAGGCGAACTCAACCTCTCCGTCTTCCCGCAGAAGAATCCTTACAGAGGCCAACTCGTGCTCCTCGTCGATGCGACGAGCCAGTCGGCCAGCGAAGTCTTCGCCAGCGGCCTACAGGAAGCCGGACGCGCTCTCGTCGTCGGCGAGCGCAGCGCCGGAGCGACGCTGCCTTCGGTGACCAGAGAACTGCCGACGGGAGCCATTCTCCAGTACGCCTTCGCCGACTTCAGAAGCCAGCGCGGCCGGATGCTCGAAGGCGAGGGCGTCAGGCCGGACATCGTCGTCCGCCTCGACCGTCGCTCGCTGCTCGCAGGGCGCGACCCGCAACTTGAAGCCGCCATCAACGCCATTCAGCCGCCCGTCCCCACCAATCCGCGAACCGACGCGCCCATCATCGCCACCATCGAAGACGATGACGACCCGCCGCCGCCGCCCAAGCCGCGCGACGCGTCGGCAGGCGACGGGCAGGCACATGCGGCAAACGTCTCGCAGACGACGGCGACGGTTGAGCCGGTCGTCGAGCAGATTTTGGAAAAGTACGTCGCGGCCATCGGCGGGCGCGCGGCCATCGAGAAGATTTCGAGCCGCGTCTCGCAGGGAACTTTCGAAGGCTCTTTCGCGGGCGTGAAGGCGAGCGGTACGGCAGAGTTTTTGGAAAAAGCGCCGGACAAGACCATCACACTCATCACGCTGCCCGGAATGGGCGTCATTCGCAGAGCCATCGTCGGCACCTACGGTTACGAGCAGATTCCTCTCTTCGGCTTCCGACAGTTCAGCGAATTTGAACTCAACGAGACGAAGCTCGGCACAGACTTCCACTGGCCGCTCAATCTCAAACGGCTCTACGCACGCCTGACGTACAAGGGCAAGGAGCGAGTCGGCCAGTTTGAGACGCACGTCATCGAAGCCGCCTCGGCCATCGGATTACCCACCATGCTCTACTTCGACACGGAGAGCGGCCTCCTCGTCAGACGCGACACGACGGACTTCGAGGACTACCGAGAGGTTGACGGCATCCGCCTGCCCTTCACCATCCGCGATGCGCGCACGCTCATCAAACTCACGGACATCAAGCACAACGTCGCCATCGACGACGCGCGCTTCGCGGAAGAGAAAAACTGCTTCACTCGTTAGCGCATCAGCGCACGTCGGCAGGGCAAACGCAAACGGCGGGACTCGTCCCGCCGTTTGTCGTGTTGAAGTTTCGAAGCGCCCCCGTTCAGCGTGCTGAGACGGAGCGTGTGGCGACGCCGCCGAAGCTGCTGCGGACGGTGATGTTCTGCGGGTTCGACGAGACGCTGAACTGTCCGCCGTAGCGGCCGCCGCCCTGATTCGACAGGGTGCCGATTAACTGCCCCGTCGCCGTGTTGAAGACCTGCAACGTGGCGTTCGAGCGTGTGCTCGTCGCCTCGACACGCAGGCTGCGTTTGGAGCTTTCATACTCGGCGCGCGTAATCGAGACGGTGTCGGTCGTGGCGCTCGCGGGGTTGATGGTCAAAGTGGTCGTGCGCGTCGCTCCGTTGAGGGTCGCGCTGATGTTGACGGTGGTCGTCGAAGTGACGGCTGAGGTGTTGATGGTAAAGCGCGCAGACGAACTGCCCGCCGCGACGGTGACGCTCGACGGCAAGGTCGCGCGGTCGCTGCTGCTAGAGAGCGCGACGGTGGTCGCCACGCGCGCCGTCGTGCTTAAAGTAACCACGCCCTGCACGCTGCTCCCGCCCGTGACTGTGCTCGGAGAGAGCGACAGCGACGAGACGTTGACGGCGCTCGCAGGCGCGGGTGTGACCGTCAGGGTCACCTGACGGCTGCCGAGTTGGTTGTTCGAGGCACGCACGGTGACGCTCTGCGTCGAGGTCACGCTGCGCGTCGTCGCCGTGAACCTGACGCTCGAACTACCGGCCGGTATCGTCACCGAGGAAGGCACTGTGACAACCGAGGTATTGCTGCTCGAAACCGAGAGCGTGAGGCCGCCCGCAGGCGCGACCGAGCCGTTCGCCAGATTGACGGTAATCTGCGAGGACGAGCCGCCGACGACGCTCGAAGGCGAAGCCGTCATGGTGCCGAAGGCAGGCGGCGTCGAGGACACGCCCGTCCGGTTGATTAAGACCGAGAGGACGCCGTTTGCGCCTCTGACCTGAAGCGCGATGTCTGGCTTCCCGTCGCGATTGAAGTCGGCCGAGATGAGCGTGCCGCCACCCTGACTCGAATCGGGCGGAGGCACAAGGTAAAGCTCCGGCTGCTGGAACGAGCCGCCGCCGACGCCCTTCAATATCTCCATCAACCCCTGCTGTCCCCAACCGAGACCGATGGCGAGGTCGAGGAAGCCGTCTCCGTTGTAGTCTGCAATCGCCTGATAGTGCGGGATGCGGAGATTCGGTTCGGTGATGATGAGCGGGTCGCGGAAGGTGCCATCGCCGTTGCCGATGAGGACGGCCGTCCGGCTCCCGTTAAGGCCGATGGCGACGACGAGGTCTTCAACCGTGTCGCCGTTGAAGTCGGCCACGTCGATGTCTGTCGCATCCACGCCGAGCGTGTCGGACGTGAGCGTGATGGTCGGCTTCTGCGTGAACGTGCCATCGCCGTTGCCGAGCAGGACAAAGACCTGCGAGCGGTCGCCGGAGATGCCCAAATCCTTGAAGCCGTCGCGGTTCAAATCTGCGACGGCGATGCGCGTCATCCCTGAACCGACTTCGATTTCACGCGCGGGCTGGAAGGTCGCGTCGCCGTTGCCGAGCAGCACGGAAATCGAGAGGGCGGGGTTGCAGGGCGCGGTGAAGCAGGCAATCTGGTGCGCGGCGACGATGTCGAGCTTGCCGTCGTTGTTGAGGTCTGTGGCGACGACGGCCGGTGAATCGAAGCCGGAGGTGTTGGGAGAATTGAGGGGCGCGTTGAAAGTTCCGTCGCCGTTGCCGGTGAGCAGCGAGAGGCCGATTTGCGGGTCGTTTATCGTGACGACCAAATCGAGCCTGCCGTCGCCGTTGAAGTCACCGGCGGCGAGGTCTTGCGCCCAACTTGCGACCGGATACTCTGCGCGCGGGCGAAACGTCCCGTCGCCGTTGCCGAGCATGATGGCGGCCGATTGCGCGCCGAGTCCGGCGAGGTCTAACAGACCGTCGCCGTTGAAATCGGCGACGATATGATTGTTACCCATCGACGGGTAATCCGTCCGGGAGAAAGATGCCGACTGGGCGAAAGCGCTGGCGGAAAGCGAGACAGCGATAACAAGAAAAAGAGTGGATGCGATAAAGCGAGCACCACGAATGCGGTCGTGCAGAACCATGTTCGTCCCCTCCATGTGCCAACAGTGACCGCTGCGTCACTTGAAATACGTCAAAAATTTACCCGGCGGGGAGACCGGAGAGAAAAGTGCGGGCGAGCCAGCGTGCGCCGACACCACCACACGCCAAGCCGCACGCCTGTCATAGCACAAATTTTAAGGCGATTTTGTCGGGGGTAATACGCGAGAAAACTATATGCACAGCGGCTACGGAAATCAACCCCAAAGTTCACCGCCCGCACGATAAGGAGACACATGAAAAAAGCCGCATCGCTGCGGCTCTTTCTCTCTGGATTCTGTTGGTGGAGCAGAGGGGGGTCGAACCCCTGACCTCCGCATTGCGAACGCGGCGCTCTGCCAAACTGAGCTACTGCCCCACTCGGTCAGGTGTGATGATAGGAGGAGGGGCGGCGGGGTGTCAAGGGCGTCGGAGGCGATGGCGGCGCAGGCGCGCGGTCGCGTCTGTTAGATGTGTTGGCGTGGCTCCGGCGTGAGGGTGCGCGCGGCCGAGTCGAGGACATCGGCCAGTTTATCGACGGCGCGGCCGCCGCCCTGTGCCAGTTCGCTGCGCCCGCCGCCGCGCCCGTCCAGTTCGACGCAGGCCGCGCGCATCAATGCGTTCATGTCGGCGGCGGAGTCTGCCGAGCGCGCGAAGACGAGGCGCGCCTGCTCGCCGTCGCGCGAGCCGAGCAGGGCAATCGTGCGCGGGTGTGCGGCGAGCGCCAGTGCGAGGCGCTTGAGAGACTCGGCGTCGCGCCCTTCGAGAACGCGTGCGACGATGCGCTCGCGTGCGCCGACGTGTGCGCCTTCGTCAATGCCTCTCCTCACTGCTTCGTTGCCACCTGCGGCTGGCGGTTCGTCAACCTCTGTCACGGCCTCTGCCAGCAGTTCGCTGGCTTCGACTCTCGCTTCCAACTCTTCGAGAGCACGGACGCGCCGCGTGAGCGTTTTGTGCTCCTCCAACAGACGCGCGACTGAGGCGGGCGCGTCGTCGCGCGCGACGCTGAAGAGTGCTGCCGAGTCGCGCGCCGTGCGGTTCGCGCGTCGGTAGTCGGCGAGTGCGCGTGCCCCGGCGACGAACTCGACGCGCGTCATCCCCTTCGCGCGTTCCCACGAGCGGACGGCGATGAGGCCGACCTCGCCCGTGCGCGTCGCGTGCGTGCCGCCGCACGGGCTTATGTCGAAGCCTTCAATCTCGATGACGCGCAGCAGTCCTTCGCGCGTCGCGTCTTTGCGCAGAGGCATCTGCGCGGCCTGCTCGGCCGTCACCTGATGAATTCTCACGCGTCTGTCCTGCCAGATAATCTCGTTGGCGCGCGAGACGGCGCGCTCGATGCGCTCGTCGGAAGGTTCTCTGAGCGTGAGGTCAATCTCGGCGGCCTGCTCGGTCATGCGGAAGCCACGCGTTTCGGCGTCGAAGAGTTCGACGAAGGCTTGTGAGAGGATGTGTTGACCGGTGTGCTGTTGGATGTGGTCGAGGCGGCGCGTCCAGTCGACGCGCCCGCGCACCTGTGCGCCGACCGATGGCGGCGCGTCGCCCTCGACGATGTGCAGCACGCCGCGCTCCTCCTCGTCCACACACTCGACGACGCGCGAGGCGTCGAGCGTGCCGGTATCGGTCGGCTGGCCGCCGCCGGTCGGGTAGAAGGCCGTGCGGTCGAGACGCACGCCCGCGCGTCCGCCGTCGAGAGGAGTGACGGAGAGGACGCGTGCGTCGAACTCCGTCAGGTGCGAGTCTGCGTAGTAGAGTCTCTCGGTCATATTGCGGAAGCTAACGGAGCGGCGGAGCGCGCGTCAAGCGACGAGGGTCGCGCCAGTCGCCGCGCGGGTGGCCTCAAGCGCGTCCGCGCGGTGTTTACTTCGACGAAGGAATTTGGCAAGCTGACATCATCTACCAGACGGCTGTGACCCGGCCGACATCCTTAGCGGGTGACGGCCAATACGCGCCGGGGCTTCTTCACGTTCAGCTAATACCACACGTCTCGTGGAAGACAGGGATGACCGCAAACCCGAACCGTCCGAGATGTCAAGGCCGTCCTTATTTAAACATGCCGGGAGTAACAGATGTGTCCGCAGCATAATCAGAAGGATGACATCTTCATCAGCTATGCTCACATCGATAATCAGCCGTTGGCCGAAGGGCTCAAGGGATGGGTCGAGATTCTTCACGAGCGTTTGAAAATCCGGCTCGGACAACTGCTCGGCGAAGAGGCCTCCATCTGGCGCGACCGCAAGCTTCAGGGCAACGATGTCTTCGCCGACACGCTCGTCGAGAAAATCTCCGATGTCGGCATCCTCGTCTCCGTCCTCTCGCCGCGCTACGTCAAGTCCGAGTGGTGTCTGCGCGAACTCGAAGAGTTCTGCAAGCACGCGGGGGCGAACGGCGGCGCGGCCGCCAGCGGCGACAACAAGCTGCCGGTCTTCAAAGTCGTCAAGACGTTCGTGCCTTTGCCCGAACATCCGCGCCAG
Source organism: Pyrinomonadaceae bacterium (assembly GCA_035942915.1). Taxonomy (GTDB): domain Bacteria; phylum Acidobacteriota; class Blastocatellia; order Pyrinomonadales; family Pyrinomonadaceae; genus DASZCR01. The sequence goes on along the minus strand of DASZCR010000095.1, from coordinate 5,135 downwards.
CTACAGGGCGTGCTCGGCTACGAGTTCTACGAGTACGACCCCGAACGCGGCCGCGCCAAAGAGTTCAGCCCCGAAGTCGTCCCGACAAGAGACATCCGCTACTGGGAACGCCTCGACGACCTCGCCTACGACATCAAACAACTCATCGAACGGATGCAGCGCGAGGAGCGCGAGCAGCAACAGGAGCAGCAGCAACAACACGACACGGCTCAGACGGAACGTGCGACGACAGAGGCCGACGCCTCGTCCGCTTCGGGCAAGACCGTCTATCTCGCCGAAACCACCTCCGACCTCGGCGCACAGCGCGACCAGATTAAGCGCGAGTTACAGCAACACGGCCACATCGTTCTGCCCGACAAAGAACTGCCGCTCGACGCCGCCGCGCTCAAACAGGCCGTCGGTGAATACCTCTCGCGCAGCGACTTCTCCGTCCATCTCGTCGGCGAACGCTACGGCATCGTGCCCGAAGGCGAGGAGAAGTCGGTCGTCCATCTACAGAGCGAGTTGGCGGCCGAGCGCGGCGCGGAGTTTCTGCGTATCGTGTGGATGCCTATCGGCTTGCGTCCGCAGGAGGCGCGCCAGCAGGCGCTCGTCGATAATTTCCTCGTCGGACAGAACGACGGGCGCGGCATCGAGGTCTTGCAGACCAAACTCGAAGACCTCAAGACGCTCATTCAGGACACGCTCAAACGCGAGCCTGAACCCGCGCCGGAGCCACAGCAGAGCATGGGCGAGGCGCTCGGCATCAACCTCTATCTCATCTGCGACAAGGAAGACCTCGACGCCGTCACTCCGCTCGCAGACTATCTCTACAATCAGGGACTCGACGTGATTCTGCCCGCTACCGAAGGCGACGAGGCACAGGTCTACGAAGACCACAAAGCGAACCTCATCGACTGCGATGCGGTCTTGATTTACTACGGCCGCGCCAACGAAATCTGGCTGCGGATGAAGATGCGCGAGTTGCAGAAGGTGGCCGGTTACGGCCGCTCCGCGCCGCTGCTGGCAAAGGCCATCTATCTGGGCGAGCCGCGCACCGACGCCAAGGAACGCATCAGAGACCGGGACACGATGTTGATTAAGAACTACGGAGAGTTTTCGCCCGACAGCCTGCACACGTTTCTGACTCATCTTCAGAACGCGAAAGGAGGGCAGCAATGATTACCGAACAGGTCTACAGTGCGGAAGTCGAAGTGCCCTTGAACCCGTTCCCCGGACTGCGCCCCTTCGAGTTTCACGAAAGCAATCTCTACTTCGGGCGCGACGGGCAGAGCGAGCGGATGCTGAGCAAACTCGGTGCGCGCCACTTCGTCGCCGTCGTCGGCACATCGGGCAGCGGCAAGTCTTCGCTCGTGCGCGCCGGACTCCTGCCCGCGCTCTACGGCGGTTTCATGACGAGCGCAGGCTCGAACTGGCGCGTCGCCCTGATGCGGCCGGGCAACGACCCGCTCGGTAATCTCGCGCGCGCTCTCAACCACCCGACCGTCTTCGGCTCCGAGATTGAGGAGAACGCGCAGCTTCAGACCACCATCACCGAAGCGACGCTGCGGCGCGGCAGCCTCGGTCTCGTCGAAGCCGTCCGCCAGACGCGGATGCCGTCGAACGAAAATCTGCTCATCGTCGTCGACCAATTCGAGGAGTTGTTCCGGTTCGCGCGCATCGACGAAAGCGAGCAGTATCAGAACGAGGCGGCCGCCTTCGTCAAACTGCTGCTCGGCGCAATCAACCAGAGGGAAGCGCCCATCTTTGTCGTCATTACCTTGCGTTCGGACTATCTCGGCGACTGCGCGCTCTTCTGGGACTTGCCGGAAGCCGTCAACGAAAGCCAGTTTCTCATCCCGCGCCTGACGCGCGAGCAGAGACGCGAGGCCATCACGGGGCCGGTCGCCGTCTGCGGCGGCGAGATTGCGCCGCGACTCGTCAACCGGCTCTTAAACGACGTGGGCGACGACCAAGACCAACTGCCCATCCTGCAACACGCACTGATGCGCGCGTGGGACTGTTGGCGCGCAGACCACCGCCCCGGCGAGCCTATCGACCTGCGCCACTACGAAGCCATCGGCGGGATGAGCGAAGCCCTCTCGCGCCACGCCGACGAAGCCTACGCCGAGTTGCCCGACGAGCGCCATCGCGCCATCGCCGAAAAACTGTTCAAGGGACTGACCGAGAAGGGCGCTGACAACCGTGAGATTCGACGCCCGCTCGAACTTCAAGAGATTTGCGCGTTGACGGAAGCGAGCGTCGAGGAGGTCGTCTCGGTCGTCGAGCCTTTCCGGCGCGAGGGGCGTTCGTTCCTGATGCCGCCCGCAGGCACACCGCTCCACGCTCATTCGGTCGTCGATATCTCGCACGAAAGCCTGATTCGTTGTTGGCAGAGGCTGCACGACTGGGTGGAAGACGAGACACGCTCTGCGCGCATCTACCGTCGTCTGGCCGACACGGCCGCGCTCTACGAACGCGGCGAGGCCGGACTCTGGCGCGACCCGGAGTTGCAACTGGCTCTCAACTGGCGCGCGGAGACCAATCCGAACGAGGCGTGGGCGCGCCGCTACCACACGGGCTTTGCCGCCGCCATGAGTTTCCTCGAAGAGAGCGAGGCGGCGCGCGACCGCGAGGTGCGCGAGCGAGAACTGGCGCGTCGCCGCGAGTTGCGACGCACGCGCGTCGTCGCGGCCGTCCTGCTCCTGCTCCTGCTCTGTTCCTTAGGGCTTGCCGCCTACGCGCGCGGCAAGCAGCAGGAGGCGCTCTTCAAGTCGCAGCAGTTGGAGGTGAAGACCGCGCAGCTTGAACGCCAGACCAGAATCGCCGAGGAGGAGAGGTCTAAAGCGAGTTTCCACGCCGAAGAAGCACTGGCGGCGAAGGAGCGTGCCGAGCACAACCTGCACGAGGCCGAACACGCACGTCAGGAGACGCTCGTGCAGAAACAGAAGGCTGAGGAACAGGCGCGCATCGCGCACGAGAACGAAGTCAAGGCCGTCAGCGCGAAGGCCGAGGCCGAACGCCAGAAGCAGGTTGCGCTGGCGCAGGAGAAGGCCGCGCACGAGGCCGAGCGACAGGCCATCGCAGAGGCCGCACGCGCCAATCAGGAGGCCGAACGCGCCAACCACCTGCTCTACGCCGCCGACCTCAATCTGGCGCAGCAGTCCTTCGATGCGGGTCAGACCGAACGCGCGCAGGAGTTGTTGGACACCTTCCTGCCGAAGCCCGAACAGAAGGAGTTGCGCGGCTTCGAGTGGTACTACCTCTGGCAGCGTTATCACAAAGAACGCGAGATGCTCGAAGCGCACGATGAAGTCGTGACCTCGGTCGCTTACTCGCCCGACGGACGCAGCATCGTGACGGCCAGCGTCGATGGCAAGGTGGTCATCTGGGATGCCGTCTCCCGACGAGAGACGGCGTCGCTCAACTGGGGCGCGCATCCCGTCAAGTCCGTCACCTCCATCGCCTACTCGCCCGACGGACGCTGGCTGGCCGTCGCGGCCGGCGACAATACCGTCAGACTGTGGGACAGGAACGCGCCGCAGAAGGAGGCGAGTATTCTGCGCGGAGCGAAGGCGTCGCTCTACGCCATCGCCTTCGCGCCCGATGGGCGACGGCTCGCGGCAGGCGGCGCAGACCAGAACATTCTGGTCTGGAACCTCGACGCGCAGGCGGCCGCGCCCATCATGCTCAAGGCGAATCAGGACACCGTCCACGCAGTCGCTTTCTCACCCGACGGGCGTCTGCTGGCAAGCGCGGGCAATGACGTGAAACTCTGGGAGATGCTTGCGCCTGAGCCGCGCGCCGTAACGCTCGACGGACACAAGCAGCCCGTCGTCGCGCTCTCCTTCTCGCCCGACGGCGCGCTGCTCGCCACCGGCAGCGAAGACGGACGCATCGGCCTCTGGAACATGCGCTCGCCGGCACGCACTTCAGTCATGCTCGAAGGCCACGACGGGGCGGTGACGGCCGTCGCCTTCTCGCCCGACGGCAAGATGCTCGGCAGCGGCAGCGAAGACAATACCGTCCGGCTCTGGGATACGACGCTGCCCGCCGCCAAACCCATCACGCTCGGCAGACACAGAGAGATAGTCTCATCGCTCGCCTTCTCGCGCGACGGGCGCGTGCTCGTCTCCGGCGGCTACGACAAGAAGGTGAAGCTGTGGGACATCGCCTTGCAGCCCGGTCTGACGACCTTGAGGGGCATCGGCGCATCGGTCGGCACGCTCGCCTACACGCCCGACGGGCGGCGTCTGGCGACGGGCAACAACAACGGCGAAGTGAAAATCTGGGACGCCGCTTCGCGTCGCGAACTCGCCACCTTCAAAGCTCACGAACAGGCTGTGCGCTCGCTCGCCGTCTCGCCCGACGGACGACGGCTCGTCACGGCCGGGAGCGACGCCGCCGTCAAACTCTGGGACATGGACGCGCCTGAGCGTGCGCCGCTCGTGCTGCGTAGCGACCTCACGCGCGCCGTCTATGCAGTCGCCTTCTCGCCCGACGGCGAGCGCCTCGCCGCCGCCGGAGACGACAAACTCATCAAGGTCTGGAATCTCTCTGCGCCTGAACGCGAGCCGCTCACGCTCTCCGGCCACACGGGCGCGGTCACCTCGCTCGTCTATGCGCCCGACGGTCGCACACTCGCCAGCGGCGGACTCGACGGAACGCTCAGACTGTGGAACTTGAAGGACGCGCGCCCGGCCGCCGTGACCTTCAAGATGCCGGAGGAAGAGGACATCTGGGCCGTCGCTTTCTCGCCGGACGGGCGGAGAATCGCGACCGGCGGCCAGAGAGTCGTCGGTGAAGAGAAAGACTATCGCGTCAAGGTCTGGGACGCGCAGACGGGCGAACTCGTGGGAGTGCTCAAAGGGCATGGCGACGCCGTCCGCACCATCGCCTTCTCGCCCGACGGGCGCACCATCGCGACCGGTAGCGTCGATAAGACGGTCAGGCTATGGAGCGCCACTTCGTTTCAGGAACTAGCGACGCTCAAAGGCCACACTGCCGCCGTCTACGCCGTCGCCTTCTCGCCGCTCGACGGCCGCACGCTCGCCAGCGCCAGCTTCGATTGGTACGTCAAACTCTGGTACGCCGCCACCGACGAAGAGGTCGCCGCCAAGAAATAGAAGGCTGAAGGCTCAACTGAGGGCGGCGGG
>DASZCR010000094.1:0-26350 GCA_035942915.1 Pyrinomonadaceae bacterium | reverse complement strand
AACAAACGACAGTAGTCAGTAACCGGCAGCGCAATGCGTGCCGGTTACTGACTACTGTCGGCCTGAGTCGGCCGCTGCTATTTCGTCGCGGCGTTGACGCGGTAGACGCGGTCTTTGAAGACGAGAACGACGCGGTCGCCGAGAGCGAAGAAACGCGCCAGTTGCGGCTCGCGCCGCACGAGCGCGAAATACTCTTCGCTGCCGAACTCAAGCACCGTCTCCGGCAGGCGCGCCTCCTCCTTGAACTCCGCATCGACCCACACTTCGCCGCGCAGGTAGAAGGTCTTGCCGCCGACCTTGCGCGTCGTCGCCGCACGCGACAGTTCTTCGTCTTCGACCCGCGTCACCTCCTGCTGCGCACGCGCGCGCTTGCTCTGCTCGACGGCTATCGCGCCCGTCGTCGCACGCGCTGCCGGCGGCGCAACCGGAGCGGGCGCAGCCGCCGTATCGGCGGTGCTCATGCTCTGCGTATTCGCGCCGCCTCGCGCCTGTCGCTCGCGCGCAGTCCTCTGCTTCGGCGCCGCCATCGAGAGGTCGCGCCGCGTCGCCTGCATGCCGTCGGTTACCTGCGCCGCGTCTGCTTCGAGCGCGAGATAAGAGGTGTAAGGCGTGACGATGCCGTAGCGCGTGCCTAAATCGACTATCTCATCGCGCAACTCCTGTTGCTCGCCGTTCGTCCTCACCTGCTCCATCAACCAGCCGACGCGTCGCGTCGCCCACAGACGCGGCAGAAAGTCGTTGTCCGTCTGCGTCAGCGGAAAATCGAGATTCGCATACTCGAAGGTGCGCGGGCGCTGGCCTGTGCGCCCCGTCAGCCTGAGCGTTGCGCCGCGCAGGTCGTAGCCGTTGCGGTAACGGCCGATGAGCGTGATTTGCGTGCCGCGAAAGAGGTCGGGCATGTCGCGCGGATAGACGAGGTCTGTTTCGAGGCCGCCCATGTCCAGTTGTAAATCGGTCAAGACGGGGAAGTTAACCTTCGTGAAGAAGTTCGAGACTTTGACTTCGAGGTCTTCTTTCGGCTCGACGTAATCGGCCGCACCGCCGTTCTCGGAAGCCAGTTTATCGAGAAGCGCCGTGTTCACGTCGTAGCCGACGCCAAAGGTGAAAAGACGCACGCCGGAGACGCGCGCGCCGCGCACGTTCTCGACGATGCGCTGTGTGTTCGACTCGCCGACCGTCGGCAGCCCGTCCGTCATGAAGACGAGCATGCGTGGGCGCTCTGTCTGCTCGAACAGGCGCATCGCGGCCAGCAGCGCGCCGTTGATGTTCGTCCCGCCAACCGGCTTCAGAGAGTTGACGAACTCCTCGCCGCGCGCGATGCCCTGACGGTCGGCCTGAATCAGCCCTGTCGTCATCAAGTGCTCCTCGCTCGCGAACGAAACGACGTTGAAGCGGTCTTCCGGTCGCAGGTTGCGCACTCCGTAAAGCAGTGCGGCGCGCGCCTTCTCCATCTTCCCGGCCTCGTCCATCGAGCCTGAAGTATCGAGCACGAAGACGATGTCTTTGGCCGCGTACTCGCGTTCGGAGATGTCGTCCTTCGGCGAAATCATCAGCAGGAAGTAGCCGTGTTTGCCCGGCTCGCGGTGCGTCACGAGCGACAGCCCGAAGTCCTGTTCCGAGCGCGTGTAGAAGAGCTGGAAGTCTTGCGGCTCGCGTCCGGCGGCCGACTCGAAGGAGACGCGCACGGGGCGTTCGCCTTCACGCCGTATGTCGAGCGCGTGCGTCGGCGAATAGACGTTGCGGACGGGCGTGCGTCCCTCAATCTCGACGCGGCCGGAGACGGTTCCGACCGTCGCGGAGTTGTGCCGCGTGCCGAGCGGGTAACGATAAGCGACCGTGCCGCCTTCGGCCTTGAGCACTTGCGAGTAGGTCAGTTCGAGTTTTTTGTCGGAGCGTGCGGGGATGGGAAAGATGCTCGCCTGAAAGAGGTCGCGTCCGGCGTATTCGAGCAGGCCGGGGTCGCGTTGTCGTCGCACTATCTCGTCGTAGATGCGCCGCGCCTCTTCGCGCGAACGCACCTCTCCGACGAGCCGCCGGTCGCCTTCCCAGATGGCAAACTCGACGATGGAGGCCGTCTCCGGAATGGGAAAGAAGTACGTGCCTTCGAGCACGGCGTCCGTCTCGTTGCGGAAGACCTGCTCGACGTGCGTGGTGGCGACCTGACCGACAATCTTCGTGTCAATCTTGATGGACTTGACGGGAAGCGCCTGCGGCATGACGGGCACAGGGCGCGGCGGCACGGGGCAGCGTCCGCACGGGCGCGGCACGATGATGCCCTGCGCGGCGGCGCTCGCGCACGCGGCAATGAACAGGAACAGGCCGCAGGCGGCGCTGACGAGAACTCTTCTATGTGCCATTGAACTTCTCTCCTCAGACGAGGTTGCAAGGATTGGGGCGAGGCATCCGAAAACGGGGACGCACGTTCGCCCCTGCTGCTCTACGGATGATAGAACGGCGCGGCGCGCCCTTTCTTGCAGGAGCGTCGTCAGGTGTGCGCCCGGTCTGGCTGTCGGCTTTGATTGCGCGTGTGCGCCGGGTGGTTGTCGGCCGCGCCGGAAAGCGAAAAGAAGCGGCCTCACAGGTTTTGAAACGGGCGCCGGTTATCGCTCGGAGGTGCGGCGTCGCCACGCCGAGAGCGGCGCGCCCGTGCCGCCGCGACGTTCCAACACTATCTCTGCGAGGATGGAGAGGGCGACCTCTTCGGGCGAGATAGCGCCGATGTCGAGGCCGACCGGCGCACGCACGGCGCGCAAACTCTCCTCTGTAAAACCGGCCTCGCGCAGGCGACCGAGCACGATGTTGGTGCGGCGTCGGCTGCCAATCATGCCGACATAATCGGGACGCGACGCGAGCACCGCCGCCAGACATTGCTCGTCCTCGTTGTGTCCGCGCGTGACGACGGCGACGAAGACGCCGCGCCCTGTCCCAATCGCCTCACGCACGGGCGCGCTCCACCCGGACGCCGCAATCAACTCGATGCGCTCTTCCGGGAAACGCTCGCGCGCGACGAAATCTGCGCGGTCGTCAATCAGCGTCACGCGATAGCCGACCCGATGCGCCAGACGCGCCAGCGCCGCGCCGACGTGTCCCGCGCCGCAGACGACCACGCGCGGTTCCGGCTCGATGCGCTCGAAGAGCACGCGCGCACCCTTCCACGCTTCAAGTTCCGGTGCGAACTCTTCGACGCGTATTGTCCGCGCCTCCGCGCGCGAGGCGAGGAAGACTGAGACGTAGCGCGCCAGCGAGGCGTCGAGCGATGCATCGCCGGTCTCGCCCGTCGTCTCGCCTGACTCTTCAAAAAGGAGCTTCGCACCGACTGCGTGGCCGGAGCGCGTGGTGGGAATTTCGATGATGGTGGCGAGTGCCGCCAGTCTCCCCTCGCGCAGCACGCGCGACAAGGCGTCCGCGACTCTCGCGCGAGGGCGTTGGTTGCGTGCGTCGCTCATCTCTCAGGGCGCGCGCTTCGTCAGTGTCTTCTGCTCAGTAGCAGCAGACGCGCGCTCGCCGCCAAGCCCGACGGCGCTGAGTGCTCGACGCACCAGCCAGAGCGGCCCGATGATGAGATAGACCGGATTGCGGAAGAACGCCGGCTGATTGCCCTCAATCCAGTGCCCGACGAATTGCAGAATCCAACCGACGACGAACATCGCCAGCGCCCAACGCCAGTTGAAGAAGACCACGACCAGCGACGCGACAATCATCGGGATACCCACGTTATGCGTCAGCCTGTTCAGCGGATGCTGATGCTTCGCCTTGTAGTTCTCCATGAACGATGTCGGCATACGCGCCTCCTCAATTAGTCACAGGTGATAAGGAGAGAGTGATGGGTGATGGGTAATAGGTGATAGGACAAAGCAGGATTTCTCCTCTCACCCATCACCCATCACCTATCACTCTCTTCATTCCAGACGTCGATGAAAATCTCCATCGTGCCGCCGCAGACCATGCCCTCTTCGCTGGCCTCGTCGGCCGTCAGACTGAACTTGTGCAGGCGCGAGACGCCTGCGCGCAGAGCCTCGCGCGCCTCTGCCCAGACCTCTGCTTCGACGCAGCCGCCGCCGACCGTCCCGGCCGTCGCGCCGTTCTCGAAGAAGAGCATCTTCGCGCCGCGTCTTTGCGGCGTCGAGCCGCGCGTGTCGGCGACGGTCGCGACGGCGACGCGCTCGCCGCGCGCCGTCGCCTCTTCAATCAGACGATAAAGCTCAAGCTGTGCGATGGTCGCCATCAGTTTAGAAGAGCGGAGGTTCGGGCGTCGTCGTGTCGGTCGCGGGCGGATTGCTCGCGGGCAAGGGGACGGGGTTGGTCGTCCGTCCTTCGGCGTTGGCCTCGCGGTCTGCGGCGTCGATGCGCTGCTTGAGTTTTTCCACTTCGGCGTCGGCCGTGACGATGGCCGATTCGAGACGCGCGCGGCTGTTGGTGAGCATCTCCAACTGGACGCGGATGCGGTCGCGCTCGCGTTCGAGGCTGCGGCGTATCTGGTCGCGCACCTCTGCGGGACGCGTGCTGCCGATAAGCGCGGCGCGGCGTTCGATGGCGTCCGGCTGCAACTCGTCTTCAACCTGCGCCGTGCGCTCCTGAAGGGCAAACTCCTTGTCCATCACGTCGCGCAGTTGCGCGCGCAAGCCCTCGGCGCGCTGCTCTGCGCGCGAGAGTCGTTCGAGGTCAACGAGCGTGCGTTGCTCGCCCTTAATCGCCGTCATGTCTTCGGAGAGACGGGTCACCTGGTCGGACAGACGGTCAACCGTGCGGCGCAACTGCTCCTGCTCCGACTCCTGTTCGGTGTCTGTGCCGCGACGCGGCCGTCCCGCTGTGCGGCGCGTCGTCTGGCGCGGCTGCTGCTGTTGCGCCTCCTCCTGCGCCGCCAAGTCTTCGGCCGAACTGACGAGACGCGGCTCGGAAGCGTTGGGCGTCGGCAGAGGCGTCGGCACGGGCACGGAGGCCGGGCGGACGGGGTTTGTCTGGCGACGTGAAGGCCGCGTGCGCCCCTGCGAGCGCGCTTCAGGCATGAGAAAGAAGAGCGCCGCGAGCAGCAACACCAACGTCGTGGCCGTGCGGCCGATTCCCGTTTTCATCTCGAACCTCCGATGAATTTGTCGCGCCGGAGACGCCTGCTGCGTCTCCGACAGTTCTTAACTTACACGCCGCCGCGTGCTGGATGTTCCCTTCGCGTGCTGCGACTCAGCCGGGCTGAATCTTGAAACTGATGTCCATCGCGCGCGCCGAGTGCGTGAGCGCACCGATGCTGATGAGGTCAACGCCCGCTTCTGCATAAGCGCGCACGTTCTCCAACGTGATACCGCCCGACGATTCGAGCAGGACTTGCGGCGCAAGTTCGCGGGCAATGCCAACGAGCCGCGCCGTCTCCTCCGGCGTCTGGTTATCAAGCAGGAGCGTGTCTGCACCGCTCGTGAGCGCCTCGCGCAACTCGCGCTCGTTCGAGACTTCGACTTCGACCTTGTGCAGATGGCCGACCGCGCGCCGCGCACGCTCGACTGCCGCGCCGACTCCGCCAGCGAGCGCCGCGTGGTTGTCCTTAATCAACACGCCGTCGTCGAGGCCGAAGCGATGGTTGCGCCCGCCGCCAGCGACGACCGCGTACTTCTCAAGCATACGCAAACCCGGCGTGGTCTTCCGCGTATCAACTATCTGCGCCTTCGTGCCCTCGACGGCGCGGACGTAGGCGCGCGTCTGCGTGGCGATGCCCGAAAGTCTCTGCAAGAGATTGAGGGCGACGCGCTCGCCCGCGAGCAGCACATCGGCGAAACCGTTCGTGCGTGCGATGACTTTGCCCGCCTCAACCTCGTCGCCGTCGGTAACGAAAGCCTCTATCTGCTGCTGCGAGTCGAGCGTCGAGAAGACGGCCTCGGCCGCTTCCAATCCGGCGACGACCATCGGCTCTTTGGCGAGGAAGCGGCCGCGCGCTCGCTGCTGGCGCACGACGACGGCCTGCGTCGTGATGTCGCCGCGTCCCAAATCTTCGTTGAGAAAAGCGCCAATCTGCGAGAAGAGCGCGCCTTCGTCGAGCCAGTTCATACCTTTAAGCGAGCGCCTCCAAAGTCTGTTCGAGTGCCTTCATTCGTTGCGCGATGTCGGCCACCCGTTGCCGCAGTTCGGCCACTTTCTCGGCTGGGGCGCGCTCTGTAAACTGCGGGTTCCCTAGTTGCGCTTCGAGCCGCTCGGCCTCTTTGCGCAGTTTCTCCCTCTCGCGCTCGACGCGCGCTCGCTCCTGCTCGAAGTCAATCAAGCCTTCGAGGGGCAGTGCGACCTCGACGCCGCCTGCGAGCACGGCGCGCGCCGCGTGGCGCGGCACGTCCGCCATCGAAGAGGTGAAACTGACGCTCCCGGCGCGTGCCAGTCTCTTAATCTGCGCCATGCTCGCGTCGAAGACACGCGCCGAGCCGTCGCCGGAAGTGCCGATGATAAGTTCGACCTCCTCGCTCGGCTTGATGTTCATCTCCGAACGGATGCTGCGCACGCGCGAGATAAGCTCGATGACCGACTGCATCTCTGCTTCGGCCGCGTCGTCTATCAACGCCTGCTCGCCGCGCGGGTAGGCCGCGAGCATGATGGTCGGCTCCGCGCTCGCGTAAGCCTCGTGCAGCGAATCTGCGCCGACGCCGGGCAGGCGTTGCCACAGTTCTTCGGTGATGAAGGGCATGAAGGGATGCAGCAGACGCAAAGCCTGCTCCAACACGCTCAGGACGCGACTGCGCGCAGCGGCGCGCGACTCTGACTCTTCGGCCGCCGTGACCTCCGTCTTTGAAAGCTCGATGTACCAATCGCAGAAGTCGTCCCAGAAGAAATGATAGAGCGCAAAGACGGCTTCGTGGAACTGATAGGACGCGAGCGCGCGTTCGACCGTCAAGATTGTCTTGTTGAGACGCGAAACAATCCAACGGTCGTGCAGCGCCCAAGTGTCGCGCGCGCCCTCGAAGCCTCTGCTCACCTGCGCGCCTTCCGAGTTGAGCAGGCAGAAGCGCGCGGCGTTCCAGATTTTGTTGGCGAAGTTGCGATAAGACTCGACGCGTTCGTCGCGCCAGGGGAAATCCGTCCCGGCGCTCGAAGCGGCCAGCGTGACGCGCGTGGCATCGACGCCGTACTTCTCGAACACGTCCATCGGGTCAATCACGTTGCCCTTCATCTTCGACATCTTCTGGCCGTTTTTGTCGAGCACCGTCCCCGTAATCACCACGTCGCGAAACGGCAGACGCCCCGTGAACTTCGTCCCCGTCATGACCATGCGCGACACCCACAGGAAGATGATGTCGCGTGCCGTCACCAGCACGTCGGTCGGGTAGAAGGTTTCGAGGTCTCTGGTCTGGTCAGGCCAGCCGAGCGTCGAGATAGGCCACAGCGCAGACGAGAACCACGTATCCAGCACGTCCGGGTCTTGCGTCAGTTCATCCGTCCCGGCCGCCGCACGCGCCTCCTGTTCACTGCGCGCGACGAAGACGCGACCGTCCGCTGTGTACCATGCAGGGATGCGATGCCCCCACCAGAGTTGACGCGAGAGCGTCCAATCGTGCAGGTTTTCGAGCCAGTCCGTATAGACCTTCTCCCAGGGCACTTCCGGGTGAAAGTGCGGCTCGTGTCGCTCCTTGATGAGTTCGAGACCGCGCCGCGCCAGTTCGCCCTGCTTGCACCACCACTGCATCGAGATGAGCGGTTCGACCACCGTCCGGCAGCGGTCGCAACGCGAGATGGCAAACTCGTAATCGACCACCTTTTCGAGCAAGCCCAGTTCTTCAAACCGCTGGACGACACGCTCGCGCGCTTCATAGCGGTCGAGTCCGGCGAAGTCCGCCCCGGCCGCTTCGGTCATGCGCGCATGACTGTCGATAACGACGACCTGCGGAAGGTTGTGACGCTCGCCCATCTCGTAGTCGTTCGCGTCGTGTGCGGGCGTAATCTTGACCGCGCCCGTGCCAAACGCGGGGTCTACGTAAGAGTCTGCGATGAGCGGAATCTCGCGCCCCGTGAGCGGCAGTTCAATGGTCGCGCCGACGAGTTCGCGGTAGCGTTCGTCTTCGGGGTTGACGGCAACGGCCGTGTCGCCGAGCATCGTCTCCGGCCGCGTCGTCGCCACCGTGATGCGCCGGTCGCTGCCCTTCAGGGGATATTGCAGGAAGTAGAGTTTGCCCGCCTGCGTCTCCTTGTCCACTTCGAGGTCGGAGAGCGCGGTCTGGTCTTTCGGACACCAATTGATGAGCCGCTCGCCGCGATAAATCAGACCTTCTTCATAGCAGGTGACGAAGAACTCGCGGACGGCGCGCGACAGTCCTTCGTCCATCGTGAAACGCTCGCGCGACCAATCGACGCTCGCGCCCTCGCGCCGCATCTGCTCCGTGATGCGCCCGCCCGACTCGGCCTTCCATTCCCAGACGCGCTCGACGAAACGCTCGCGCCCCAAGTCGTGCCGCGTCAATTTCTCCTTCTTCAACTCGCGTTCGACGACTATCTGCGTCGAGATTCCGGCGTGGTCTGTGCCGACGAGCCAGAGCGTGCGATAGCCGCTCATGCGCTTGTAGCGCGTGAGCACGTCCATCAGCGTGTGCTGAAGGGCGTGTCCCATGTGGAGCGAGCCGGTCACGTTCGGCGGCGGGATGACGATGGAATAGACTGGCGCGTGCGGGTCGCGGTTGGCCTCCGGCGCGAAGCATCCTTGCGCCTCCCAGCGCGCGTAATGGCGCTCTTCGGCCTGTTTCGGGTCGTATGTCTTCGGTATCTCCATAAGGTGGCAAATATAGTAACAAGGCAGACAGAAAAAGTTAAAAGGCAAAAAGGAAAAGGCAAAAGTGAAGACTACGAAGGAGTCGCCCTCGCCATCTTCACTTTTGCCTTGTGTCTGTTGCCTGCTGCTTTACTTTTCGTCGAGCCGACGCCGAATCATCAGTTCGGCCAACTGCGGGACGACCTCCCACGCAATCTCCTGCACGACTCTCTCGGAGAGCAGTTCGACGGCGCGGCGCGCGACGGCGTCGATGACTTCGGGCGAGAGTTGTTCGAGCGTAATGAGTCCCTGCGAGACACCAGCGCCGCTCCCGGCGGCAGAGGCCGACACAGACGCTCCTGCGGCCACGTCTTCGTCAACGCTCTCGCGGACGGGCGGGCGCGCCACGTCTCCTTCCGCGCCGCGATTGACACGCGAGCCTTCCATGCCGACGGGGACGGGCGCTTCCGAGGCGACTACAGTCGGTTCGATGAACGGCTGCGCGCCGCGCATCTCGCTCGTCTCGCCCGGCATGTCAGTCTCGGCGAGGCTCCCGGTCGCCTCTTCGACCTCGACCGTCTCGGCTTCGACGATGGTCGGCGAGAAGGCCAGCGGCGCGTGCGTCTCCGATTCGCCGTGCGCGGCTTCGGCGAAAGCCGAGGCGTTGTCGGCAACCTGCGTGACGGGCGTCGGCGACGGTTCGGAGATGAGCGACGGCGCGGGAGTCTCGTCGCTGAGGTCGAGGATGAAGTCGTCGGCTTCGAGCGTGGAGGGCGGCGGCTCGATGTCTCCGAGGTCGAGCAAGGTGTCGTCGGCTGCGGCCGCCCCGGCCATCTGTCGGCTGAAAGTTCCGGCCGGAGAGACGGCGGGCGCGGGCGCACTGGCCGCGACCGGAGTCGTGATGAGCGTCTCTTCGCCGATGTCGTCGGAGGCGTCTTGTGCGGCGGGCGCTTCGTGCTTGTCTGCGCCGGTCGGGAATCGGCTGAAGGTGTCCTGTTCGTCAAAAGGCTCGGCGTGTTCAGGCATGGCGTATCGGGTCTGTCCTTCTTGAGTGCCGAAACCTTCGGCGGGTGTGGCTTCAATCATCTGGTCGTCGCTTCCGAGGTCGGCGAACGGGTCTGAGGCGACTTCGGAAGACTCTGCGGCGTGGCTGTCGGTGCGCGGCTCAGGCGCGGGCTGAGGCGACGGCTCACGCGGCGGCTCGTGTCTTTCGCGTTCATGCGGCGGCGGCTCGTCGGCGGTCTTGCCGCCTCCGCCGAGCATCGAGCCGACTTTGCTCATCAAATCTCTGATTGACTGGAAAGGTTTCGTCAAGACATCGTCCGCGCCAACTCTGCGCGCCTCCGCTTCATTAAAGGGTTCAAAAATTCCGACGAGGAGCAGGACGGGGATATGCCGCCAGCGTGTGTCTGTTTTGACGCGCTCGCAGAGTTCGTAGCCGTTCAGGCCGGGCATCAAACAATCTGCCAGCACGATATCGGGTGGGGCGTTCTCTCGCAGAAATTCGAGAGCCTCGTGGCCGTCCGAGACGGTCGTCACTTCGTAGCCCTCGTCACCGAAAGTCAGGCTGATGACCTTCTGCGTGGCGACTGAATCATCCGCGAGGAGCAGTGTCGGGCGTCGTCCCGCGACCAACTTTCGTTTCTCCTTCGACGCTTCGACGCGCGTCGTCAGCCAATCTCAAGTCAGAGCGTAATGTAACGGGACGGGACGCGGCGTGTGGGGCGAGTCGGCTCTTTCGGGGCGGGGCGAATCCTGTCCCCGGAGGCCAGAGTTAAACCTAACACCCGCAGCAATATCGCGTCAAGATGATTTTCAGCGAGCCTCTCCGGCAGGCCTTTGCCGGAGAGCCGCAGACAAGAGTTGACGGCCGACGCGCTCGCCCGGCGCGCCGACCGTCAAGACGGTGGACTCAAGAAGGAAGCTGGATTTTATCTTCTGCGCCGGTTGGTCACGGCCGACTGAATCTCCGTCGCTGGCGGCGGCTCGTGAACCTCGAAAATCATCCCCGGCTCAGGAGGCTCGATAAAGTCGGTCGGCCCCTCGGCTCCGACTTTGATGGTCAGGAAATCGACCGAGCGCGAAGAAGAGTTGATGCGGTCGCTCGTGCCGGTCAGGTAGAAGTTCCCGGCGGCATCCATCGCCGCGTCCGAGAGCAGGTCGTTGTCGTGGTCTGGGCCGTCGAAGCGTTTGACGGCCTGCTCCGAGCCGGTCTCGGCGGCGTATTTGACGAGGACGTAGTCAAAGTTGAAGTTCGTGTTCTGCGAGTTCGCGGCGACGTAGACGCTCGCGCCGTCGGCGCTCAGGAAGATGCCGCGCGGCTGGTCTGTGCCGTCGCGCACGCCCTGATAGGTGCGTGCCCATTGGAGGCTCCCTGCGGCGTTGAACTTCAGCGTCAGCACGTCAACGTTCGGCGTGCCCATCGCGCTGCTTGAAGGGATGCTGCGCAGGCCGACGACGTAGATGTTGCCCGCCGAGTCGAAAACCCAGTCCGTGCCATTGTCGTTCTGCGGCATCCAAGAGAAGGCGGTCAGCACGAGGTCGCCCGCGCTCGTGTAGTGGAGAATCACGGTATCGCTCTGGCGGTTGTTGAAATCGACCTGCGTGCCGCCGAGCACGAAGACGCCGCCCTGACCGTCCGGCTCGACGCGCGTCCCGGCGCTCGTCACCGCGCCTGCAAACGTGCGCGCCCACTGCAAATCACCCGCCGCGTTGTACTTGAGCGTCAGGATGTCGCGCCGGTTGCCCGAAGGCGAGACGGGTGTCAGCACGCGCCCCGTGATAAGGACGTTGCCCTGCCCGTCAACGCGCACGTCGGCCGCTTCCGCGCCCTGTTGCGCGTCGCTGTCGTAAGTCCTGCGCCAGAGTTCGTTCCCCTGCGCGTCGTACTTGACGGTTAAGACACGGAAGATGGGTTCGCTCGACGGCCGGAAGGCGTAGATGGAGCGACCCGTCACGTAGACGTTACCTTGCGCGTCGATATCGAGCGCCAGAGCGTGGTCGCCGTTAGCCTCTCCGGCGAAACGCGCCCACTGCAAATCGCCGTTCGGGTTGTACTTGAGCGTGACGAACTGCATATCGCCGCCGGAGACGACGGCGTGGCCGGTGATGATGACGTTGCCCTGCGCGTCCGCCTGTATGTCTTGCGGCGTGTCGGTTGACATGCCGGGCGCATCGAAGCGGCGTGCCCATTGCTGGTTGCCCTGCGCGTCGTATTTGACGGTGGCGATGTCGTCGTTGAAGGGGCCGCCCGGCGAGGTGCGCGTCGTGGTTGACCGACCCGTGATAAAGACGTTGCCCGACGCATCGAGCGCGACGAACGGACTCGACTCGCAGCAGTTGGCCGGGCCGTTGTAGAACCTGCCCCACTCCGCGCCGGAGACGACTGCCACATCTTCGGGCGCAGGCGCTAACGGCGTCGTCACGCGCACGGGCATCAGCCGGCGCACCTGCGCGTGTGTCAGAGCGTTCTCCGACGACGGCGCGACGAGCATCGCCGCCAGCAGAAGGAAGAGTACCGTGACGCAGGCCGAGCCGCGTCTCCATCCTCGACGACTGTGCTCCTGTCCGGGAGTCTTTGTGCGATTGACCATTGACACACCTCCTCAAGACCCTGCACGCGCGGCCGACGCGCGGTCGGGTGTTGCCCTTCTGAGTCTGTCGAAAATTAAGACGAACCGGCTACGGCGCGGCGACGCCGCAGGCAGTGCGAGGCTTGGTGCGAGGGAGGGTTTACGGCAGACGAAACGGCCGCACGCGCGTTTCGCCGGAGGGAGAGTCGAGCGTTGTGCTGACGCGCTGACGCTCAGGCGACGTTGACCAATGTGACTGTCGGGGAAATGGATGCGTAACGTGCGGATTATCTGCGCGGCGACCCACACTGTCAAGAGTTCAGGTCAGCAGACGCTTGCCGGAAACACGGACGACCGGAGATGCTCGAAGATTTACGAAGAGCATAAAGGCCGCCATGTCGTGCCCACCCCATGACGGCCGAGCAGCACAGCCTGTTCCACCTACAGACGCGCCGCTATCTAATCAGTTGATGAACGAAGCGCACGAGAACGCTCACGTCTTCCGGCTTCTTCAGGTAAACATCGACGCCCGCGTGATACGCCTCCTTCTGCGCGTCGCTCGCCGAGAGCATGATGATAGGGATGCTCTTACGATGTGGCAGGCGGCGGATATAACTCACCAACTCAAGGCCATCGACGTGCGGCAGATGGTTGTCCACGATGAACAAATCATAGTGCGCGTCGCTCGTTATCTTCCGCAAAGCGACTGCTCCATCAGTGCACACAATGACCCGTAAACCTTCCGATTCCAGCGTGTCTTTCACGGCTTCGGCGACCACTCGATGGTCTTCGGCATAGAGGATGGTGTGAGGCATCGTCTGTGCTATCCTTGCCAGCGTTCCACCAATCTTTGAAAATCGGCAACGGCTAATGCCCGGCTCAACCTCAACCTCAAAAAGAGTGAATGAGCATCGCCGTTGAATGTGAAAAACTCACACTCACGGCGAACAGGTTGAGAAGGGGCAGTCTATATTCCATTGTTTACAGTTGCAAGTCTTTCCTTGCAACTTCGCGCTCATCAGGAGGCCATTCCTGATGGGCAACGAACGCTTCCGTCCAAAGCGTTTAGGCGAAAAACTACGCCAGATACGATTAGCACTCGGCTTGTCTCAAACGGAGATGGTGAAACACTTGGGCTTGGAGGAGGCTATCTGGTACACGCAAATCTCAAGTTATGAACTCGGCAGGCGCGACCCGCCGCTGACGATTCTCTTACAGTACGCGCGGGCGGCGAAGGTGAGCACGGATGTTTTGATTGATGACAACTTGGACTTGCCCGCCCGACTACTGAACAAGGCTCAACAGTCCCGCCGCTAGTGTGGCCGCTTACATAGCCTGCTCAACCTTAATCCATCAACACGACCCTGCGACCAACTACCGACCCGCTCAGACTCAGCGATTGAGGGTCACGTCGTCGCCCGTCCCGGCCACGCCGTCCGCGCCGTCCGAGCGCAGCACGAAGCGTTCGCGCTCGCCCTCGTACCTGTAAGGACGATGCCAAGGGTCGATACGGATGATGTGCGACAGGTAGCGCGGGCTGAGATGGTCAACAAGCGCGGTTGAGTCCGTGACGACCGGGTAGAAGCCGCGCTCGCGTCGGAAGGCTTCGAGCGCCGCGCGGACGGTCTCAAGTTCCTCGCGCGCACGCGCGACCTTGCGCGCATCGACGGCCGCCAGCAGTCGCGCCGGGTCGCCGCTCGACTCGTCGCCGATACGAAACTCGACCACGCGCCACTTGCCGTCACTACCGCGCGCGAGTCTGAACTGCGCCTCGATGAAGCAGACGGCGACGGCCGAAGAGGCCAGCGGCGAGAAGTCTGTGAGGCGCAGAGCGCCGCGCCGCACCTCACGCTCGCTCTTGAGTCGCTCCTCTTCCTTCTTCCGCAGTTCGGCTTCGCGCTTGGCCTCCCGCTCAAGTCGCTTCCGCTCGGCTTTCGTCAGAGTCTCCGGCGAAGGTCGCTCCCGTTCGCGTGCCTCGCGCGCGCGCTGTTCCTCCTCCTGCAAGCGCCTGCGCTTCAACTCGTTGGCCGCAAACTCGGTCGCCGCCTCTTCGAGCAGCGTGCGCGCCCTCTCGATTCTCTCCGCTCCGACGGCCTCCGCGAGCCACTCGAACTCCTCCCAACTCCTATCGCCGCTTCTGAACTCGACGGCGCGCCAACGCTTCACGCCCTCTTCTTCAACTTCCATCTGCTGGAAGCGCACGGCCGTTTCGACTTCGGCCGTGACGAGCACCGACGCGGCATCTACGGCCACCGCGTCTTTGACCTTGACCGCGCCGCGATTGAGCGCAAAGCCGGGCATCGTCGCAATGGCGCGGCGCGCATCGTCGTCCTTTATCGGCTTCTTGGTTTTGGCGCAGACGACGCCTGCGAGCGGCGCAACCAACAGCAGGGCTGCGCAGACAAAGACGAGCGTCCGGCGATACGTGCGGAGCATCTTCTTTATGCTTTAGTTATCGGGCGGGCGGATGCCGAAGCGCATCAGGAGGCGGTCTGCCGAATCGCGCGCAACCTGTTCGACCTCGTCGCGCGTCGGGATGGCGGTGCGCGGCGTGGGCACGGGGATACGCACGCCGCCGACGCGCGCCGCCTGTCGGTACGGACGCTGCACCATCCGGTCTTGATATTTAATCTGCCCGGTGCGCGGCTCATAGACAAAGAGGCGGACGGCGAGGCGGCGCGGGTTGAGTTCGCCCATCACCTCGCGCCCTGCTTCGTCCATTTCGTCTTCGATGGAGACGAGGACGGTGAAGGCCTCCTTCTCGTTCTTGGCGCGGTCGCGCGCCTCCTGCCGCGTCACCTTCGCGCCCTGCACCACCTCGACGGCGTTCGAGTCCGTCAAGCGCCGCGCGAAGGCCGCCACCATGCTCTCCGGCGTGATGTAGGCAATCTGTAGGAAAGGGTTGTCCAACTGGCAGACGATGAAGGTCGGCCCCGTCGCAGGCCGCTTCTTCGGCTTCGACTGCGACTCGGATTCGCCCCCGGCTTCCGGCGTCGCGGCCGGAACGGGCGACGACGGCTTCGGTGTCCGACGCCCGGACTGCGCGCCCTCCGCGACCGACCACGCGACCAAGCCTCCGACCGCGAGGACGACGAAGCTCAACAGGAGTCGTGCCGTCATCAACCGCCGCGCTCGCTGTCCCGACGTTCGAGGCCCGTTCATAAGTTTTCACCTCCGACGGTTGTCCACCGTCTCTTATGCGCTCTGCGCTTTGCTAATCAGCATCCGCAGCATGATTTGCAGTTGCGAAGTGGTGAAGGGCTTCGGCAGGAAGACGACCGCACCGGCCGCGAAGCTGTCGGATGACAGTTTCGGGTTCTGCTCGGCCGTCATCATCATGACGGGGATTTTCATCAGACGCTTCTCCGTCCGCATGTAGCGGACGAGTTCCGGCCCCTGTATGTGCGGCATCATCACGTCGAAGATGCCGGCCAGAAAGTCGCTGTCCGATTGCAGCAGTTTGTAAGCCTCGCGCCCGTCGCGCGCGCTCACCACCGTATAGCCCTCTTTCTCGACGATGGCCGTCACGAGGCGCAGGATGGCCGGGTCGTCGTCTGCGACAAGGATGCGGCGCGAGGTCGGAACGGTTGGCTCAGACAAGATTAGAAGACCTCCGGCTATCTCAGGTGAGAGGTGCTAAGTGATAAGTGATAGGTGAGAGGATAAAACAGGTCTTTTCTTATCACCTATCACCTATCACTGCTTTTAAACTTCGACCGCCTTGCCGCTCTGGTCGGCGCGTGCGAGGCGCGCGGCGAGCTTGATGGCGGCAACCATGCTCGAATGTTCGGCTACCCCGCGTCCGGCGATGTCGAAGGCCGTGCCATGGTCGACGGAGGTGCGGATAAAGGGCAGACCGAGCGAGACGTTAACGGCCTCTCCGAAGGAGAGACACTTGACGGGAATCATCGCCTGGTCATGGTAACACGAAACGACGGCGTCGAACTCCCCGCGCGAGGCGCGCAGGAAAACCGTGTCGGCCGAGTAAGGGCCAGTCAGGTCGATGCCCTGCGCGCGCGCGTCTTCGACGGCCGGGACAATCTCGGCCGACTCTTCGACGCCGAAGAGCCCGCCCTCAGCCCCGTGCGGATTCAGCGCCGCCATCGCCAGACGCGGGCGCGCAATGCCCCAACGCCGCAACTCGCGGTCGGCCAGACGCGCAACGCGCACGATGCGTTCGCGCTGCACGAGCCGGATGGCCTCCGAGAGCGGGACGTGTGTGGAGAGGAGGACGATGCGCAGGTTGGAGGCGACGAAGGCCATCGCGCACTCCTCAGCGCCCGTCAAGTGCTGGAAGAATTCCGTGTGACCGGGGAAGCTGTAGCCGCCGAGGAAGAGCGCACGCTTGTTGATAGGCGCCGTCGAGACGGCCTCGCACGCGCCGAGCGCGCAGAGTTCGACGGCCGCCTCGATGTATTCGGCTGCCGCGCGTCCGGCCGCGCCCGACTCGACACCCGGCTCGACGCGCCCTGTGATGTTGTCGAGATGATAGATGAGCGGGTCGGGCGCATCATCCGGCAGAGGTTCGCCGCGCCGCACAATCTCGTAGCCGCTTTGCAAGTCGAGCAGGCGCGCCGTGTGCGCGAGGTGCTGCGCGTCGCCGACGATGATGGGCGCACAGGCTGCGAGCACTTCTGGCTCGGCGACGGCCTTGAGCACGACTTCGGGGCCGATACCGGCCGGGTCGCCCATCGTGATGGCGATGCGCGGCCGTCCACCGCGCGTCGAGGCGTGCGGCGGACGACGCTCAGAGCCGTTCGCAGGCGAAGTTTCCGGGTCGTCGGTCATGGCTCGATGCTACAACAGGGGAGGAAGATTTGAGGAGTCTCTGCTGAGTCGCACTGTCACGCACTGAAGCTCGCCGAGTCCGAGACGGGTGGGAGAGCCGTCTCGCCGCCGCTTCAGCCGCCGGCCTCGCCGTCGCTTGCGTCGCCGCCGTCGCGGTCTTCGGCCTTGAACATGTATTTGATGTTGTGCTTCAGGAGCAGAATGTTCGGCTCGCCCTTGCGGTTGACCTTCAAGGCGTTGCGGTCGTACCACTCAATCGTGCCGACAATCTCTTCGCCGTCTTGCAGGACGATGACCATCGACGTGTGAGCGTCCATCTGCTTCTTGTAATAGAAGATTTCCGCGCTCGTCTCGGCGGGAGGAATCTTCTTGCGCCCGGAGGCGGCGGCTGCCGCTGCCGCTCCGGCCGACTCTTTGGGACTGGAAGAATGCGCGCGGTCGCTGCCGCCACCGCCTGCGCCTCCTCCGCTGCCGCGATGCGGAACATGAGAACTGGCGCGCGGCGCTTCGACGCGCTCCTTCTGCGGCGTATCGCCGCGCCCCTTGACCTCTGCAAGTGTGGTGCGAATGAGTTTGCGATTCACTGTAGTTTGCTCTACCTCCATGCCGGGCGGACGCGCCTCTGGCGCGCGCGAGTGTTTCTGCGGCTTCGGACTGGCCGCGTGCTGCAAAAGCAAAAGGCGAGACGGACAGAATCGGTTCGGCGGCACAAAGGCAGCGAAACGATTAGCCACACATCCGCGCGCGGTCTGCGGTCTTAGACAGATGACGTGATACGGTCTTTACCCGTTGTTGATTTCAATCCTGTCAGGAATGGGCGACATGCTACACGACAAAAACGAAAAAGGCAAACCGCTTAACGAAGGAAAAAGTGAAAAGGAAAAAGGCACAGGTTAAGAAGGAAGCGGCCTCTTAACTTGTACCTTTTTGCTTTGACCTGCGGCCTGACTTTAGTCGGCCTTCTTGCGAATGAAGGTCGGCACGTCGAGGTCGTCGGGGCGCGTCCCGGCCGGGCGCGGCGGCATGTCGTCGCCGCCGGGGCGAGGCGTGTAACGCGGCGGCGGCACGACCGCGCCAGCATGCGTCGCCGTCGTTCCCACGTCGGCCAACTCCTTATCGAAGCCGGTGGCGATGACGGTAATCTTCATCTCGTCGCGCAGGTTCTCGTCGATGACCGCGCCGAAGATGATGTTGGCATCGTCGTCTGCGGCTTCGCGGATGATGGACGAGGCTTCGTTGACCTCGTAGAGAGTCAGGTCTGAGCCGCCCGTGATGTTGATGAGCACGCCCTTGGCGCCCTCGATGGTCGCCTCTTCCAGAAGCGGCGAAGAGATGGCCTGCTGCGTCGCTTCGAGCGCGCGGTTCTCGCCGGAGGCGCGTCCTGCGCCCATCAAGGCCAGTCCCATCCCGGCCATGATGGCTTTCACGTCTGCGAAGTCGAGGTTGATGAGGCCGGGAACGGTGATGAGGTCGCTGATGCCCTGCACGGCCTGACGCAACACGTCGTCGGCCAACTTGAAGGCGTCCTGTAAAGACACGTTGCGGTCAACCGTGTGCAACAGACGCTCGTTCGGGATGGTAATCACCGTATCGACGCACTCACGCAACTCTCTCAAGCCCTGCTCCGATTGCGTCATCCGACGCTTGCCCTCGAAGTGGAACGGCTTGGTCACGACGGCGACCGTCAGCGCGTTCAATTCGGTGGCGAGCGAAGCGATAATCGGCGCGGCTCCGGTGCCTGTGCCGCCGCCCAAACCCGTAGTCACGAAGACCATGTCAGCGCCTTCTAAAGCCTCGATAATCTTCTCCGTGTCTTCGAGCGCGGCGTTGCGCCCGACATCCGGGTTCGCGCCCGCGCCCAAGCCTTTCGTGAGACGACCGCCGAGTTGAATCTTAATCGGCGCGCGTGAACGCTTCAGAGCTTGCAGGTCGGTGTTGGCGACAAGGAACTCGATGCCCTCGATGCCGGCCTCAATCATGCGGTTGACGGCGTTGCCGCCGCCGCCACCGACGCCGATGACCTTAATGCGCGCACCCGTAATCGGTGGGTCGTCGTCGATGAAAATGTTAATCCCGCTGCCCGGCTGACGGCCTTCCGGTGTCATAGTCTTAGAAATCCTCTCTCTCTCTGAAGCGTCACCGCCTTAGAAAGCTCGCGTGCGGTTATCTTGGGCTGTGCGCGCCGACCGTACCCATATATTGCGGACTACATCTTGTGCCGGCTGGCGCGGCAGCATACAACAACTTGTCAGAAAATACTACTAAAACGATTTCGAAACTTTGAGACTATCGCTCCCAATCCTCCGGTCGCGCCGCGCTTGGCGGCCGAAGCCCGGATTTCCGCGTTCTGCGCCCGTTGCGCAACGAGGCAAAGCCCGGAAGCGGCTGCCCACGCCGGACTCTGGATGTCTTCGATGAGGCCGCCGAAGCGGTCGCGCTCCGGGTAGCCGAGGCGCACGGGCGCGTCGAAAACCTGCTCGGCGATTTCCACCATCCCGTCAAGGAGCGAACCGCCGCCCGTTAAGACGATGCCTGAGGAGAGTTGTCGCTCCCAACCCGATTCGCGTATCTCGTCGGCGACGTGGAGCAAGACCTCTTCGGCGCGCGGTTGGAGGATGTCACACAAAATCTGTCTTGAGAGTTGTCGCGGCGGTCGTCCTCCGACGGAAGGGACTTCGACCAACTCGCCTCTTTCAATCTCGCTCAGGCTCGTGCTGCACGCCGTCCCGGCCGCGCGCTTAATCTTCTCGGCTTCGGGGATGGGCGTGCGCAGACCGAAGGCGATGTCGTTGGTGAAGTGCGAGCCGCCGAGCGCGAAGACGGCCGTGTGCTGCACCGCGCCGCGCTGGTAGATAATCAGCCCGGTCGTCTCCGCGCCGATATCGACGAGCGCCGCGCCAAACTCCTTGTCCTCGTCCGTCAGCGCGGCCTCGGCGGCGGCCAGTTGTTCGAGCACCATGTCGCCGACCATCAGACCGGCGCGGTTGACGGCGTTGATAGCGTTCTGACGCGCCGTCACAGGGCTGGTCACGATATGGACTTTGACGGCGAGGCGCGCGCCAATCATGCCGACGGGGTCGTTGATGCCGTCCTGGTCGTCGACGATGAACTCCTGCGGCAGTCTATCGACTATCTCGCGCCCGGCCGGGAGTTGAATGGCGCAGGCCGAATCGACGGCGCGGCGCACATCGTCGTGCGTAATCTCGCGGTCGCGGCCGGAGACGGCGACGATGGCCTGACCGTTGAAGCCCATGATGTGCGAGCCGGCAAGGTTGATGGCTACGTCCTCGGCTTCAAGCCCGCTCATGCGCTCGGCATCTTCGACGGCGCGCTTGATGGATTCGACGGCCGCTTCCGGGTTGACGATGACGCCTTTGCGCAGGCCGCGCGCCTCTGCCTCGCCGATGCCGACGATGTCGACCAGCCCGCCGTCGCCCGGCTCGCCGATGATGCACGTCACGCGGCTCGTCCCGATGTCTAAGCCGACCGTGTGCGTGGCGCGTTTAGCCATTGCAGCGTGTGCTCCTTACAAACGAAATCTCTAGCGGCGCGGCGAAGTGTTGACGCGGCGCGGTCTCTGCTCGGCGACCGTCGCGCTACGTCCCTTGACGCCTCCTGCATCCGTCGTGCGCGCGCTCGTCGCCGGACGGCGCGGCTCATCCTTCTTCTTCTTCTGCGCGGCCTCCTTCTTCGCCTCGCTCTTGCGCTCGTCCTTCCGCTCGCTTCTGGTCGCAGCGCCGGCAGACGAGGGCGACGACGTGGCGGCGCTCGTCGTGTGCGCGGCCGTCTCGATGCTCGGCTGCGCGACGGTGCTGAAGCCGACGGTGACGCCCTTCTCGCGCGTCGCGTCCAGATAGGTGACGGGGCCGCGCGGCGAAGGGTTCGGGACTTCGGCGAGCGCCTTGAAGGCGCGTGCCAGACGCCGTCCGAAATCACGTTCGCCTAAGAAAACTTGTATCTGAGAGTAGTCGCCGGAAAGCTGCGCGCGCACGTCCTTCAGGTTGTCGAGGTTGACTTCGCTGACGCGCTCGATGAGGCCCGAAGCTTTCCACTCGCGCTCCATCTCAAGCGCCTTCTGGACGCGTTCGCGGTTCTGCTGGCGCGCAAACTCGGTCGTCGTCTCGTCCAGACCACGCACGAGAAAAGAGGTCACATCTGCGACCGAAGCTTTGCCGAGCAACACCCCGTCTTCGTCCACCCAGTCGAAGCCGCCCGCAGAGTTGCGCGCGACGAGACGCGGCTCGCGTTCCGTGACTCTGACGCGCAAGCCTGAGGGCAACACGCGCGCGACGGTCGCCGTCCGCACCCACTTCAGTTTCTTGATTTCGTCGCTGACGGCTGCGAGGTCTGCTTTCCAGACTCCCGCCGCATCGGCCGCGCGATGCACGGCAGCCTTTATCTCATCTTCCGAGACGCGCGCTTCGCCTTCGACCTCGACGCTCTTGATGTGGAAGAAAGAGGCCGAGGCCATCGCCGTGTAACCTTTGAAGATGAGCAGACCGGCGCAGACGGCAAGGAGCAGTTTGGCCGCGAGCGGCAGATAGCGCAGCACCGCACCCCACGAGCCGCCCGCGCGTCTGCCTGCGGAAGACTTCGAGCGGCGCGGCGTCGGCCGTTGTTGCTGCTGCTGCGCGACGCCGCCGCGCCCGCCGCGTCCCTTCCCCGCCGCCGCCGTCGTGCGCCCGCTTCCCGCGCGCGGTGTGATGACCTGGTCTCTCACAGCTTCACCCTTTCCGAAGGGATGTGGACGGAGGACTGTGGGACGAAGTAAGAGCTCTTCTTCTTCATCCCTCCGACCTCAACCCTTATCCCTTTCTTCCACTTCCGCCCCCCACAGTTCAACTTCGTATTCGAGTTCGATGCCGTGCTCGCGCCGGAATCGCTCGCGTATCTCTTCGGCGAGTGCGACCGCGTCGGCGGCGCGTGCGTCTTCGCCTTCGGTGACGATGAAGTTGGCGTGGACGGGCGAGACGAGTGCGCCGCCCTTTCGTTCGCCCTTCATGCCCATCTCGTCAATCATCTTGCCCGTGCTCAAGCCTGAGCCGGGCGGGTTCTTGAAGAAGCACCCGGCGCTGCGCGCACCGTGCGGCTGCGTCGCGAAGCGTTTGCGTTTGGCCTCTTCCATACGCACGCGTATCTGTTCGGGGTCGTCGGGCGTGAGTTTCAGCGTCGCGCCCAGCAGCAGTTCGCCCTCGCGGAAAGAGGTGTGGCGATAGTTCCACTCGACCTCGCTGCCCGGCACTTCGACGACCTCTCCGCCGCGCGCCACGCGCACCGTCTCGACCACCTGACCAATCTCGTGGCCGTATGCTCCCGCGTTCATCCAGAGCGCGCCGCCGACCGTGCCGGGGATGCCGCCCAAGCCTTCAATCCCGGAGAGGCCGTGTCGTGCCGCCTCGACGCACAGGCGCGGCAGAGAGTAACCGGCGCTGACTGAAACGCGCTCGCCGTCGAAGCGCGCCTCGCCCTTGACCTCGCGCATGCTGAGGACGGTGTAACGATGCTCTTTGTCATCGGCCAGCACGTTGCTGCCCGCGCCGAGGACGCGCCAGACCACGCGCGCACGCTCGAACTCGCCGACGATGCGCGCCGCCTGCTCCTCAGTGGCCGGGAAGACGACCCAATCTATCGCGCCGCCGACGCGCAGGCTCGTCAACTCCGCGAAGCGGCGTCCGCGCTCGGCTCTGATGCCGACGCGCGCGGCAATCTCGGCGACCGACTCGCCTTCTCTCGTCGCTCCGATGATGTTTCCCGCTTCGTTCATCACGGCCACACAACGATGACTTCGACTGCCGACGACGGAACGTAGAGCGAGATATTTTTCAAAGCGTACCCCTCTCATTCGTCCGCTCGGTTTAATCATTCGCCCTTCGCCTCCGCTCCCGCGCCTGCTCTCAGCAACGCGGGCAGTTGGTCGCTGACGCGGTAGACGCTGCCCGCGCCGAGTGTGATAACCATGTCTCCCTCGCGCGCCTCTGCGAGGAGCGCACGCGTCGCCTCTTCAAGCGCCCCGACGTAGCGCACGTCCTTGTGCCCGTAGCGATGGACGGCCTCGACCAGCGACTCGGCCGTCACGCCCTCGATGGGGTCTTCGCTCGCCGCGTAGATGTCTGAGACGAGCACCACGTCGGCGTTATTGAATGAGCGCGCGAACTCGTCCATCTGGTCTTTCGTCCGCGTGTAGCGGTGCGGCTGAAAGAGGACGATGATGCGCCGGCCGGCCGAGCCGACTTTGGCCGCTGCCAGCGTCGCGCGAATCTCCGTCGGATGATGTGCGTAATCGTCAACGACGAGCACGCCCGCCTCCTCGCCCTTGAACTGAAAGCGACGGTTGACGCCCGTGTACTCCGAGAGCGCGCGGGCGATGGTCTCGAAGGGCACTTCCAACTCGAACCCGATGGCGACGGCCGCCAGCGCGTTGTAGACGTTGTGCAAGCCGGGCACGCGCAGAGAGACCTGTCCGACGGGTTGACCGCCACGTCTCACTGTAAAGCGCGAGCCGAAGTCCTGGTCGTAGCGTACCTCGCGCGCAGAGACATCGGCCTGCGCGCTCAACCCGTAGGTGACGCGCCGTCGCGTCACTTCCGGAATCACGGCCTGCACGTGCGGGTCGTCCAGACAGAGGACGGCCGCGCCGTAGAACGGAACTTTGTTGACGAAGTCTGCGAAGCACTTGCGCACGTCCGTCATGTCCGTGTAGTAGTCCATGTGCTCGCGGTCGATGTTGGTGACGACGGCGAAGGTCGGCGTCAACATCAGAAACGAGCGGTCGCTTTCGTCCGCCTCAACCACCATCAAATCGCTCTTGCCCATCCGCGCGTTCGAGCCGAACGTGCCGACGACGCCGCCGACGACGACCGTCGGGTCTAAGTCTGCAAAGCCGAGGACGGTGGCGACCATCGAGGTTGTCGTCGTCTTCCCGTGCGAGCCTGCGACGGCGACCGTGTGCGGCTTCAGACGCATCAACTCGGCCAACATCTCTGCGCGCGCGATGACCGGAATCGAACGCCTGCGCGCCTCCGCGATTTCTGGGTTGTCTTCGCGCACGGCCGTCGAGCGCACCACGACGTGCGCGTCTCCGACGTTGGCCGCGTCGTGCCCCTCACGGAACTCGACGCCGAGACTTTCCAGACGCTCCGTCACATTCGAACGTCGCAGGTCGGAGCCTGACACGCGGAAACCCATGTTCGCCAGCACCTCGGCGATGCCGGACATGCCGATACCGCCGATGCCGACGAAATGGACGTGTTGAATGCGACGAAACATATGTCAATCCGGTCGTGAGTCTGAAGTTTGAAGTCGCAAGCGTCGGTCACTTGTGTTGACCTCAGCCTCTAGACTTTAGCCCCCCGACTCTTAATCAGCTTTTCAATTACCTCCAAAGTGGCGGCGGCCGCATCGCCGCGCGCCATGCGTCGGCTCGCCTCTTCCATCGCAGTCACACGCGCAGGCTCGCGTATGAGTACGGAGAGTTCCTGCGCGAGCCGCTCGCCCGCCAACTCGCTCTGCAAAATCATCCGCGCCGCGCCCGCCTCCTGCAACACCTCTGCGTTGCGTTGCTGTTCGAGTTGGCCGGGCAGCGGAACCATCAGCGCGGGCTTGCCCGCAGCCATCAACTCGAAGCTCGTCGTCGCCCCGGCGCGCGAAACAATCAGGTCGGCCGAGGCGAAGGCCGCCACCATGTCGTCGATGTACTCGCGCACGTCCGCGCGCTCAAGCCATCCGGCCGCTTCATATCCGGCGCGCACGCGCTCGAAGTCGAGTTTGCCGGTCTGGTGCGTGATGCGCAGCACCTCTCTGTGCTCTGCAAGGAGCGGCAGCGCCGCAACCAAAGCTTCGTTGACGGCGCGCGCGCCCTGCGAGCCGCCGAAGACGAGGAGCGAAAACTGCGCCGGGTCGCGCGGCTTGCGCGGGATGTCAAAGAACTCGCGGCGGATGGGGTTGCCTGTCACGACGCCCTTGCCGCGAAAGTGCGGCAGCGCCGCCTCGAACGAGACGGCCGCCGCATCGACGAAGCGCGCCAGCACACGGTTCGTAAAACCGGGCACGGCGTTCGACTCCATCACGAGCGTCGGGACACGCATCAGTGATGCCGTCAACAGCACAGGCCCTGAGACGTAGCCGCCCGCGCCGATGACGATATCGGGTCTGTACTCGCGTATCAGACGCCGCGCCGCGAAGAAGCTCTTCGGCAAGACCATCAGCCCGCGCACGCGCTCGCGCACGGACATGTTGACGAGGCCCGTGCTTTCAATGAGCGACAGTTCAAACCCTGCTTGCGGCACGAGTCTGGTTTCCAGACCTCGCGCCGTGCCGACGAACCTGACGACCGCTTCCGGGTGGCGACGCATAATCTCTTTCGCCACCGCAATCCCCGGATAGATGTGCCCGCCCGTTCCCCCGGCGGCAATCAGCGCGCGCATCTTCATCGCACAACGCCCAGACGCCTTTTGTCGAGGCTCTCTGCCGCTTTGCGTCGGCTGCTGCTCTGCGCCTCCGCCAACGTCATCTGCCCGCCCGCCACGTTCGCCTGCTGCGAGATGTTGAGCAGAACGCCGACGGCGAAGAGCGTCGGCACGAGCGACGAGCCGCCGTAGGAGATGAACGGCAGCGGGATGCCCTTCGTCGGCACGAGCGCAAGCACGACGCTGATGTTGAAGAGAGCCTGCGCGACAATCCCTGTGACGACGCCGACGCCGAGCAGCATCCCGAACCTGTCAGGCGCGTTCATCGCCGCACGCATCCCGCGCCACAGAAAGAGACCGAACAGAGCGACGACGGCGAGCGCGCCCACTAGTCCCAACTCTTCGCCCACGACGGCGAAGATAAAGTCCGAGTGCGCAAACGGCAGGAAGAACATCTTCTGCCGTCCTTCCGTGAAGCCGAGGCCGTGAACGCCGCCGGAGCCGACGGCGAGCAGCGATTGGACGACCTGATAGCCCGTTCCCTGCGAGTCTGCGAAGGGGTCGAGGAAAGCAATCATGCGTTCGCGTCTGAAGGGGACAAAGAGCAGCAGCGCGGCGAGCGCGGCGAGCGCCGGAGCGGCCGCCAGCGCCATGTGTTTGAGACTCGCGCCCGCCGTAAACAGCATCACGACGCATATCACGCCGAGCATCATCGCCGTTCCTAAGTCCGGCTCCTTGACGACGAGCAGCATCAGCACGCCCGCCACCCCGACCGACGGCGCAAACGTCCGCCAGAACGAAGTCTCCTCGCCCGCGCGTCTTTCGAGAAAGCGCGCGAGGAAGACGGCCAGCGCCAGTTTCGAGACCTCCGACGG
>DASZCR010000093.1:0-26958 GCA_035942915.1 Pyrinomonadaceae bacterium | reverse complement strand
CTTCGAGACGAGAGACGCGCTCGAAGCGACGGGACATGATTTGCGCGCGCGTCTCGGCTTCGACGCGCTATTGGTGACGCGCGGAAGCCAGGGGATGATGCTCGTCGAAGATGGCCTTCAAGCGACGCACATCGAGCCTATCGGCGCGCGCGAGGCCGTCGATGTGACGGGCGCGGGCGATACCGTCATCGCCACCTACGCGCTGGCGCTCGCCTCCGGTGCGACCGCGCGCGAGGCCGCGCAACTGGCGAACCACGCGGGCGGCCTCGTCGTGATGAAGCGCGGCACAGCCTCCGTCACCTGTGAGGAGTTGCTCGCCTCCCTGCGCCGGAGCGAGGAGGAGGCGAGCACACAAGTTTTATGAATCGGAGCGAGGAACAACAGAAGGCCGACGCCGCGTCGCGCATCCTCGAACGCAACCGTCTGATTGCGCGCGTGGCGATTGCGCGCAAGAACGGCGCACGCATCGTCTTCGCCAACGGCTGCTTCGACATTCTGCACGTCGGCCACGTCCGCTACCTCGAAGCCGCGCGCGCTCTGGGCGACCTGCTCGTCGTCGGCATCAACTCCGACGCGCAGGTGCGCGCGCTCAAAGGCGAGGGACGCCCCTTCGTCACGGAACGCGAGCGCGCCGAGACGGTTGCGGCACTGCGCGCCGTTGACCTCGTGACCATCTTTCATGAGCCGACGGTCGAAGCCCTGCTCCTCGCGATTCGCCCGGACATCCATGCCAAAGGCACGGACTACACGGCCGAGACCGTCCCCGAACGCGACGTGGTACGCTCTTACGGCGGCCGCGTCCAAATCGTCGGCGACCCGAAAGACCATTCGAGTACGGAGATGGTGAAGCGAGTAACGGGCAGCGACGACTAACCGGACGGCACTCTGTCACTAGCTGACGAAGTCTGCCCCGGCCGTCACGAAAGTCACGTCGCAGTCGGCGTTGTAAGCCTTAATCACCACCGCAATCGAGAGTCCGAAGAAGATTTCCGGCCGGTTCGGGATAGGCCAGGTGTTTTGCTGAGGCCATGAGTTAACCGGCGTCGTCGGCGTGCGCGGTGTTTCGTAAATAATCGAGCGGCTCAAATCGCCTTCTATGTACGACGTGCCGAGGTGGTTGACCGGCCGCGCATCAAAGATGGGAGTCGTATTAGGCCCGTCGTAAACCTGAATTCGCTCCATTCGCGCAACCCTGTTGGGAGGCCCTGCGACGGCCTGCTTCTCCAAATTCATGAGGACGAAGATGCGTACCAGACGCAAGCGCACGTCGTTGAGAATGACGGGAGTCGGGATGGGGATGTGAAAAGCTGCGCTGTGTTCGCCCCTGAGGCGATATCTGGCGGTTGTCCCGCGCACCCCGATGATTTCACTGTAATGGATGTTTGCGCCGCCGACGTTAACGTAATTGAGAGAATAACTCGTGGGAGGAATCGTGACGCTACCCGGAACCCATATTGCGTGTAAGGGCATGACCTTGTGAGACCTCTTCTTGGAAGGATGAGAAAGCAAGGTTTTGTTATAGTATTCCGCCCTTTGCTGTCAATAAAGATTCCGGCGCAACGTCGCCCCGTGCTCTAACGCCTTATGACGCGGATTCTCATCGTCAAACTCGGAAGCATCGGCGACATCGTCCACGCGCTGCCGGCGCTCGGCGCGATGCGGCGGGCGCTGCCCGAAGCGGAGATTTCGTGGGTCGTCGAGCGGCGCGCGGCAGAGATTTTGCGGGACAACCCGTTTCTGAATCGGCTCATCGAAATCGACACGAAGGCTCTGAGGCGCTGGCCGGTGTCTGGGGAGACGCTGCTGGCACCGCGTCAGCAGTTGCGCCGACTACGCGCCTCAGCCTTCGATTCCGCACTCGATTTTCAAGGTCTCATCAAGTCAGCCTTCATCGCCAGACTCTCCGGCGCGCCGCGCCGCTACGGATTCTCGCGCGCACACCTGCGCGAACCCGCGAGCCGCTTTCTGTTGACCGACACGGTCGAGACGCCTGCGCGCCTCCACGTCATACGCAAGAATCTGGCACTGGCCGCCGGTGCGCTCGGCATCGACGTACCCATTGAGGCGCGCGATTTCGCGTTTCCGCTGGCGATTCGGCCGGAGCACGAGACGGAGGCTGCGCGTCTGGTCGAGCGTCTCGGCCGCCCCTTCGCAATTCTCAATCCGGGCGGCGGCTGGCCGACGAAACTCTGGGACGCGGCACGTTTCGGCGCGCTCGCCGACGCGCTCTACGAGCGGCACGGTTTGGCCTCGGCCGTCACCTACGGGCCGGGCGAGGGCGAACTGGCCGAACGCGCCGCAGCCGCCTCGCGGACGGGCGCGGCCATCGCCGTCAGTCCGTCGCTGAGAGGGTTTTACGCGCTGGCGCGGCGTGCGAGCGTCTACGTCGGCGGCGACACGGGGCCGACGCATCTGGCCGTCGCGGCCGATGCTCCGGTGGTCGGACTGTTCGGGCCGACCGAATGGTGGCGCAATGGCAGCCCGCGCGCGGAGGATGTCTGCGTCGAACGCACGGACATCGGCTGCCGCGTCGATTGCCATCGGCGCGCGTGTGCGAAGTGGGTTTGTCTGGACATCGAAGTCGA
Organism: Pyrinomonadaceae bacterium; assembly: GCA_035942915.1. GTDB lineage: Bacteria > Acidobacteriota > Blastocatellia > Pyrinomonadales > Pyrinomonadaceae > DASZCR01. The sequence goes on along the minus strand of DASZCR010000093.1, from coordinate 24,373 downwards.
GCGCGTGGCATCGGCGGTTGCGGAGAGACTTGTGCGCGCGTCGGCAGAGGGGCGCGGAGGAAGTGTCGCATCGGCGGCAGAGGTACGTGCCGGTGCGTAGGGGCGGAACGTGGGTGCAGCGTTGGCGCGTGCCGCTCGGTTTCCTCGTCGGCGCTTTCTTCATCGCGCTGGCGCGTCCGCGCGGTTGGACGCTCGTGGCGGGCGGCGTGGTCGCCCTCGTCGGGCTGCTCGTGCGCGCGTGGGCGGCCGGTCACATTCGCAAGAACGCGCAACTCGCCACCTCCGGCCCTTACGCCTACACGAGAAACCCGCTCTACTTCGGCAGTTTCCTGCTCGGACTGGGTTTTACGATTGCCGCCGGACAGCCGCGCCTGCTTGGCGGCGCGTGGGCGATGCTGGTCTTCGGCGGCCTCTTCGCGGCGCTCTTTCTGGGCATCTATTTGCCGGTCATGCGCGTCGAAGCGGCGACCATGGCCGAGTTGTTCGGCGACGAGTATGAACGATATGCGCGTGCCGTCCCGCTCTTTTTCCCGCGCCTTGCGCCCTACAGAGATGGGACGAACGCAGCCGTCAGGTTCGACGCCGCGCTGTACATGCGATACCGCGAGTATCGCGCGGCGCTCGGACTGTTGGCAGCGTGGGGCGTGTTGGCGCTGAAGGCCGCGCTGGCGAGTTGGCCGAGTTGAGTCGTTCGAGGGGTGAAGCGATGAAGTTGCAGAAAGTGTGGATGAGAGTATTCGTCCTCGTCGTCGCGTGTGCGTGCGCGCTCGTCGTCGCGCCGCGCGTGGCGGCCTTCGTCGAGACGAAGGAGCAGCCGCGCAGCAGCGTCTCTGCGCCAGCGTCGCTTCCCTTCGAGCCTGCCGAGCAACTCGTCTACGAAGCCGAGTTCTCGAAGTTGCTGCTGCGCGGCATCAAGATTGCCGAGTTCAAGTTCACGGCCGGGCGCACGGACGCCGCTCACACCGGGCCGACGAAGACCGCGCCGCACCTCTTCGTCGGCGACATCGAGTCGAAGGGATGGTTTCGCAAGCTCTTCGGCATCAACTTCCACTTCCGTATCGAATCAACCGTTGAGCCGGAGACGTTCGCCGTGCTGCGGACGAAGAAGCTCGACGAGCAGGGCAAGCGCGTGCGGACGAGCGAAGCGCTCTTCGACCGCGCGGCCGACCGCGTGGCGTGGAAGGAGATTGACCCGAACGACCCGCGCCGCGAGCCGCGCATCGTCAACAACCCGCTCGGCGGCGCAATGCACGACGTGCTCTCGGCCATCTACTTCCTGCGCACGCAGACGCTCACGCCGGGCAAGACCTTCAACCTCGTCCTGAGCGACTCCGGCGAGATTTATCACGTCCCGGCCAAGGTCGTAGCCGAGAAGAAGTTGATGAAGACGCCGGTCGGGAAGGTGTCGGTCGTGCGTGTCGATGTTGAACTGTTCGGCGAGCATCGTCCGGTCGAAGGTAAGGGAGAGATGTCGATGTGGGTGACGAACGATGCGCGGCGTCTGCCCGTCCGCGCGAAGCTGTCGAGCGACCTCGGCACGCTCGTCATCTCGCTCAAGAGCGTGCAGAGCAAATAACTGTCCGGCGCGAGATTGCCTGCGGAGAGGAATTTTTCGAGGCGAGCATCTAAGGATGATGCTCGCCTTTTTGCGTGCTCGTGCGCCGTCTTGAAGTTTCGTTGATTGCCCTGTAAGGTGTCGCTTTGATGACGACAGCGTTGGTCATACACGGCCACTTTTATCAGCCACCACGCGAGAACCCACGCACCGAGCGGGTCGAATGCGAACCGTCGGCACATCCCTTCCACGATTGGAACGAGCGCATCCATAGCGAGTGCTACCACCCGAACGCTTACGCGCGCATCGGCGACGGTCAGCGGCGCATCGTCAACAACTACGCGCGGATGAGCTTCAACTTCGGCCCCACGCTTCTCTCGTGGCTTGCACGCTTCCATCCAGACACCTACGCACGCATCCTTGAAGCCGACCGTGCCAGTGCAGTAGCACGCGGCGGTCACGGCAACGCGCTGGCGCAAGGCTACAACCACGTCATCCTTCCTCTCTGCAACGAGCGTGACCTGCGGACGCAGGTGCGTTGGGGCATCAGGGATTTCAGTGCGCGTTTCCGACGTGCGCCCGAAGCGTTGTGGCTGCCGGAGACGGCCTGCGACGCGCGCACGCTCGGCGTGCTGATGGACGAAGGTTTGCGCTACGTCATTCTCTCACCGCATCAGGCCGCGCGCGTGCGACCGCTCGGCGCGCAGGCGTGGCAACAGGTCGCGAGCGGCGACGGCGCTGACCCGACCGTGCCTTACAAGTATTTTCACCCCGACGGTTCAGGCCGCTCCATCGCCCTCTTCTTCTACGACGGCCGCATCTCGCAGGGCATCGCCTTTGAAGGTCTGCTCTCGTCGAGCCGTTCGCTCATCGAGCGTTGCGTGAGCGCCGCGCGTGGAGGAGAAGTGCCGCTCGTCAACGTCGCCACCGATGGCGAAAGCTACGGCCACCACTTTCGCTTCGGCGACCTCTGTCTGGCCTACGCGCTCGAAGAAGAAGCGGCGGCGCATGGCTTTCGTGTGACGAACTACGGGGAGTTTCTGGACGAGCATCCGCCGCTCTGGGAAGCTGATATCAAGGCGGGCGAAGGCACGGCATGGAGTTGCGTGCACGGGCTGGGTCGTTGGACGCGCGACTGCGGCTGCCAGACGGGCGCGCCGGAAGGCTGGAATCAACGCTGGCGGACGCCGCTGCGCGCCGCGCTCGACTTTCTGCGCGACGACGCGGCCGACAAGTTCGAGGACGCGGCCGGTGAACTTCTCGGCAATCACTGGGAGGCGCGCGACGATTACGTCGAACTGCTCATTGCGCCGTCGGCCTCGCGCACGGAGTTCCTCGCACGCCACGCGTCCAAAGTTTTAAGCGAAGGGGAACGCGCACGCGCGCTCCGGCTGCTTGAGTTGCAACGTCACGCGATGACGATGTACACAAGCTGCGGCTGGTTCTTCAACGACATTTCGGGACTTGAAACCGTGCAAGTGTTGCGCTACGCCGGGCGCGTCCTCGAACTTCTCGACGAACTTGGTTTCGACGCTCCGCGCGAACCGTTCCTCGAAATTCTCGCCGGGGCGCAGAGCAACGTCGCAGCAGCGGGCAACGGCGCAGACATCTTCCGTCGCCACGTCATGCGCGCAGACGACGTGGCGCTGGCAGATACGGCGCTCGTCCTCTCTTAACTTTTGGCGGATACGATGCTCGTCGTCTCTTGACCTATGGCAGAGCAGTTCACCACATCAACCGTCGCGTTCGACGAGTTGGCGCGTCTGCTGCGGCTCGTCTCGCCCGACCCCCACGCGCTCCTCGGCGCGCACCCGACGCCGCTCGGCGTCGTCGTCCGCGCTTATCGTCCAGACGCCACGCGCATCGAGTTGCTCATCGAGGGCGAGCCGCCCCTTGAGATGCGGCGGACGCATCCGGCCGGGCTCTTCGAGACGCTCGTCGAAGGTCGGACGACGCTCTTTCCCTACCGGTTGCGAGTCACATACCCGACCGGCGTCTACGAATTGCGCGACCCTTACGCCTTCTTACCGACGCTCGGAAACTTCGACGAACACCTCTTCGGCGAAGGCCGCCACGCGCGCCTCTACGACAAGCTCGGCTCTCACGTCCGACGCTTCGGAGACATCTCCGGCGTCTCCTTCGCCGTCTGGGCTCCACACGCCGACGGCGTCAGCGTCGTCGGCAGCTTCAACAACTGGGACGGTCGCCTTCATCAGATGCGGCGTCTCGGCGTCTCAGGCATCTGGGAGCTCTTCGTGCCCGACCTTGCGCCCGGCGCGCTCTACAAGTACGAGATACACCACGAGCGCGGCGTGCCCTTCCTCAAGGCAGACCCCTACGCGCTCTATGCGGAAGTGCCGCCCGCCACCTCCTCAATCGTCTACGAGCCGACCTATCAGTTCACCGACGACGACTGGATACGCCGTCGCAACAGCGAAGACCACCTGCGCCGCCCCATCTCGATTTACGAAATCCATCTCGGCTCATGGCGGCACGTGCTCGAAGAGGGCGACCGCTCTCTGACCTACCGCGAGACTGCGCCCGCGCTGGCCGACTACTGCGAGCAGATGGGCTTCACGCACGTCGAATTCCTGCCGCTCAAAGGCCATCCTTACGGCGGCTCGTGGGGCTATCAGGTCGCCAACTACTACGCGCCGACCGCGCGCTTCGGTACGCCCGACGACTTCCGCTATCTCGTCGATTACCTGCACGGACGCAACCTCGGCGTCATCATGGACTGGGTTCCCGCCCACTTCCCGAAGGACGCTTTCGCGCTCGGCCGCTTCGACGGCACGGCGCTCTACGAACATCTCGACCCGCGTCTCGGCGAGCATCCGGACTGGGGCACATACATCTTCAACTACGGTCGCAACGAGGTGAGAAACTTCCTCGTCGCCAACGCCCTCTTCTGGATTAACGAGTGCCACGTTGACGGCCTGCGCGTTGATGCCGTCGCCTCCATGCTCTATCTCGATTACAGCCGCACGGACGGGCGCTGGATTCCGAACAAGTACGGCGGACGCGAGAATCTCGAAGCCATCGAGTTCATCAAAGAGTTGAACGAGGCCGTCCACGCCGCGCATCCCGGCGTCTTGATGATTGCGGAGGAGTCAACATCATGGCCGAAGACGACACATCCGGTCGCCGCAGGCGGGCTTGGCTTCGATTTCAAGTGGAACATGGGCTGGATGCACGACACGCTTCAGTATTTCCAGAAAGACCCGCTCCACCGTCGCTACTTCCACAACAACCTGACCTTCGGCTTCCTCTACGCGTGGACTGAAAAATTCGTCCTCCCCTTCTCGCATGACGAAGTTGTCCACATGAAAGGCTCGCTGATTAACAAGATGCACGGCGACCGCTGGCAGAAGTTCGCCAACCTGCGCGCGCTCTACGGCTACATGTGGGCGCACCCCGGCAAAAAACTGCTCTTCATGGGCGGCGAGTTTGCACAGTGGCGCGAGTGGAACAACGACCGCAGTCTCGACTGGCACCTGCTCGACGAAGCAGACCACGCAGGTCTTCATGCGCTCGTCGCCGAACTCAATCGCCTCTACCGCGAACACGCGCCGCTCTTTGAAGCCGACCACGACCCTTCCGGCTTCCTCTGGCTCGACGCCGACAACCGCGACGAAAACATCGTCGCCTTCCTTCGCATCGCCCCTTCAAACGGCCGACAGTTGCTCTGCGTGTGCAGTTTCTCGCCCGTCCTGCGCCGCGCCTATCGCGTCGGCCTGCCGCGCGCGGGCAAGTATCGCCCACTGCTCAACACGGACGACGCGCGCTACGGCGGCAGCGGCACGATTCGCTTCAAGCCCTTCGACGCAGAGCAGCAGCCCTTCCACGCGCAACCCTTCTCTGTCGCGCTCGACCTGCCGCCGCTCGCCGCCGTCTGGTTTGAAGTGCCCGCCGAAAAGCCCGCCGAGACGACGACAGAGCCGACGAAACGTAAGCCGACGACCAAACGCCGCGCGAGGAAGAAGTGAGAGACGAGCCGACTCAAGTGAGCCTCCCACTCATCATCGGCCACCGGGGCGCGTCCGGCTCTGCGCCCGAAAACACGCTGTCCGCCTTCGCGCAGGCCATCGCAGATGGCGCAGACGGCGTCGAGTTCGACGTGCGACTGACGCGCGACCAAGTCCCCGTCGTCATTCACGACGCCACACTGCGACGCACGGCGCTGCGCGACGCTGAGATAGCCTCCCTCTCATCTTCAGAACTGCGCGAGACGGACGCAGGCACATGGTTCAACCGCAAGTTCCCCGCCCTCGCACACACGGAGTTTTCGCGCCAGCACATCCCCACCCTCGCCGAAGTCTTCGCACTCATCGGCGCGCGTTCTCAAGTCCTCTACGTCGAGATGAAACTTGAGGAGACAACGCCTTGCGCGCCGCTCGTCGAAGCGGCGGCGCGCGAGATTCGCGCACACGACCTCGCCTCGCGCGTCGTCGTCGAATCTTTCAGGCTCGACGCCGTCCGCGAACTCAAACGCCACGCGCCGGAGTTACGCACCGCCGCCCTCTTCGAGCGTCGTCTGTCGCGCCCTGTCCTCCCGCGTCGCACAATCATCGCGCGTGCGCTTGAAGTCCGCGCCGACGAAATCGCCCTGCACCGCACGCTCGCGCGCCGCGCCGTCGTCGCCGAAGCGCGCGCGCAAGGGATGGAGGCGCTCGTCTGGACGGCCGACAACCCCGTGTGGGTGCGCCGCGCCCTCGCTTTCGGCCTGCGCGCCGTCATCACGAACCATCCGGCGCGACTCTGCGCAGAACGCGCACGACTACGCGCAGAAGCCGCACAACTGCGCGCAGAAGACGCATGAGTTCTTCCTCTCAACAAGTCACGGAGAAGATTTTCGCTCTGCCTTCACGCTTCGCCGCGCACTATCGCGCCGGGCGTCGCGCACGCTGGACAAACGAGGTGCGACCGGAGTTCGCCGTGCTCATCATGCTCGACGGCGCTCTGGCGTGGCGCGCGGGCGATGGTGCGACGGGCGAAGCGCGCGAGCGAGGCGCGGCGCTTCTCGTCGCGCCCGGCGACAGCCTCGAAGCACACGGCGCGGAGCGCACAGAGTACGTTGCGCTCACCATCGCCCCTTCGGTCGTCCTCGATTGCGCCGTCCGCGCGCGCCTCACACGAGCCGACGCCCTCATCACCTTTCAGACCCGCAGGGTCGCACGCGACGAACGGCTCGCCCGAATCGCCCGCGACATCTCCGAAGAGTTGCTCGAAACCGATGCCGGTCAGGAGTTGGTCGTCGCCGCACTCGTCGAACAACTCTCGATTCACCTGCTGCGCCATTACGCGCACATCCGTCGCGCAGACGAAGTCGAACTATCGCGCGTCGGGCTTGTTGACCGGCGCATCCGTCGCGCCGTCGAGTTGATGCACGCCAACCTCGAACGCGATTTGCCGCTTGAAGAGATAGCCTCGGCCGCGCATCTCTCCGCCTTTCACTTCGCGCGCCTCTTCAAAAAACTGACGGGCGCTTCGCCGCACGCCTACCTCGCCTCGCTACGCGCCGCGCGCGCGCGCGACCTGTTGGCCGAGACAGACCTCTCCGTCACGGAAGTCGCCTCACGCGTCGGCTACGCCAGTTCGAGCCACTTCTCCAAAGCCTTCCGACAGGCCACAGGGCTTTCGCCGCGCGCCTTTCGCGCCGCACTCGTCCCCCGCACGCGCCACGAATAACGCCCGAAAAGCAATCCGCCGCCTGTTTTAGGCAAGATATGACAAGACTCGTCCCCCCACGTTCTATATCATCCACATCAAGTGATTAGTGATGGGGAATTAGTGATAGGTGATGGGTGATGGGTGATAGGATTAAGAAACAGGCTTTCTCTTATCACCTATCACCTATCAACCATCACCCATCACCTATCACTTCCTAATCGGAACTTTGGAGGGCTAGTTAATCATGTCGGTCGAAAAGAACGCGGAGATAGCTCCGGCTAAAGGTAAGCTCGGCGTGCTGCTCGTCGGACTCGGCGCCGTCAGCACCACTTTTATTGCGGGCGTCGAAGCCATCAAGCAAGGGCTTGCAGAGCCTATCGGCAGCCTCACGCAGATGGGCACGATTCGTCTCGGCAAGCGGACGGATAACCGCGTGCCTCTCATCAAGGAGTTCGTCCCGCTCGCGGACTTAAACGACATCGTCTTCGGCGCGTGGGATATCTTCCCCGACTCGGCCTACGAGGCGGCCATGCACGCCGGAGTGCTCGAAAAGGAGTTGCTCGCGCAACTCAAGACGCCCCTCCAAAAGATTAAGCCGATGGCGGCCGTCTTCGACCAACATTACGTCAAACGCCTGAGCGGCACGAACGTCAAACAGGGCAAGACGAAGATGGAGTTGGCCGAGCAACTCATCGAAGAGATAGCCGAGTTCAAACGCAAGAACAGGTGCGCGCGCCTCGTCATGGTGTGGGCTGCCTCGACCGAGATTTTCCTTGAACCCCATGCCGTCCACCGCTCGCTGAAGTCTTTCGAGAAGGCTCTGCGCGACAACCACAAGGCCATCGCCCCGTCGATGATTTACGCTTACGCGGCCATCAAGTCGGGCGTCCCCTTCGCCAACGGCGCGCCGAACCTGACGGTTGACGTACCGGCGCTGCTCGACCTCGCCAACGAACACGGTGTTCCCGTCTGCGGCAAGGACTTCAAGACCGGCCAGACCTTGATGAAGACCATCCTCGCGCCGGGTCTCAAGTCGCGGATGCTCGGCCTGCACGGCTGGTATTCGACCAACATTCTCGGCAACCGCGACGGCGAAGTCCTCGACGACCCCGAATCCTTCAAGACGAAGGAAGAATCGAAGCTCTCCGTGCTCGAATACATCCTTCAGCCCGATGTCTACCCGCAGCTTTACAAGGACTTCTCGCACGTCGTCCGCATCAACTACTATCCGCCGCGCGGCGACAACAAAGAGGGCTGGGACAATATCGACATCTTCGGCTGGCTCGGCTACCCGATGCAAATCAAGATAGATTTCCTCTGCCGCGACTCCATCCTCGCCGCGCCCATCGTCCTCGACCTTGCGCTCTTCTTAGACCTCGCGCAAAGGGTCGGGATGCGCGGCGTGCAGGAGTGGCTCAGTTTCTACTTCAAGTCGCCGCAGACCGCGCCCGGTCTCTATCCCGAACACGACATCTTCATCCAACTGATGAAACTCAAGAACACTCTGCGCCACCTGCGCGGCGAAGACCTCATCACGCACCTCGGCCTCGAATATTACGACTAGCCGGGCGCACCCGTTCCCGGCCGACAGGCACAGAGAAAAAAGAGGGCGCGGACTGCTGATTTAAGTCCGCGCCTTCCCTTTTTTCGCTCATCTTCTCCACACATTTCGGGGCAGTTGCTCGACGTTTAGGTGCACAGGTGCGGCTGAACGCGCGATTCAGATTTTTGGAATCCGGCCGAGAAGTGTCACTCTGACCCTGCCATTTTGCGGCACTGCGAAAAATTCTCGCCCCTTGCGCGGGCGGGCTGTGGCCGAACTTGCGGCCGTTATTTTGTGGTGACAAAAGCAGCGTTGTCGTATATATAGTGCATTCGCGTCTGGGACGTGTCTGGACGGCCGTTAAACGGAAGGGCAAACTGCCGTCTTGACACCTGCATCTAAAAGTTTGCGGTGCGTTCTTTGCATGGAGTTTCAAAAGGGGGGCAGCAAGACCCCGTGCGACAGGCGGACGGCCACACGCGGCCATCACAAGCCGAGAGTCGCGCGAAAAAGGTCACACAGATGCCGCCACCGCTCCCGCAAGGAGGACGACCATGATTGCACAGATGGAGAAACAGAAAACACAAACGAACACGGTCTTTCTCGACCCCGACCAGAAGAGCCCGCGCGCGCAGGAGTTTGAAGAGAAACTTGCGACGCGCATCGTCGGTCAGGAGCGGGCGGTGCGCCGCATGAGCGGCCTCTACCAAATTTTCCTCGCCGGGATGAATCCGATGAACCGTCCCGTCGGCACGATGCTCTTCCTCGGCCCCACGGGTTCGGGTAAGACGCGCGTCGTCGAGGCGGCGGCCGAAGTCCTCTTCGGCGATCCCGGCGCGGTCATCAAAATCGACTGCGCGGAGTTTCAGCACTCGCACGAGATTGCGAAGCTCATCGGCTCGCCTCCGGGCTATCTCGGACACCGCGAGACTTCGCCGATGCTGACGCAGGAGAATCTCGACCGTTACCACACGGAAGACACCAAACTCTCGCTCGTCCTCTTCGACGAGATTGAGAAGGCGTCCGACTCTCTGTGGCAATTGCTGCTCGGCATCCTCGACAAAGCGACGCTCACGCTCGGCGACAACCGCCGCGTCGATTTCTCGCGGACGATGGTCGTCATGACCTCCAACCTCGGCGCGCGCGAGATGTCGGAACTCATCTCCGGCGGCATCGGCTTTGCCCCTGCCAAGGGCGCGAAGAATCCTAACGATACGGAGGTTGACCAGAAGATTTATCGCACGGCGGTCGAGGCGGCGCGGCGCAAGTTCTCGCCAGAGTTCATGAACCGCATCGACAAGGTGGTGGTTTTCCGCTCTCTGAAGGAGCATCACCTGCGTCAGATTCTCGACCTCGAACTGGCCTCTGTGCAGGATCGCATCATGCGCTCGGCCGGGACGAAGTTCGTCTTCCAGTGCTCGGACGACGCGAAGGACATGCTGCTCAAAGAGGGCATCGACTTCAAGTATGGCGCACGCCACCTGAAGCGCTCGATTGAACGCTTCCTCGTCTACCCGTTGTCGAATCTGGTGGCGACCGAACAGGTCGGTCTCGGCGACTTGGTCTACGTCGACTTGAGCGAGAACGGCAACAAGCTGGTCTTCTCGAAACGTTCGGGCGGGGCTCTCGTCAGCGAACCGGGCGAGTTCGAGGAGGAGCAGGAGAAGCCGGAAGCCAAGTCCGGCGGAGTGGCACTGCCGATTCCGCAGACGAAGGTCGCGCGGCGCAGTCAGGGACGAGGCGAAAAGGCGGACAGCTAAGCAGGACAGTCTCAGACAAAGTAACAAAGGCCGGAGAAGTTATCGCTTCTCCGGCCTTATTTTCTTTTGTCAGCGTCGGGTCGTCGGTTCAGGCCGGACGCGCGACGCTGGCGGGGTCGAGTCTGCGCAGCGCATCGAAGGCGATGCGCGAAAGGTGCGGGTCGCGTGCGGTCAGGACGGCGCGCAGGGCGGGCATGGCCGAGGGGTCGCCGATAAGGCCGAGCGCGCGTGCCGCCTCGCGTCGCACGTCGTCTCCGGCTCGCTCGTTGCCGAGCACGGCGACGAGTGCGGGCACACCCTCGCGGCTTCCAATCCGGCCGAGTGCGACGGCGGCCGAGCGACGGACGAACTCGTCCTCTTCAGTCCTGCGCCGCAGGATGCGTGCGAAGAGGCCGGAGGCGCGAATGCGACGACCGAGCGTCTCCGAGAGCACGGGAACTGACGCCGGGTCTGCAATCTGGCCGAGTGCAACCGCCGCAGCCCCGCGCACAGACGCCTCTTTATCGCCGACGAGCGCCACAGCCAACGCGTGCGTCGCCGTTTGGCTGCGCGTCAGACCGAGCGCGAAAGCGGCCTCTCGGCGCACGAACTCGTCTTTGTCGCGCAGGAGTGGGACGAGGAGCGTGGCGGCGTCGTTTGAGCCGAGCGAGAGGACGGCGCGCGCAGCCGTAGCGCGCACGACCGGCGACGCGTCTCTCAAGGCGACGCTCGCCGCGCGCGAGCTCTCAGGACGCGCCATCGCGCCGAGCCTCTGGACGGCCTCGCGCCGCTCCTCCGTGTCTGACGAGGAGAGCCGCGCGCGCTCAATCTCGATGCGTCGTTGAAGCGGGGTCGGGGCGGACTGTTGGAGCAGAAGAAGAGGAGAGACGGAAACGCGCGCGGACGCGTTAAGGTAGCCCGCGCCGTCTGGAACGGCGAAGAAGAAGACGACCGCACAGAACGCGACGAGAGCGCGCATAGTGCGTGAACTGAAACGGCGCGACGGCGCAGAGCGTCCGGTCATACGCGCTGCGGTGTGCCTCCTCCGGCTGCCGTAGCTGCTGCGCGGCGTTCGGCGCGGCGGCGCACGGCTTCCCACTCGAACGCCTGACGCGCACGCTGGTTCTCGCGCGTGTCAGCGAGCAGCGCCACAAGTTCGTCATCCCAGACGGCGGGCAGCGTCCGCGCGCGACGCATCGACTCCATGATGGAGATGTATTCGAGGACTTCCTGAACCTCGGTGTCGTTGAGATTATCGAGTTTGAGGGCGAGGCGCTGCCGTTCAGTGATTCGCTTAGCCATTTCGACGGCTCCCTTCGTGGCGAAGCCGAACGGCCAAACGCTCTTCAACTCTGCGGCAGAGTCGGGCGGCAGAAGCTTCTGCCGTGGCCGTCGGCGGTGTGGTACGGCGCGTCTGTGGCGCACGCTTTGCGGTTCTTCACTTGCGTCTTGAGAATCTCCAAAATCTCCAAACTTCGACCGGTCTTGCTTCTTCTTCTCGCGCAAAAGAACTTTGGCGGACGCAGACTGCTCCCGTCCGTTAAAAACGGACGGCTTGTCTCTTCGTCGCTCAATTGTTTGAGGCTGTCTTTATGAGTGGTCTGTTCCGCAGACCACGTTGCGCGCAATATACACGAGACGGGGGCGGGGGCGCAAGATTTGTCCAGAGCACGCTTCAGTGCTCAGTCTATCTTGGAGGCGACCGTGTGCATCGTGTCGACGATGAGCACGGCGATGGGCGGGTAGAAGACGAGGTCTGGACGGATATGCTGGCCGAACAGGTATGGCAGGTCGTTGAAGATGATGAGATGGTGCGCGTGTGAGCCGACGTAAAGCCCGGCAGCGAGGCTCGCCGCATAGCCGACGATGAGGAAGGTCGAGGCCGTGAAGCGCGTGAAGGGCTTGTCCGGCTTCTCGTCTGCATCGCCCATAATCGAATGGCGCACGCGCTTCGGCTTGTACGTGTAATGGTCGAAACAGGCTTTCAGACGCACGGCCAGATGCCAGAGGCCGATGAGAAACAGCGTAATCATCACGGCGCGTCCAAGCCCCTGAAACTTCTCCCACAGACGCGGCTTGAAGATGGCGACGAAGAAGGTCGAAAGAAAGAGCGTGACGGTCGTGAAGACCGCCTGTTGGAGCGCGAAGGTTTCGCGCCGCTCGGCCTCGATGAGCCGGTCGACAACCCGGTCAAAGCGCGCCTGCACGGCCATCCGGCGCATGCGCTGTGCGTGCGGGTTGTTCGAGTGGAAGACAGAGTTGCCGCCGGTCGTCGTCGTGGAGGCGCGCTTGCGTTGCGAGTCGTAGTAGGAGCGTTCGTGCGGGTCGCTCAGCGTGCGGTAGGCGAGCGCGATGAGAGCGAATTCGCGTGCCGCTTTGTCTGAGCCGCCGTTGACATCAGGATGCCGCTGGCGCGCAAGCTTCCGGTAGGCCGATTTAATCTCCGCCACCGAAGCCGTCTGCTTAACGCCCAGAATTTTGTAGTAATCAACCACCGCGCTTCCTTATATAGCACAAAGCCTGCGATGGAACGCCCTGTAGGAACGCCCTGTAGAAATTGACGCCGGGCGGAGAAGGTGCACCCGCGTGAGGAGAATATATCACTTTTTGACGCATTCGTCCCACCCGAAAAATTCGGGGTTCGGTGGGGAACGCGTTTTCGGTTCGTGGGACGAATGCGTGAAGATGTGTGAGAGAAGGTGCGGTGCTTGCGCCTCGGCGCGGCCACCGAGGGGGGCGAGGACATTTTGCAGTGGTGACCGCACCCTCTATCTCATGTAATGATTGATTGCAACACCTATGCCAATTTTTTGCAAGTAGAAAATTGACTTTTCCGCAACATTTCTTGCAAAAATATCCCGCCAGTGTCTACAAAAGTAGACGCCAGCGTAGACAATTGTCTACGCTGGCGTCGGTCAGGCGGTTTCGAGAGGCGATTTTAGGTGCGTCAGCGCTGACGCTGCGCCTCATTTGTCGCCGTTTTTGCCATCTCCTGAGACGCGTGCCGCCTCGCGTTCGATGTAATGAAGTAGTGTACGGACGGCGACGCCGGTCGGCCCTTTCGAGCGGAAGGGTTTGGCTTCGTCGCCCCAGGCCGTCCCGGCGATGTCGAGGTGTGCCCAGGAGATGCCGTCGGCGAACTCCTTGATGAAGGCGGCGGCCGTAATTGTCCCGGCCTTGCGTCCGCCGACGTTTTTGATGTCGGCGATGTCGGACTTAATCTGCTTCGAGTATTCCTTGTCGAGCGGAAGCTGCCAGAACTTTTCGCCGACCTCGCGTCCGGCTTCGATAAACTCGTCGATAAGTTGCTGGTCTGTGCCCATGATACCTGTGTTCACGTCGCCGAGGGCGATGGAGACCGCGCCGGTCAGCGTCGCCATGTCGAGGACACGGGTCGCGCCGAGCTTTTTGGCATAGCAGATGGCGTCGGCGAGGATGAGTCGTCCTTCGGCGTCGGTGTTGATGACCTCGATGGTCTTACCATTCATGGCGCGCACCACGTCGCCCGGCTTGGTGGCCTTGCCGGAGGGCATGTTCTCTGTTGAGGGCACGACGCCGAGGACTGGAATCGGAGGCTTGAGTTGCGCGACGGCGCGCATCACGCCGAGCACGGTCGCCCCGCCCGTCATGTCGTATTTCATCAACTCCATGTTCTCGCCGGGTTTGAGGGAGATGCCGCCGGTGTCGAAGGTGATGCCCTTGCCGACGAGCGCGAGGTAATCTTCGCCGTCGGCGACCGAAGTTTTGCCTTCGGGCATGTACTTGAGGATGATGAGTTTCGGCGGTTGCTCCGAGCCGCGCGCGACGCTCAACAGAGAACCCATGCCCTCCTGCTCCATCCTGTCCCAATCGAGCACGTCGATTTCGAGTCCGAACTCGGAGGCAATCTCCTGCGCGCGTTCGGCCATGATGGTCGGCGTCATGTAAGCGCCGGGTTCGTTCGCCAGGTCGCGGGTGAAATTGACCGACTCGCCGATGATGCGTCCGCGCTCGGCGCCTGCACGCACCGTCTCCTCGTCAGCGCCCTCGACGATGACGACGAGGCGCTCAATCGCCCGCTCGTCGCGTTCGACCGTGCGATACTTCGAAGGCTCGAACAGACCGACAAACGCGCCTTCGACGGCGACCGAGGCGACGCGCCCGGCCTCCGTGCCTTCGGCGCGCGCGAGGATGCCGACCGACTTGACGTTGCGCGTGCGCAGGGCGCGCACGGCCGTCCCGACCATCTGTGAAATCTGCGCCGGACGATAATTCTCGCGTTCGCCGACGCCGACGAGCAAGAGGCGTCGCGCCTTCAATCCGCGCTGCTCGGAGGTGAGGTGGACGTAGGCCGTCTCACCCTCTTTGCCCGTCAGTTCTTCCGACTCAAGAACCGAGCCAACAATGCCGCCGGTCGCGTCGTCCAACTCTTTGAGGAATCCTTCATCGGCCTTCTCGTCTTTAAATACGGCGACGGCCAGGGCTTGCACGTCCGCATCTGCGTACCGCCCCGTGCTGCTCTGAATCTCCATAACCTCTCTCTCCTCTACCTCTCTTTTATGCGCTCTTTTAATTGTGCGCGCGTCTCGCGCTCAAGCGTCCGACGCATCTCTGTCTCGCGTTTGTCGTATAGCTTTTTACCACGCGCGACGCCTATTTCAAATTTAACACGGCCGTTCTTGAGATAGACGCGTGTGACGACGAGCGTCATCCCCTTGACGGTTGCGTCCGCCTCAAGGCGGTCAATTTCACGACGGTGCAGGAGCAGTTTGCGCGTCCGCGTGGGGTCGTGGTTCTCCCGGTTGCCGTGCGAATAGTGTGAGATGTGCGCGTTGAAGAGCCACGCCTCGCCGTCGCGGACGGCCACGTAGGACTCTTTTAGCTGGATATGTCCGGCGCGCACGCTCTTGACCTCCGTGCCGGTCAAGGCGATGCCCGCCTCGTATTTGTCCAGCACGTGATACTCGTGAAAGGCCGCACGGTTGGTGACAATCACCTTCTCTTCGTCCGCCATTCGTTAAACCCTAGCACGAAATAGCCCGGAAGCGCCTCTTTCCGCGCGCGTCCGGCGAGGATGAGACGATGCACGCCGCGCGCCTCAGATGAGTCCCTCGAACTCGCCCCGGAGCGGCCTCGACATCAACTCGACGGCCGCCGCGCGCGCCGCCTTGCCCTCGTAGAGGACGGCGTGGACTTCCTCCGTAATCGGCATCTCGATGCCGAGACGCGCCGCCAGCAGTTTCACGGCGCGCGTCGTGCGGACACCTTCGGCCACTTCGTTCATCCCTGCGAGCACTTCTTTGAGCGTCCGCCCGCGTCCGAGTTCGTGGCCGACGTGGCGATTGCGCGAGAGGCTGCCCGTGCAGGTCAGGACGAGGTCGCCGAGTCCTGCCAGTCCCATCAGCGTTTCGACGCGCGCGCCCTGCGAAACCGCCAGACGCGTCATCTCGGCGAGGCCGCGCGTGATGAGCGCCGCGATGCTGTTGGAGCCGAGGCCGAGGCCGGAGACGATGCCTGCGGCCAGCGCCATCACGTTCTTGAGCGCGCCGCCGAGTTCCGTGCCCGTCACGTCGTCGTTGGTGTAGACGCGGAAGTTCTGCACGCTGAAGGCATCCTGCACGGCGCGGCTCAGGCGCTCGTCACAGCTTGCGGCGACGACGGCCGTCGGCTGCCCGTTAGCGACCTCCTGCGCGAACGAAGGCCCCGACAGGCAGACGAACCGGGACGCGCCGCGCTCTCTGCCGAATACGTCCGAGACGATTTCCGAGACGCGCTTTCCCGTCTCAATCTCAATCCCCTTCGTCGCGCTGACAAAGACCGTCTCCGCGCTGAAGTAGGGGCGCGCGCCTGTGAGAACCTCGCGCGTGGCGTGCGAGGGCGCGGCCAGCACGACCAACTCGGCATCTTCGAGGGCGGCTCCGGCCTCTGAGGTTGCCGAAATTTCAGGGGGCAGTTCGTGTCCGGCCAGATACGCGCCGTTGGTGTGGGCGCGATTTATCTCCTCGACGACCGAGGCGTTGCGCGACCACAGGCGCACCTCATGCCCGGCGCGCCCGGCCAAGATGCTCAGCGCCGTTCCCCAACCGCCCGCGCCCATGACGGCCACCCTCATTTGAATTTGCTTTCCGTGCCGCGCATCAGGCGGCCGATATTGGCGCGATGCATGAGAATGATGAAGGCCGCGCCGATGACGGCTGTCGTCAGCAGCGGCGTCAAGTCTTCTGCTGGCGTCGCCGCGCGTCGTTCGATGAACCAGACGCAGAGCGGCAGAGCGGCGGCGGCCATCATCGAGCCGAGCGAGACGTAGCGCGTAGCCCAGACGACGGCGAGGAAGACCACGCCCGCGCACAAGACGGCCAGCGGCGCAAGGCTGAGAAAGATGCCGAGTCCGGTGGCGACGCCCTTGCCGCCGCGAAAACGCAGCCACACGGGGAAGATGTGGCCGAGGATGGCTGCGAGTGCCGCCGCCGCGACCCACCAACTGACGCCGAAGTTTTCCGCCAGCAGCCAGCGCGCGAGGATGACGGCCAGCGCGCCCTTCGCCGCGTCGAGCACAAGCGTCAGGACGCCCGCCCGCTTGCCCGCGCGCCGCGAGACGTTCGTCGCGCCCGTCCCGCCGGAGCCGACCTCGCGCACGTCTCCCTTTCCGGCGAGCCGCACGACAAGGTAGCCGAACGGAATCGAGCCGAGCAGGTAAGCCAAAACGATGACGAGCGTAGGCAGCAGCATCTAATCCGGGCGGCTAACTCTAGCAAGCCGCCGGAGGGGGCGACAAGTGTTGAAAGCGCCGCGCGCGGGGGAAGTTCAAATCAGGCGACGGCGCAGGAGGTCGAGCGCGGCCTGCGACGAGCGCCAACGGATGAGTTGACGGTCGCCGGGAATCATCAGCTTGCGGTGCTCGGTGTGCGCGTCGTCCGAGAGCGCGATGTAGACGAGGCCGACCGGCTTCTCTTCGCTGCCGCCCGTCGGCCCGGCGATGCCGGTCACAGAGATGGCAAAGTCCGTCTCGGCGCGCAGGCGTGCGCCCTCGGCCATCGCCTCGGCGACCGGCGCGCTGACGGCTCCATACTCGGCGATGAAGTCCGACGGGACGCCGAGCAGACGCTCCTTCGCATCGTTCGAGTAGGCGACGATGCCCTCCTTGAAATAGGTGGACGAGCCGAGCACTTCGGTCAGGCGTTGGGCAATCAGTCCGCCCGTGCAACTCTCGGCCGTCGCCAGCGTGTAGCCGCCGACGGCGAGACGCAGGCCGACGACCTCCTCCATCGTCTCGCCGCGAAAGGCGAAGATAGCGTCGCCGAGTCTTTCTTCAATCTGTCCGGCCAGCCCGTCGAGCAGCAGTTCGGCGTCGCGTTCGGTCTTGGCCTGCGCGGTGAGGTGAATTTCAATCTCGCTCCGGTTGAAGAGGATGGTCGTCTGCGGATTCTGATACTGCGTGTAGACGGGCGCGATGCGTTCGTCAACGGCCGACTCGCCCATCCCCGTCACGCGCAGGACGCGGCGCGCCACGCGCACGTCGCCCGCCTTCGCCGAGAGACGCGTGATGACCGACTCCTCGAACATCGGGCGCATCTCGCGCGGCGGGCCGGGCAGAAGGACGACGGCGCGTCCTTCGTGTTCGATGAACAGGCCGGGCGCTGTGCCACGCGGGTTGTCCAAAACGTGCGCGCCCTCGATGACCATCGCCTGCCGCGCGTTAATCTCAGGCATCTTGCGCCCCCAGTGGACGAACTTCTCGCGGATGCTCTCCAACACTTTCTCGTCGAGCACGAGCCTGCGCCCCATCGCGCGCGCCGCCACCTTGCGCGTGATGTCGTCTTCGGTCGGCCCCAGTCCGCCCGTCGTGATGACGACGCGCGAGCGGCGCAGGGCGTCTCTGATGGCCTCTTCGAGACGCGCGTCGTCGTCGCCGACGACCGTCTTGAGTTTGACTTCGACGCCGATGCCGTTGAGCTTTTCGGTCAGCCACAGGCTGTTGGTGTCCGTGCGGTCGGGCGTCAGGAGTTCGGAGCCGATGGCGATGATTTCAGCGGTCAGCATGGGCTTTCGGTTCGGGCGACAGAGTTTGATGGGAGCGAGGCTCGTAAAAAGTTCTAGGGCGCGGGGGCGACGCCGTAAGCCTGCACCTCGCGCAGCCACATGACGAAGGGGCGACGCTGTGGCCCCTGCTGCGCCGGTTGCACGACGCGCAGGCGTTCGACCTCGACAGGCGCAAACTCGAAGGCCGTGCGGTCGTAATCGCCGCCCGGTTCGAGTTGCGCGATGGTCTCCCAACCGCCGCGCCCGTCCGGCTTCCGCAACTCGACGCGGCGCGAGGGCATGTAGCGGTCGCGGTCGAAGCCCCAGTAAAGATAGACGGCCGTGACGCGCGTCGGGCGGCCGAAGTCCAACTCTACCCAATGCTCGACGGGCTGCTCGCCAGAGACCCAGTTGCCCCTGTTATAACGCATCGAGCCGATGCGCCGCACGTCCGTCACGCCGTCTGTTAAGGGGGCGGCTCCGTAACCGTCGAAGCTCGAATCGACCAAGACGCGCGCGGGTTTGAGTTCGACCGACACGGGCGCGCTCGTCGTCGAGTCGCTCTGTGTCGGCGCGGGAGAGGTGGTGGGCGCGGCAGGCGCGTTGGGCGTCGGGTTGTCTGCGCGGCGCGCGAGATAGATGACGACGCAGGAGAGCGCGGCGAGGATGCCGAGCGCGAGGAATAGTAAGGCGCGACGGTGTCGGCCGTGCGCGCGCGTCGTGTGCTCGCGCCGCGTCAGGTTGCTCGTCGCAGGCGAGGCGCTCAGTTCGTGCCCACAGTTGCGACACTGCCGCTCGTGCGGCTCGGCCTCCGCGCCGCAGACGCCGCAGACGCTCTCATGTATGGGCTGCGTGATGTAGGTCTCGCGGTGGAGGTCGTCGGTCGTCGTCTCGACGGTGATGTCGCCCGTTCGCGAAGCGTCGCCCGCATCGGGCGAAGCGCTCGGCGCAACGTCGATGTCTGCCGTGTCGCGCCCGCGCGCGCGTCTGATGGCGCGCAGGAATTCGCGCGCGCTGGCGTAACGCCGTTCAGGTTTCTTCTCCAACGCGCGGCAGACGACGCGCTCGACTTCCGTCGTGATTTCGCTGTTGAGTTCCGCCGGTGGGCGCGGCGTGCGTTCGATGTGCGCCTGCAAAATCTCCGTGCGCTTGAGCGGTTGGCCGTCCGACTTGCGACCGAAGGGCGTCTGCCCCGTCAGCATCTCGTAGAGGATGACGCCGAGCGAGTAGATGTCCGAACGCTGGTCAACGTGCTCGCCCGCCGCCTGTTCGGGCGAGACGTACTGCGGCGAACCGTAAGCGAGTCCCGACGTGTCCGAGCTTTCCGCACCAACCAATTTGACGATACCGAAGTCCGTAATCTTGATGCGGTGACCGGGCGTGACGAGGATGTTCGGCGGCTTGAGGTCGCGGTGGATGATGCCTCTGTGCGTCGCCCCTTCCTCGTCGCAGTAGACGAACGTGTGCGCGTAGGAGACGGCCTGTAGAATCTGCTCGAAGAGGTCGAGCGTGCGCGCGACGGGCAGCGGACGCCCCTCGCGCGCCAGCAACTCGGCGAGCGAGTGCCCTTCGACGTACTCCATGACGATGAAGTAGGCGCGCTCGGCGACGATGTAGTCGTAGATTTTGACGATGGCCGGGTGGTCGAGTTGCGACTGGATGAACGCCTCGCGCTCGAAGCGGTGGCGCAGGCGGCGCAGGTCGCGTCGTCCGCGCGCGTCGATGGATTTGATGGCGACCGTGCGTGGCAGTTTCGTATGACGCGCTTTATAGACAACGCCCATGCCGCCCCGCCCGATGGGCTCTTCGATGACGTAGCTGCCGATGGTCGTGCCGGAATCCATCTCCCCCCTGCGCGTCGCGCCTTCGTCCGGTTCGCTTGAGGAAAACGAGGTGCGCGCGACGCAATTTGTTATAACAGAAATGGCGACGGATGACACCTTCAGTCTCTTTGCGCCTGTGCATGAAACTTTTCGCTGCTCATGACGGGGCGCAAAAGACGACGCGGCGACTTCGAGACTGAAGTCGCCGCGTCGTCCCGCGGTGTTGAACTGTCGTTCGTGCTCAGGCCGTCTTCTTCTCCTCCTCGTACACATCGCGCAACACGTCGGAGATGGGCGGAGGCATCGGCGGAGGCGGCGTCGGCGTCGGCGAGGAGGAGGAGGCAGCGGTGGACGACTGATGCGCCTGCGTCTGGCGCGCGCCTATCAAAGAACTGAGCGACGCGCCCGATTCCTTCGCCTGTGACGAAGCGGCGACCGCGACCGGCGTCGCTGCCTCCTTCAGACGCGTGCGGCTCTCGTTGAGCATCGTTTCGGCGCGCATGCGGCGTGCGCGTTCTAGCCCGCGCATGGCGGCCATCGTCTGCGGCGCTTCGGCCGGTTCGCGTTCGAGCCGTCGCAAGACCTGCACGTAACGCTTCAACTCCGGCGAGTATGAGAAACGCCGTCCCTCGTCGCCCTGCTCGCCTTCGACGACATAAGAGAGATGCTCGACGGCCGCTTCGTGCTCGCCCGCGCGGTGGTAGAGCGCGCCGAGCGTGAAGTAGACGAGCGGCGGCGGGTCGTTCATCAGGCTCAGGACGCGTTCGCCGTCGGAGATGACGCCGGCAATCTCGAAGCCGTACCAGCGTTTGTCGTCGTCGCGCAGGATTTCGTTGGCGGCGATGTAGAAGTCGAAGATGCCCTTGATGTCCTGCTGCTCCGAGCGTTGCACGGCGCGCCAGACGAAATAGACGACAGTCGCGAAGAAGATGATGACCGTCAAGGGAATCCCCATCACGCTCAGCATCGCCATGATGACGATGATGGCGAGTAGTCTCTGCGCCGCTTCCTGACCCTTGTTCATAAAACTCAACTTCTCACGTCGTCGGCCGCTTCAGGCAAGCCGACGACGAATACTCGCTCCCGCCTCCGAGGTCGAGAGCCGCCCTCCGAGGTCGCGCGTCGTTTCCTGCTCGGCGATGCACTCGCGCACCGCGCGCTCGACTGCGCCTGCGGCCTCTGCGTGTCCGAGATATTCTAACATCATCGCGGCGGTCAGAATAGCACCTGCCGGATTGGCCTGATTCTTACCCGCGAGCGGCGGCGCGCTGCCGTGTACCGGCTCGAAGAGCGAGACCTTGCCGGGGTGGATGTTGCCGGAGGCGGCCAGTCCGAGGCCGCCCTGAAGCCCCGCGCCGAGGTCTGTCAGGATGTCTCCGAACAGGTTGTTCGTCACAATCACGTCGTACTGCGCCGGGTCGAGCACCATGTACATGGTCATCGCATCGACGTACTGATGACGCGCTTCGATTTCGGGGTAGCGCGCGGCAACTTCACGAAAGACCCTCTGCCAGAGGTCGCCACCGAAGCGTTGGACGTTCGACTTGTCGGCCATCGTCACGCTCTTTTTGCCACCGCGCCGTCGCGCGTACTCGAAGGCCGCCACGATGATTCTTTCGACGCCGCGACGCGTGTTCAACTCCTCCTGAGTCGCAATCTCATCTGCCGTCCCGCGTTTGAGAAAGCCGCCCGCGCCGCAGTAAGCGCCCTCCGTGTTTTCGCGAAAGACGACGAAGTCGATGTCCTCGACGTTGCGCTCGCGCAGAGGCGTGAGACGCGCGTGCAGCAGTTTGACGGGACGCAGATTGATGTAGAGGTCGAGTCCGCGCCGCATACCGAGCAGGATGTCTTCGGCGTGCTGATTGGTCTTGACGCGCGGGTCGCCGAACGCGCCCGCGAAGATGGCGTCGAACTCCTCTGTCAACATGTCGAGCGCGCCTGCGGGCAGCGAGACGCCCTCGCGGAGAAACTTCTCAGCGCCCCAGTCGAAGTGCTTGAACTCCAACTCGACGCCGTGCGTCTCGCGCAGCGCCTCCAACACGGCGACCGCTTCGCTGACGACTTCCGGCCCGATGCCGTCGCCCGCCACGACCGCGATTCGTTTCACGCTTCCCGTCATCCGTCTCTCCACACCAAGCGGCCAAAGAACGTCGAATAAAATCGTCGGGGCGGAGGACGAATCCCCTGCCCCTCACAGATTGTTGCGCGCCGGAACTGACCGCAGACGTTTCAGATAGGCACGCAGAGCACGGGAACGCGCGTGCCCCGCAAGACCTTTTCAGCCGTCGAGCCGAAGAGCAACTCTTCGGCCTCGGTCGAGCGCCCGCGCACGCCCATCACAATCATCGGCAAGTCGAGGTCGCGCGCAATCTTCAAAATCTCGACGAACGGAGCGCCGACGACAATCATCCGCTCGACGTTGACGCCGCCCGTCTCGATGCCTTCGAGCGCGTTTGTGAAATTCACTTCGGCCTGCTCGCGCAGCCGCGCCGTAATCTCCTCAGACATGCCGAGCGAGGCGGCAACAGCATCATCGATGAAGTTCTGGTCGATGACATGCAGCAACGTCAGGTCGCCATCCGGCGCGACGATGCCGACCGCGACGCGGATGGCGTTCAGAGAGGTCGGTGAGAAATCGACGGGAACGAGGATGTCAGACGCCTTGAGCATTTCTCGCCTCCGAAAAGAAGTTTGGATACAGACGACAGAGCAGGAACGCCTTCAGGAAGAACGCCCGTCCGTCTTGTCTTCAACCGGCGCAGAGCGCGCGGCCGTGCGATGTTCGGCCGGTCTGCGCGCCTCGCGTTCGCGCTGCGCCAGCGTGCGCCCGCGCCCGGCCATCAGGTCTAGACCTTTCTCGATGATGGTAAACGGCAGGTCAACCAGCTTGACGACGGCCTCATAAGCCGCGACCGCTTCGAGTTCCGCCAGCGTCGAGAGTTTCTTCTGGAGAGGCATCTCGCTGAACTCTCTGCGAATGTCTTTGACGGACTCGTCGGTCGTCTCGGCGCGTTCGGTCTGAGGCACGGGACGCAGCACGAGGTCGCCGCCGTGCTCAACCTTCGTCTGACAGGCGAGCCGCTCACCGGCCGCGAGCCGTTCCGGGCTGAGGCGCTCGCGCTCGGCATCCGTCAGCGAAGACAAGAGCGTCGCTCCCTGCTCGACGATGACGGCGCACGTGTCGCATTGTCCGCGCCCCTCGCACTCTGCCGGAAGACGCACGCCGAGCCGCTTGGCCGCGTCCCACAGGTATGTGCCTTCTGCGACAATCCCAGTTCGATTGTCGCGCTCCAACCTCCACTCGACGTTGACGCCCATCTTTAATCCTCACCTCTCGTCAAGGCTGCTGCTGCAAATTTTTCGGGAAGATGCTTTTGAACTTACACCGCCTCGCCGCGCAGACGCAAGAAGAGAGCAGTCTCCAATCCGAAGTCTGATTCGAGACTTCGGACTGGAGACCTTTGAGACTTGAGACTTTTTTAGTTCGTGCTCGGTGCGGAGGCGAAGCGGACGCGCGGCTCGGCGGCCGACTCGTCGGAGGGCTTAACGCCGCCGCCGCGCTGGCACTCGGAGCAGACGCCGAAGATGCGCAGGGAGTGCTGCGTGGGCTTGAAGCTGTGCCGGGCGACGATGGCGTCCTGGATGGCTTCTAGCTCCGCCGAATAGAACTCGATGGTCTTGCCGCACTCGGTGCAGATCATGTGGTCGTGGTGGGGGTGCTTGTAGTTGTGCTCGTAGCGCGTGCGGCCGTCGCCGAAGCGCACCTCGCGCGCCAGCCCCGCCTCCACCAGCAGCTTGAGCGTGCGGTAGACGGTCGTGTGCCCGACCGAAGGGTCTTCGCCTTTGACCAGGTGGTAGAGGTCTTCGCTCGAAAGGTGCTTCTCGGTGCGGAGGAAAACGTCGAGGATGAGGTCGCGCTGGGCCGTCCGCTTCAGCCCGGCGCGCTGGATGTGCTGGTGGAACAGTTCCTTCTCTTCGGTCATAAGGCCGAGTCCCCCACGCCCTTCGCCCCACGAGGTTTCCCCGAATGCGGCCATTCTAACAC
>DASZCR010000092.1:0-10280 GCA_035942915.1 Pyrinomonadaceae bacterium | reverse complement strand
GCTGCGGATAGTTCGGGAAGATGCCTTCGGGCGTGAAGGCTGTCAGAGGCTTGACGATTTTGCGGTATCGGGCGAGCGCCACCTTGTCAATCGCCATGTTGAAAGCCTTGCGCACGTCGCGGTTGTCCATCGGCGGACGCTTCGTGTTGAATTGATAATACTCGATGGCGCACTCCGGCGCGTCCATGTAGTCCTTGAGCGGACGAATCTGTTCGAGCCAGCCGACGGGGACGGTGTGGTTGTAGGTGGCATCCACGTCGCCCGCCTTGTAGAGATTCTGCATCGTCGTCTGTTCGTCGAGCGGATAGAAAGAGATTTTCTGCAAGCGGACGCGCGCCGCATCCCAGTACATCGGGTCTTTGACGACGACGATTTCGTTATAGGGCTTCCACGAAGCGAGTTTGAAGGGGCCGTTGGTGACGATGTTCTGCGGCTGCGTCCAGCCGATGTCGCCATACTTCTCGATGGCCTTGCGCGGGACGGCGCGGAAGAATTGGTGCGGGATGAGGCCGACGAAGTAGGGCGCGGACTGCGTCAACGTCACGCGCAGGGTGTAATCGTCAATCGCCTCGACGCCGATGTCTTCAGCCTTGACGGGCACCAACTCCTTGCCTTCGAGCACGGCCTTCAACTTCGGATTGGCCTTCAACTCCTTTTCGCGCGTCGCGTCGTCGCTGGCGACGACAAGGCGCATCGGCCCGGTGATGTATTGATGGAAAGGAGTTTCGAGCGAAGCGTTCTGGCCTGCGGCCGGAAGTTCGGGCGAGTTCTCGACGCTCTCGGTCGGTTTGGCCGTAGTCGGCTGCGCCGTCTCGGCCTTGTCAGCCTTCTCTTCGGCGGCCTCGAAATCTTTCGCTAAGAGGAACTGTCCGGTCTTCGGGTCGCGGACGAAACTGCCACCTTCGTTGTAGGCTTGCGCGTACTTGATTTCGTAGGAAAGATAAGCGTTGCGCGCGGCCAGTTCGGGCGAGAGACCACGCCGGAAGGTATAGACGAAGTCGTGCGCGTTGAGCGGGTCGCCGTTTGACCAGCGGACGCCTTTGCGAATGTGGAAGATGAACTCAGAGGAGTCGTGGTTGACATCCCAACGCTCGGCAATCTCCGGGATGGGAGCCATAGTCTTCGGGTCGTATTCGGCGAGGCCGACGAAGAGCGCCATGTAGATGCGCGCTTCGGGCTGTCCTGTCCCAATCTGCGGGTCGAGCGATTCAGGCTCGGAGCCGGAGATGTAACGCAACACCTGCCCTTCGGGCGGCTCGACTTTACCGAAAAACTCGGACTTACTGGCCTGCGTCGTGCAGGCTGAGGCGATGAGCGCCAGCGCGAGCGTCGCCGCGCACAGGCGCATCCAATCGGCGGGAATCCTTTTCATGGCTTTCAACTCCTCTTAGCGTGCTGTCGCCGGAAATCAAAGCGGCCTCGTCGGAAGCCTCTTGACGCTGAAAGAAGAGTGCGCCGCAAGCGGTTCTCAAACACCGTCCGTCACGAACAGTCTCATGTATCACTAACTTTAGACATCATTCTCGACGAGACGGGGAGAAATGCTTCCGGGGGCTCTTCGTTTCTGTACTGCTGACAGCGAAGCTGACAGCAAAGTTATCATGCGCGCGGCTTGCAATCAAGATGCAAACAGTTGCGCCCGGTTGATTTAACGACGCAGTCTGAGCGAAAGTCCAGAACGTTGTTGTAAAAATGCTTTTACAACTCTTCAGCGCCCGCCGACGCTCTCGACCGACACCGTCCCCTTGCGCGGCGGCGGCTTCCAGTTCGTATCGACGCGGACGTGCTTGAGCGACGGCGCGTCGAGCAGATTGGCGTCGAAGCCGACGACGTAAGGCTTGACGAGCGCGTAGGAGGAGGCGAAATAGATGGGGATGGCGGGCAACTCTCTGAGCGCCTCGGCCTCCGTCAGAAGCGGCGCCGGACGCGGCGCGAGGCCACCGACAACGCCGCCCGCCGCGTGCTCTGTCGTCTCCGTCGAACCGTCCGGCGCGGTGGGCGATGCCATTGTCGTCGCCGCCGCAGACTCACTGGGCGTGGCCTCGGCCGTCGCCTCCGCTTCCAGAGGAACAGGCTCTTCGACGGCGAAGAGGGCGAGCATGTTCGTCTCTTCGTCGGTCGTCTGCATCACCATGCTGCGACGCGCGATGTCGTAATCGCCCGCGCGCAACATCTGCTCGTACTCATCCCAACTGCGCACGAGGATATCGGTCTGCACGCCGAGCACGTTGCGCCACATGGCGGCGACGGCCTGCGCGACGAGACGATGCTGGTCATTACGATTGACGAGCAGGCGTATGCGCGGGAAGTTGGCGCCGTTGGGGAAGCCCGCTTCGGCGAGCAACTGTCTGGCGCGCGCCGGGTCGAACTTCAAAGGACGCGCTTCCGCATCCACACGTCCAGCCTCCTGCACACCGTTCTTCTCGTCCGCGCTCGCCTCAGCGGCGACGCGTGCGGGGAAAAATTTCCGCGCCGGTTCGGTCGAGCCGCCGAGCGTGTCTTTGCTCAGGCGTTCGAGGTCGAGCGCGGCGGCGAGCGCCTCGCGGATGCGGCGGTCGGCGAAGGGCGCGCGCGCGGTGTTGAAGCTGTAATAGGTGAGCGCGCCGTAGGTGTCGCGGCGGAAGTCTTTGTAGGGCGTCAACAGTTTGACGGCGAGCGGGCCGAATGCGGCGTTCGTCACGGCATCAACCTCGCCTGCGCGATAAGCCGCCAGTGCTTCCTCCGCGTCGCGCGCCGCGACGAAGCGGACGCGTTCAAGACCGACCGAGGCGGCGTCCCAGTAAGTCTTCGCGCGTTCGAGCATGACAGCATCCGTCCCGCGCGCAGAGAGGCGGAAGGCGCCATTCGTGACGAGTTCCGGCGGCGTCTCACCTTCTGAACTTTTCGCCTCGTGGACGGGACGAAAGACCGGATGCGCGACGAGCGCGGGGAAATTCTTGTCGGGTCGCTGCAAACGAACGACGAGCGTGTAATCGTCAATGGCCTCTGCGCCGAAGCGCGACGGCGTCGGTGCGGCACGCGTCGCTTCCGTCTTCCGGTCTTTAGCCTCTGCCTCGTTCGGCGCAGCTTCGCCTTCAACGTGCGGCGGCGGCGGCACAGTCGCAGGCAACGCGCGCGCGCCTTCGATGTTGTCGAGCAGTTTGGCGTGTGGCGCGCGTTCGCGCATGGCGAGCGTGCGTCGCCATGATTTCACGAAGTCGTGTGCCGTGACCGCATCGCCGTTCGACCAGCGCGCGTCGCGTCGCAGATGAAAAGTCCAACGCCGCCCGTCGGCCGAAGCTTCCCAACGCGCGGCCACTCCGGCCACAGGCTCAAGCGTGCGCGGCTCGTAGTCGGTCAAACCTTCGTACATCGCGCGCACAACATCCGTGTCGGGCGGCGCGGCGGCCAGCGCCGGGTCGAAGGTCTGCGGCAGCCCGCCGTCGCTCCAACGAAACTCCTGCGCGCGCGGCACGTTGACCTTGCCGTAAAACTGTTCGGCCTCCTCGCTCTCGAAGCAGCCGCCCGTGACGAGCATCAGACACAGCAGGAACGCGAGGCCGCCACGCAGACGCAGGAGTCTGCGGCGACGACGTGCGTGCAGGTTGTGTCTGGGGTCTCTGCTCATCAATCGTTTCCGCCGTGCGCGAGTTTGAGTTCGGAGAGATTTTTCAGAAACCGACCTGACGGCTCAATTCGCCGACTTGGACGCGGCGGCGAGCGTCTTTAGTTGTTTGTAGACGGCCTCTGTCTGACGACGCGTGTCGGCGTGGTCGCCCGACGTGTCGATAGTGAAATCGGCGTGGCGAATCTTCTCGGCCTGCGGCATCTGCGAAGCGATGCGCCTTTCGGCCTCCGTCCTCGAAAACCCGTCGCGCCTCATCAGACGTTTGAGCTGCAACTCCGGGCGACAGTGCACGACAATCAGTTTGTCAAAACGTTTGTAGCCGCCCGATTCGATAAGCAGCGCCGCATCGACGACGCCGATGCCCTGCGGGTCTGCCTCTGCCCAACGCGCGAGTTGTTCGTCCTGTGCCGCAATGATAAGCGGGTGGAGGATAGAATTCAAAAGCCTTCGTTTCGGTTCGTCGGCGAAGACCAACGCACCGAGACGCGCGCGGTCGAGCGTCTCATCCTTCGTCAGAATCTCACGACCGAAAGCTTCGACGAGGGCGGCCAGACCCGGCGTCCCGCGCTCGACAACCTGACGCGCGACGAGGTCTGCATCGAGCACGTGACAGCCCAACTCCGTGAGCACGCTCGACACGAAAGATTTCCCGACGGCAATCGACCCGGTCAGCCCCACGCGCAGCATCCGGCACGCTTCCCTTCACGCCGTCTCAAGTCCGCGCCGACGCCGCGCCGCCGTCAGCGTGTTCTTCATCAACATCGCAACCGTCAACAACCCGACTCCTCCGGGCACAGGCGTCAGGCTACCGGCGACTCGTTCGACCTCTGCCGGATGCACGTCGCCGACGAGCGTATAGCCACGACGACGCACCGCGTCCAGTCGCTTCTCCAATCCGTCAGCAAACAGTGCGCGCACCTCGTCCTCGTCCGTGATGCGGTTCATGCCAACGTCAACGACCGTCGCGCCCGGTTTGACGTGTTCGCCTCGGATAAAACCGGCGCGCCCGATGGCGACGACGAGGATATCCGCCTCGCGCGTCACGCGTGGCAGGTCGCGCGTACGCGAATGGCAGATGGTCACAGTCGCGTCGCGTTGCAGAAGCAGTTCGGCGATGGGGCGGCCGACGATGTTGCTGCGCCCGACGACGCAGACCCTCGCGCCTGCCAACGTCACCTCCGAGCGCAAGAGCAACTCAACGATACCGGCAGGCGTGCAGGAGATGAGCGCCGGACGCTTGAGCATCATCCGTCCGACGTTGACGGGATGAAATCCGTCAACATCCTTCGCCGGGTCTATCCTCTCGATAACAACCGACTCATCGACGCCGCGCGGCAGCGGCAGTTGGACGAGAATCCCATCGACATCGGCGCGCGCGTTCAACTCCTCGACCAGACCGAGCAGTTCAGCCGAAGTTGTCTCGGCGGGCAACTCGTAGTAGAGCGACTTGATGCCGAGTTCCTCGCAGGCGCGAATCTTGTTGCGCACGTAGACGATTGAGGCCGGGTCTTCGCCGACGCGCACGGCGGCCAGACACGGTTCGACGCCGCGCTCGCGCTTCAGACGCGCTACCGCCTCGGCTACCTCGCGCTTGATTTCGTCGGCGACCGTTGCGCCGTCCAGCACACGCGCGCGTCGCACTTTGTTCTCTTGAATCGCTGCGTCCATCTTTTGGTTTGGACGCATCCTAGCACAGTTGGGCAATTTTCAGCGGAGACTTTTGAAAGTGGAATGATTGACCGGCTCCTCGGTTCTTCTCTGGCCGTTGAGCAGCAGTTCAATGGTAGGAATCAGTTCTCGAATGCCGCCCGGCTTTTTGAGAAAGGCATCCGCCCCGGCCTCCAACGCCTCGCCCTCACATTCGCTCGCGGTAAACATGATTATCGGCGTCGCGTGCAGAGCGGGCAGCGAGCGCGCCTTGCGCAGCAGGTCGAGGCCGCGTGCGCCGGGCAGTTCGTAGTCGAGCACAATCAGGTCGTAATCGGCCTCCGACTCGAACAACTGCAAGGCCGTGCTCCCCTCGCGGCAGACATCCACATGCCAGCCTTCGAGTTCGAGGAGCTGCTTGACCGTGAAGAGCACGAGGTCGTAGTCCTCAACGTATAGGATGTTTACCTGGCGCAAGCTGAAATGCTTCCCTTGGACGTGAGTTAGACGCCAGCGCGTCAGAGCTTTAGGGAGACCGACGGATACCTTCGCCGCACGAATTGCAAGAGCCGTTCCCCGCCGCCGCACGTTCTCACACGGCACGCGCGAACAGACTGCGCGAGCAGTCGTTTCTCTTGGACTTTTGACGGATTATGAGGATGGAGAGGACGACAAGAACGGCCAGTGACGGTCGTTCGGGCGTCGGCGAGTTTTGAATTATTTACACTGGCAAGAATCGCGCGGAACGCGGAAACACTACTGCGCACAAGGTTTACGGTGCGCCGCAAGGTTCTTTGCGAACTGTATATTTTTGCGCCGTCACGCTCCGACCGCGAGCCGCCGCGCGCTCAGTCCGGCCGGAGAACGGTCAGGAGCGCGCCTCTCATCTTTCAGAATCGGCCACGCTCTTGCGTATCGCCCTCGTCCTCGCATGAGTTCTGTCGGCGCGAATGATGCTGCCCCGGCGGCGTCTGACGGGCTGCCTCACCTTGAGCAACTCTTTCTGCCGACCATTGAGGATGAATGACAACCCCTGATGCGTGATGCCGAGCAGACGCGCGGCGGCCGTCAACTGACCGTGAGCCGCGTCGAGCGCACGCCTGATGAGTTTTCCTTCAAAGAGGCGCACCTCTTCGTCCAGCGAACAACTCGCCCACGCGTCGGTCAACCCTGCCTTCTGCGTCTGCCGGAGCGCGAGCGTCTCGACCTGCTCCTGAGTCACCTCCGTGCCGTCTGCGGCCAACAGGAAGCTGCGCTCTATCAACGAGCGCAACTCGCGCACGTTCCCCTTGAGCCGCAGACTGCGCAGCGCTTCGATGCTTTCGGGCGTAAAGGTCAAACGCTTGGCGTGCCTGCGCGAAGCCTCCTCGATGAAGTGGCGCGCGAGGACGGAGATGTCTTCAGGGCGTTCTCTGAGCGGCGGTATCTCGATGAGAAACGCGCTCAGACGATAGAAGAGGTCTGCGCGGAAACGTCCGGCCTCGACCTCGCGTTTGAGGTCGCGGTTCGTGGCGGCGACGATACGCACGTCAACCTGTTCAGGCACTGGCGAGCCGACGGCATAGACTTCGCCGCCGTCAATCAGTCGCAGGAGTTTCGCCTGATTGGCCTCGCTCAATTCGCCAACCTCGTCGAGAAACAGCGTCCCGCCCTTCGCCTCGCACACCGCGCCCCCGTAGTCTTCGAGCGCGTCTGTGAAACTTCCCTTCTTGTGTCCGAACAGTTGCGACTCGAAGAGCGTATCGCAGATGGCCGCGCAATTGACGGCGACGAAAGCGCCGGTACGCTGGCTATCATGATGTATCAGCCGCGCCAAAACCTCTTTGCCCGTTCCCGTCTCGCCCGTCACAAGGACGGGGCGCAAGGTCTTCGCTACGCACTCTGCATAGTGGACGAGGTCTGCCGTCTGCTCCGAACCGTAGAGGAAGAGCGGCGCATCCGTCTCTATGTAGTTCGAGGCCGTGTCCGGACTGAGCAGCCGACGCGCACATGCGCGCAGCCTCGCCAGCGTTCCGACATGTTGCGAGCCTGCCAGCAAAGTGTCTGCGCGTTGATAGAGTTCGACGAGTTCGTTGCGACGCAGACGCAGCCCACGTTCCTCGATGAGCGTCAGCGCGGCGCGACCCGCGCCTTCTCTGTCACCTGCCGACTCGGCCACCTCGACAGCCTCTCTGAGCACCGCGCGCGCCTGCTCGACGCGTCCGAGACGAGCCAAAGCGACGCCGTATGTCGTCAGAGCTTCGGCCAGCAAAGCCTGCTCGCCGCCCTTCCTCAGAGAGTTGACCGCACCGCGTACGACGCGCTCGGCGTCTGCATTGCGTCCCTGCGCCAGCAGCACGCGCGCGCGCGTGTCGTCCACCTGACCGACACTCCCGAAGTCCTTCAGACTCACGAACAGAGAGCGTGCGCGGTCGAGGTGCTCGTGCGCGTCTGTGTAACGACCGAGGCGGTAGAGGAGAAATCCGAGGTTGTTTTCGACGCGCGCGTAGTGCGGCGTATGTCCCGCCTGCTCGAAGTGATAACTGGCGGCCGCCGACTCGATGAGCGCGCGGTCGGTATAATCCTGACGGTTCTCGGCAATGCTCAAATCGTCGAGCGTGTGCGCCAGAGTGTTGTAGAATCGCCCTTTGAGCGCGTGGTTCTCGGTGGCCTCGACGAGCGCGCGCATTTCGTTCAGGATGTCGAGCGCGTCGTTCGGTCTTGTCGCCACGCGTTCAATCTCGGCCAGGCGCTGCATGGCCGATGCACGGAGCACGATGTTGTCTTCGCCGAGACGGTCGCGCGCGTCGCGCAGCATGATGCGCGCTTCGTCTATCGCGCCCTCGCGGAAATAGCACCACGCAAGCTCAATCTCGGCTTCGGCCACTTTGTCTTGCGCGCCAAGCGATTGAAAGATTTCGAGCCCCCGGCTGATGAGATTCTTAGCCTCTTCCTGCGCCCCACCGACCTGCCGCGCGCTGCCAATCCAGCCCGACAGCGTGCCGGCGCGCAGCAGCACTTCGGCCGCCATCGCGCGGTCGAGGCCGTCGAGCCGGGGCGCTTCACCGACGCGCTGCCACAACTCGCCCAAGGCGCTGCGGGCGGCTTCGTAGCTTCCCGCCTCGGTCAACTCGCGCGCCAGAGCGCAACGAAGCGCGGCACGCCCGGCATGGTCGAGGGTCGGATCGTCCAGACTACGTAGCAGTTGAAGGGCTAAGTTCATGTTAGAATTGCCTTTCTGAGAGTTAGCAAGAAATCTTGTAACGGTGCGATTTTTCTTCCCAAAGATGCTATGATGTGCTCATTCAACGACGCTTCGGTCGGCACTGCGCGATGTGTCACCGCCGGCCATAAATCACGACACAGGAGAAAAACGATGCTGGAACTGAGGCGGCTTTGCGCCATAACTTGTCTAGTGGCAACATTTGCCATTTCCGCCCATGCGGGCGTGATGAGCACCGGGGTCGCGCCGGACCCACCTCCACCGAGCGGGCCCTCGATGGTCATCACCGAAGAAACGGATGAGGTAGTGGCTGGCGAAATCACTGTCGAAGATACTTTATCGTTCGACGAGTGGCTCACGATTCAGTCAAACATCATGCAGACGTTATTGAGCGTGCTCTAGCATGTCACAGCCTCGCGGCGGAGTGAATGCCTCTGCGCATCATTCCGCACGCGAAGTGCCGGGCGTCTCCCCCTCGGCTGACCTGTCCGGCCATGCCATCGGGCTCACTACAAAAAGGCGTCCAGAGAACGATGAGGCTGCGGCCCGGTTCGGCCTGGGGGGCGGCGACGGGGTAGTGTGCGCCGTGGCCGCCACTTGAGAAAGCTCTTTGAGTCGGTCAAGCCGTGCCGGGTAATAAGCTCGACAGAGGGCATCCTACATTCACTTCCGCGCCGAATGCAACCAATTTTTTCAGCGTTTTCCGCCATTTTTCCGGCTGCAAACGCTGGGCGGGATTCGGCGCGGCGCACACACCTGCCCGATTGCGGCTAGGGTAGCCATCGTCCATTCGCCATTTTTGATTGGCGAAAGTTGCGCGCGCAGACCCGTTTGGCGGAAAATCCCTCGCATGGGCTTTCCTTTCGACTCACGTCTGCGAGCCGCGTCTCTGTGGCTCTTCCTGAACGCGCGGCGACTGCTGCTGCTCGCGGTCTGTCTCCTCGTCGCCTCCTGCGCGCGGGCGCCTGAGAGCGGCGCGCAGAAGCGCTACGAGTTGCGTGGCAAGGTCGTCTCGGTCAACCAGGCGGGCGGAGAGGTCGAGGTTGAGCACGAAGCGGTCGCCGGGTTGATGGAAGCGATGACGATGTCGTTTGCGCTCAAGGACGCGGACGCGTTGCGCGTCGTTGCGCCGGGCGACCAGATACAGGCCGCGCTCGTCGTCGGCGACGGCGGCTTCTGGCTGGAAAACCCTGTCATCACAAAGGTCATGCCGGGAGGTCAGCCTCTGGCAAGCGTTGCGGCGGGCGGTGCGCGTGAACCGCAGGCAGGCGACGAGGTTCCGGATTTCAAACTCGTCAATCAGGATGGCGAGCCGCGTCATCTGGCACAGTATCGCGGACGCCCGCTCCTTCTGACTTTCATCTACACGCGCTGCCCGGATGAGAAGTTCTGTCCGTTGATGAGTTCAAATTTCGCGGGGGTCAATCGCGAGTTGGAAAAAGTGCCGACGCTGCGCGACGGCGCACGCCTGCTCAGCGTGACGATAGACCCGGCGCACGACACGCCCAAAGTCCTGCGCAGCTACGGTGCGGCGCACACGGAGAACTACTCGAAAGAGAATTTCGCGCGTTGGGAGTTTGCCACCGGCGACCCGGAAGAGATTCGACGGATGGCGAACTTCTTCGGTCTCACCTACAACGCAGCCGACGATAAAATTGTCCACTCGCTGCGCACTATCGTTGTCGGCGCTGACGGACGCGTCTTCAAAGTCTATCGCGGCAATGAGTGGAAGCCTTCGGATGCCGTCGCAGACCTTGAACGCGCGGCCGCCGACGCGCAGGCCGTCAAGTAACATTCTG
This sequence comes from Pyrinomonadaceae bacterium, assembly GCA_035942915.1. Taxonomy (GTDB): domain Bacteria; phylum Acidobacteriota; class Blastocatellia; order Pyrinomonadales; family Pyrinomonadaceae; genus DASZCR01. The sequence goes on along the minus strand of DASZCR010000092.1, from coordinate 25 downwards.
AATAAACGTCAAACCAGAAGGGGGG
>DASZCR010000091.1:0-45148 GCA_035942915.1 Pyrinomonadaceae bacterium | reverse complement strand
GGAGCTGGCCGACAACGGCACCATCTTCCTCGACGAGGTGACGGAGCTGCCGCCGCCGCTTCAGTCGAAGCTCCTGCGGGCGATTGAGACGAACTCGTTCTACCGCGTCGGCGGCGTGCGAAAAGTTCTGGTCAACGTCCGCATCGTCGCGGCGACGAACCGCGACGTTAATGAGGTGACGGCCGACGGCCGCTTCCGTTCAGACCTGCTCTACCGCATCAACGGCTTCCAAATCTCTCTGCCCGCGCTGCGCGAGCGCGTCGAAGACATCGAACCGCTGGCGCGCCACCTCTTGAAGATGCTCAGCGCGGGCGCGCAGGAGCCGCCGGAGTTGACGCCGGAGGCGCTCGCCGCCTTGCAGAGCTATTCGTGGCCGGGCAACGTCCGCCAACTACGCAACTGCCTTGAGCGCGCCCTGCTCTTAGCCAACGACGGGCGCATCACGACGGCCGAACTCCCGCCCGAAGTGGCAAGCCCTGCGCCTGCTTACGCGCCCGTCTCGCCTATGACGGGCGCGGGCGTGGCGAGCACGGGCGCAGCCCCGGCCGTCCCGCCGCCGCTCCGCGAAGTCGAGCGCCAGCAAATCCTCGCCGCACTCGAACAGACGGGCTGGCATCGCGGCAAGACGGCCGAAATCCTCGGCATCTCGCCCTCGACGCTCTACCGCCGCCTGCGCGACTACAACCTGACCAGAAGACCCTGAAGGCAAGGCACAAGCTAAAAGGCAAAAGTGAAGATGAGAAGGAGCGTCCCTCTCATCTTCACTTTTGCCTTTTAGCTGTTGACGTGTGCCTTGTCTCTTAACCGCCGCCGCCGGTGGCTGTGCGTTGTTTGTTGGGCGGTTGGCCGAGCGTGCGGCGCGCGGCTGCGGCGTCCTCGCGTCGCCCGGTGCGTTCATAGAGTTCGGCGAGACGTTCGAGGACGGCTGAAGAGTTGGGCTGGACGCGCAACGCCGCCTCGTAATGCTTGATGGCATCTGCGGCGCGTCCGGCCTGTTCGAGCATCTCCGCCATGCGCAGACGCGCATCGTATTCGCCGACGGCGCGCGCGAGGCTCCTGTAAGCTTCGTCGTACTTGCCGAGACGCGCTTGCACGAGGCCGAGATTGTTCAAGACCGAGGGTGCGCCCGGCGCATAACGTTCGGCCTGTTTGAGACGCTTGAGCGCGGCCTGAAATTGGTTGTCGAGATAGTGCGAGTGGCCGAGGTTGTTCAAAACCTGCGGGTCGTTGGGCGCAAGCGAGAGCGCACGCTCGTAAGCCTCTCTGGCCTCCCTGTGGCGTCCGCGTCTGTCGAGCGCGAGGCCGAGCAGGTTGTTGGCTTCAACCAGATTAGGGCCGAGCGTCGAGGCGACGGAAAGCTCTGCGATGGCTTCGTTGAGATAGCCCTGACGCAGCAGCGCGCGACCTTGCGAGAGCGGGTCTTTCGCAATGCCCTCGACCGAAGGAATCCACATTCCCGGCTCGACCGGCACAATGCGGCCATCCAACGGGCGGACGATGTTTGCGCCCATCTCCGTGCGCGTCGGCGCTTCAGGCGCGGCCGGTCGCGCGGCCTGCTCGACGTTCCCGGTCGCAGTCCCGACGCTCGTCTTCGGAGGCTCGACGACGTTCGCGGCTCGCGCCGTCTCACTGGCCGCCACCGCCGCGCCCGTTTCAAGAGTCTTCTCCGGCGAGACCGCACCCGCGCTGCGCGCGACAGCCTGCGCGTCTCTCTGCGCGCTCTTCCGGCGCGCCTCTTCTGCGCCGTTCGTGGTCGTCCGCTTGCCGCTGCGGAAGAGTTTGCCGATGGCGCGGAACGGTGCGCTCAACACGCGCAGGAAACTGTTGCCTTCGCGCTTCTGCGTCTGTTCGACGGCGACGGGCTGTGCGCTGCTCGCAACGGACTGACCCGCGACGGTCGGCGCAAGCGGTGCGAACGCACCGAGCGCCAGCGCGACGGCGAGAGAGATGATTCTGAGTCGTCTGAGCAAGGCTTTCAGACCTCCTGCGAGCGCGGCGCTCGACCGCCTCGTGCAAATTCGAGCGTTGGATGATGGTGCGCGCGTCGGGGAACGCATCGAGAGCTTTTGAATTATAGGGCAGCGGCGGCGGGATGTAAAAAAACGAAAGAGACGCGGCAGGCAGGAGCAGCCTCACGCGTCTCTTTCGTGACCGAATCCGAGGAGGAAAAACTCTTTCGCCAGCGACCTCGCGGGCGCGAGGTCTAAGCCTTCTGCTGTTTGCGGCGTTTGCGGTAGTAGAGACCGGCGAGGCCGGTTCCGAGCAGCGCCATCGTCGCCGGTTCAGGCACGGGCGCATCGGCGGTAATAATCTCGAAGGAGATGCCGTCGTTGAAGAAGTGGCAGTCGGGGTCGAAGCCGAGCGCGAAGTTGCCGCCATTGAGAATGTAGCTCGTCAAAATCTGTAACTGGCTCGGCGAGAAATTGAAGACGAAGTTCTCCGGCGTCATCGTGAACGAGCGCGCCGTCAGAAAGGTGTCGGCCGTCCCGGCGGCGACGAGCCAATCGCTGCGGCCGTGATAGCGTGGGTCGATGAAGTCGTCGCGGATGTCCGTGACGGGCGTGCTGTTGGTCGGGTCGTCGGTGAAGGAGCGGACGCCGGAGCCTTTCGCCGTGTCGAGCAGGTGGATGAACAGCTTGTTGGGATTGGTGTCCCAGTTCGAGATGTTCTTAATCTTCAGCGTCGCGCTGACAATCTGTTTGCCTTTGAGGTCAACGTTGCTGACGCGCCAGGTGTAAACCTTGTGATGGTCGAGGTCGTTCAAGTCGGCGGGCGTCGGCGTATAGAGCAAGGTATCGGCCGAGGCTGTCGAAGACAGACTGATGACGATGAGCGCGGCTAGACACACGAGTAGCTTGTTCACGGAATTTCTCCTCCGAGACGTTCTCAATGTCGGGAATTTGTTAAAGAGATGCCGGTAGGATTGACGATGCCAATCTTGCTCTCTTCCGCTTCGTTTGTACGGAGAGGAAATATTCAGTGGAAGGATTTTTCCAAAAAAAAGCCGGAAATATCAACGTCCCGGCATCGTCGCAGGCTTCATTCGGCGCTTCGCGCAAACGCCGCACGCAGGTTTTCAGGGACAGCTACGGCGCGTCGCTCATCCAGATTCATCGCCACCTGCACGAGCGCGGCGCGCACGCACACCGTCGCGTCGCTTGCGCGTCTGACCGTATAAACGAAGTCCGCCGAACTACGCCCCACGTGCGAGACCGAGACCTCAATCTCAGCCACGTCTCCATAAACGAGCGGCGCTAAAAACTCCGCGCGCGCATTCACCGTCGGGAAACCCAATCGCTGCGACTCGACCAATTCGTGATAGCTCACCCCACAACACGCCGCGAAGAACTCCTCCATCGCCACGTGCAAGTAATGAAACAGGCGCGGGTAATAGACCAGCCCCGCCGGGTCTGTATCGCCAAACCGCACCGTCACACGCGTCGTGAAAGGCATAAGAATAGTGATAGGTGATGAGTGATAGGTGATGGGTGATAGGAAAGAAGTGATAAGTGATAGGTGATAGGTGATAAGAGAAAACCTGTCTTTCTCCTATCACCTATCACCTATCACCTATCACTTCTTGAGTTGTTTTCTGTCTATCTTGCCCCGGTCGTTCTTGGGAAGGGAGGCGACGAATTCGACCCAACGCGGATACTTGTAGAGAGCGAGGCGTGATTTGACGAACTCCTTGATGGCCTCTGCGGTCTGTTCGCTCGCCTCGTGGCCTTCGCGCAGGACGACGAAAGCCTTTGGTTTGATGAGACGGTCGCCTGCGTCGTGTCCGACGACGGCGCACTCCAACACGGCTTCGTGCTGAAGCAGGCAGTTCTCTATCTCTGCGGGCGCGACGAAGACACCGGAGACTTTGAGCATGTCGTCCGTGCGGCCGTGATACCAGTAATAACCTTCCGCATCGACGTGGAATTGGTCGCCCGTCGTACACCAATCGCCCGCAAACGTCGCCTTCGACTTCTCGTGCGCCTGCCAGTAACACAAGGCCGCCGAGTCGCCCTTAATTCTCAGCGTCCCCATCTCGCCCGTCTCCACCTCGCGCCCGTCGGCATCGACGATGCGCGCCTCATAGCCCTCGACGATGCGGCCGAGACTGCCCGGCTTCACGTCGCCCGGACGGTTCGTGATGTAGATGTGGAACATCTCGGCCGAGCCGATACCGTCGAGGATTTCGACGCCGAACGTCTCCATCCAGCGCGTGTACAGTTCGACCGGCAGCGCCTCGCCCGCCGACAGGCACATGCGCAGAGACGAGAGGTCTTTCGTGGCCGCGCCCGCCACGTTGAGCATCCCGTTAATCATCGTCGGCACGCTCGTCAGAATCGTCGGACGATAACGCTCGATGACTTCAAACATGCGCTCCGGCGTCGAGCGTTCGGGAAAGAGCGCGGTCGCGCCGCCGACGGCGAACGGAAAGAGCAGGTTTGTCCCCGTCGCGTAGCCGAAGAAGAGCTTCGGGACGGACACGGTCAGGTCGTTTTCGTTAACGCCGAGGACGCCGCGCGCGTAGCATTCGGTGTTGTAGGGCAGGTCGTGATGGAGGTGGACTGCGCCCTTCGGATGGCCGGTCGAACCGGAGGTGAAGAGCCAGATGGCGATGTCGTCGCGGCTCGTGTCGGCCGGTCGCATCTCGTCCGGCATCTGCGCGAGCGTCTCGTCGAAGGAGAGAAACTCTCCGCGCTCGCGCCCGACCACGAGCACGTTCTTCAGGTAACGCGCCTCGCGCGCCGCCTCCGCGAAATTCCCCAGCAGAGACTCGTGGACGACCGCCACACGCGCACGCGTGTATTCGAGGTAATACTTGTAATCCTCTGCGGGCAACAGCGGATTGACCATCGTGATGACCGCCCCGGCACGGCTCGCGCCGAACCACGTCCACACAAACTCCGGGCAATCGGGCAGCACGAGCAGCACGCGGTCTTCTATCTCAAGACCAGCCTCGCGCAGCGCATTGCCCGCGCGGTTCGAGAGCCTGACGGCCTCGCCGTAGGTGTAGCTCTCGTCGCCGTAATAGAGACACGTCTTGCCTTCGCGGCCTTCCTCGACGTTGTGATAGAGGAAATAGTCCGCCATGTTGAAGCGTTCGGGGAACTCTCTGCTCTTCGTCAAAGCTGGTCTTAATCCTCCTCGATTCCCAGAAAAGATATCTTGCCCGCGCCCGTCAGACGAAACGAAATATAGAGCGTCTGCGCCCCGAAAACAGCACGATAGAGATATGTGCGCTCGTCGCCCTCTTCTTTTCGTTCGACGAGCGCAAGCGACCTGAGCGCGCCGTGCGAGGAGATTGACCTGTGCAGCGCACGCCCGCGCTCAGAGGTCTGGAAGGCGTAGCTCTGCGGCGTAAAGCTCGACGGGTCGGGACGCCCTGCCAGTGTCGCGAGGAGCGCCTCGCGGAGAGCGCCCGTCGTCTGTGGGTCGGGGTCGGCCAACTCTTTGAGCGCGGCGAGCGCGAGCGTCGGGATGTAGAGGCGCGCGACCCCGCGCGCAATCGGCGCGGCGTTGCCGGAGACGCCGATGTTGCCCAGATTGCAGAGGACGATGACGCTCAGGCGCTCTTCCGTGAAGCGCGCGACGTAGGAACTGAAGCCGCCCATCAAACCGCCATGCTCTAAGAGACGACGCCCGCGAAAAGTGCCGACGCTCCAACCCATGCCGTAAGGATAGGACTTGCCTGTGGCGAGTCGCGCCGGTTGCCACATCTGCTCGAAGCTTTCAGGCTTCAGCAGACGACGCGCGTCGAGCGCCGTCTCCCAACGCGCGAGGTCTAAGACGTTGGACGCCAGACCGGCGGCGGCGAAAGTGTCTGCCAGCGCCGCGTCGTCTCGATTGACCCATGCGCCTTCGCGCCACTGATAACCGGACGCGCGCTGCGGGATAATCCGGCGCGGGTCAGCCATCAGCGTCGCCTTCATGCCGAGAGGCTTGAAGATGCGCGCTTCGAGGAACTCGTCAAAGCGTTGTCCGCTCGCGCGTTCGACGACGCGTCCGAGCAGGTAGTAGTTGGTGTTGCTGTACTGCCAACTCGTTCCGGCAGGGAAGGCGGATGGGAGCGCGGCTATCGCTTTATCCAACTGCTCCGGCGTGAGCCGCTTCGACAACTCGAAGCCCGGCAGAGTCGAGAACTCGCGTATCCCCGAAGTATGCGTCAGCAGTTGTCTGATGGTCACGTCGCCCCACGCCGTCGAGGCCGTCTCGCCGAGATACTTCGCCAGTCTCTCTTCGAGCGACACCTTGCCCTCTTCGACGAGCAGCAGGACGGCGGCGGCCGTGAACTGTTTCGTCAGCGACCCGACTTCATAGACCGTCTCCGGCGTGGCCGCCACGTTCAGTTCGATGTTGGCAAGCCCGTACCCTTGCGCCTTCACCAAGCGCCCTTCGCGCACGACGGCGAGCGAGAGACCCGGCACGTGCCGCGCGCGTATCTGCGCCGACACGTAGTCGTCAACCGCGTCGGCGCGCACAGACATCGCCGCGCCGCAGGCGACGATGACGAGCAGAAGGGCGGCGACGCTGCGTCTGAAACTCATGTGCGGAAAAGTGGTGCGCGCCGGAGCGCGTCTTACTGATGCCCTGCGAAGGGGCATCCGGCGTTGCCGTGTTTCGTGTCGAGATAGGTGCGCGCCTCCCACAGTTCGGGGAAGAACTTCTTATCGAGCGTCGTGCGCAGATAGCCGACGCCTTCGGAGCCGCCCGTCCCGCGCTTCGTCCCGACCATGCGCTCGACCATCTTGACGTGATGCGTCCGCCAGAGAGAGAAGTACTCGTCGTGCGCGATGAGATTTTCGGCGAGTTGAAACTCCTCGTAGCGCGTCTCGAAATGCGTGATGACTTCGAGCACGGCGCGCGTGCGTCGTCCGTAAGTTTTGCGCCGCTCGTCTTCGGACGCGCCCGGATTGTCGAGGGGCGCATCGAGGCCGCGCCGCTCAAGGTAAGAGTAGAAAGCGTCTGCGAGAGAGGGCGCGTCGTAGCGTGCGCGCAGGCGTGTCGAGGCCAATTCATCGTCGGCAAAGGCGTGCATCACGCCCGCGTCCTTGAGACCGGAGGAGAACTCTATCTCGCGGAATTGCATCGACTGAAAGCCGCTCGCCGGGTTCAGTTCATCGCGGAAGCCGAGAAAATTCAGCGGCGTCATCGTTTCGAGAATGTGTATCTGCGTGACGAGCAGGCGTTCTATCTCGACGACGCGGCCGAGCGCACGCGTCGCCACAGCCACGCGGTCTTCGCCGAGCGCCGCCACTGCCGCGTCCAACTCGTGGAGGATTTGCTTGAACCACAGTTCGTAAGCCTGATGGATGGTGATGAACAGCAGTTCATCATGATGCGCCGGGTCGGAGAGACAATCTTGCAGACCAATCAGGTCGGCCACGCGCAGGTACTTGTTGTATGAGAGCGGAGCGCCGCCGCCGTATTCTTTAGACATAGTGATAGGAAGGGGGTGATAGGTGATGGGTGATGGGTGATAAGAGAAAAGCTTTTGTCCTATCACCCATCACCTATCAACTATCACTTAAAAAGCTGCTCCGGCCGTCTCGTGTGCGGCGTAGGCGCGTGTGTCGATGATGCGGCGCATCTCGTGGATGACGATGTCGAGCTCTTCGTCCTTCGTGTAGAAGTGCGGCGAGATGCGGACGCCTGCGCCGGGGCGATAATCGACGATGATTTCGCGGCGAATCAGTTCCTTCGTGACGGCCGCCGCGTGTTCGACGGCGATGGTGATAGTGCCGCCGCGCTGCGCCGGGTCGCGCGGACTCGTGACGCGAAAGCCTGCCTCCTCAGCCAGTTCAATCAGCCTTTGCGTCTGCCGCTGGCTCTTGGCGCGGATGCGTTCGACGCCGATTTCGTTGATGACTTTGTAGCCCGACTCGGCGGCGTAGAGCGCCGGGATGGCGGGCGAGCCGTGTAGAAAGCGCGTCGCTGCCGGCGCGTAGCGAATGGGCGCGTCGGCGAAGGAGAACGGCTCGGCGTGCGCCATCCAGCCCGTCATCTTCGGTTCAAGTGTGTGTTGCAGGCGCGGCGCAACGTAGAGATAGCCTGCGCCGGGGCCGCCGCAGAGCCACTTGACCGAACCGCCCGTGCAGAAATCTACGTCGAGGTCTCTGACGCTGAAGGGAACCGTCCCCGCCGATTGATAAGTGTCGAGCACGACCATCGCCCCGACTTCGTGCGCGCGCTCGGTGATGCGCCGCGCGTCTTGCAGGAAGCCGCTCTTGAAGAGGACGTGCGAGACGGGAACGAGCAAAGTCTCCTCGTCGATAGCCTCAATCATCCGTTCGATGGAGACTGTGATGCTGTCGTCCGACTTCACCTTTCGGATGCGAAATCTGCCGTCGCGCGCGTGCGCTTCGTAGACGTACATGACGGACGGGAATTCCAGTTCGGAATAGACGATTTTGTTGCGGCGCGTGTCGGGCGTAGTGTCGAAGCAGGAGAGGATGAGCGACTGGCAGACGGAGACGTTCTGATGCATGACGACCGTGCCGGAGTCTGCGCCGATGATGCGCCCAACCGCGTCGCCCACCGTCAGAGGCATCTCCCACCAGCCTTCAGCCCACGCGCGCACGCCGCGCGTCGCCCACACGTCGGCATATTCGCGCACGCGTTCAAAGGTCTGGCGCGGCATCGCGCCGAGACTGTGCGAGATGAGATAGACGGTCTGTTCGAGGATGGGAAACTCGCCGCGCCATTCTAAAAGGTCGTCAGTCAAAAAAGTAAGTGCCTCCTGTTGGAAAGACAATATGCAATTTCAGAACGGTTTTCAAATGCGAGAGCCGCACGCGCCCCTGTTTGCGCCTTTTGCGGCTCGCGCGCGAAACTTGGTTTTAAATTCTCATGCCGCAGACGCGGGAGCCGCTGAGAAGGTTGAGGCGAAAACTGTTACACTCGGCGCAAAGGACGGACGCGAAGACCGAACATGTGGCGTTTCAAAAATCCTATCAGGCACGAGTTGCCGGAGGCACGCTGGCCGACGCGCGAGGAGGCTGCGCGCTCTCTGCTCTTTCGCCCCGTCCGCGTCGGCGCGGTCGAACTGCACAGCCGGACGTGGGTTCCGGCGATGGTGCCCTGGCGCGCAACCGAAGAGGGCTTCGTGACGCGGCGCAATCTCGAATGGTACGCGCGTTTTGCCGCAGGGCGACCGGGCGCGATTGTCGTCGAGGCGACGGGCGTGCGCGACGTGCCGAGCGGCCCGCTGCTACGCATCGGTCACGAACGTTTCCTGCCCGGTCTGCGTGAATTGGTCGAGACGGTGCGGCGCGCGAGCGACGGCGAGACGCGCCTCTTTATCCAAATCATCGACTTCCTCTCCGTGAAGCGTCGCCCCGAAAGGTCTAAGTTCTTCGCACGCTTCCTCGCCGTCGGCGAACGCCACCGACGCGCGCTCGCCGAAGCGACCGGCGACGAAGGGTGGCTCACGCGCGACGAGGCGGCGCTACGCGCCTATCTCGCAGCCGCGCCCGATGCGCTCGTCGAGAGCGTTCTCGACGAACGCGAACTTGAGTCGCTGCGCTTCGGCTACCGCGAGCGGGTGACGGACACGCATCTGGCGCACATACGCGAGTTGCCGCGCGTGTTGCCTGCAATCTTCGCCGATGCGGCCGCGCGTGCGCGCGAGGCAGGCTTCGACGGCGTCGAACTACACTACGCGCACGCCTACACGATGGCCTCCTTCCTGAGCGCGCGCAACAACCGCGAGGACGGCTACGGCGGCGCGCGCGAGAACCGCGTCCGCCTGCCTCTGGAAGTCTTCAAGGCGGTGCGCGAGCGCGTCGGCGCGGATTACACGGTCGGCGTCCGCTTTCTCGGAGACGAAGTTATCGAGGGCGGCAATCGCATCGATGATGCGGTCTACTTCGGCGTCGAGTTTGCACGCGCGGGGATGGATTTTCTCTCCGTCTCGAAGGGCGGCAAGTTTGAGGACGCGGCGCAGCCGAAGGTCGGTCACGCGGTCTATCCTTACACGGGGCAGAGCGGCTACGAGTGTATGCCGACCGTGATGTCGGACGAGCGCGGGCCTTTTGCGCGCAACGTGCCACTGGCGTCGGCCATTCGCGCTGCCGTTCGCGCGGCAGGCTACCAGACGCCGGTCGTCGCCGCCGGAGGCATCACCACCTTCGAGCAGGCGGAAGCGATTCTCAGTCGCGGCGAGGCAGACATCGTCGGCGCGGCGCGGCAAACGCTGGCCGACCCCGATTGGTTTCTCAAAACCAGACTGGGGCGCGGCGCGGAGGTCAGGCGTTGCACCTACACCAACTACTGCGAGGGGCTTGACCAGGCGCACAAACAGGTGACGTGCAAGCTCTGGGATAGAGAGCATCTGGACGAGCCGGGCATCTCTCTGAGCGACGACGGGCGAAGAAGACTTATCCCGGTGGCGTGGGAAAGGTAGAAAGACCAAAGGCAAAAGGTCACGGGTCAGAGTGAAGATGAGAGGATGGCTGCTCCTTATTCTTCACTCTGGCCTTTGGCCTTTCTGCTTTCGTCGTAGGCGGCGATGAAGGCGGGGTCGCGGCGTTTGAGGCTTTGATAATCTATCTTCTTGCTGCGGGTCATCAGGCGATAGGCGAACTCCAATGGTTCGAGGTGCATCAGTTCGCCGACGCGCTCGAACCAGACGAGACTTTCGAGCGCGGCCTGCTGGTATTCTTCGATGACGGGCTTGCGCACGCGCTCGAACTCCGCGAGCGACCCGGCCACGTCGCCGCTTCCTTCCGTGAAACAACGAAAGAGCGTGATGGCATCTTCGAGCGCGAGCTTGGTGCCTGAGCCGATGGAGAAGTGCGCCGTATGCAGCGCGTCGCCGAGGAGCACCATGTTGCGGTGTGACCAGCGTCGGTTGCGGACGAGCAGAAAGTTAATCCATTTCGAGTTGTTCGAGAGCAACTCGTGCCCGTCCAAATCGCGCTCGAAGACCCTCGCAAGATAAGAGCGCGCGTCCTGCTCCGTCATCCCGGCGAACCCGGCGCGCTGCCACGTCGCCTCATCACATTCGACGATGAAGGTGCTCGTCGAGGGGTCGAACTTGTAGGAGTGCGCGGCGAAGACACCGGCCTCCGACTCGCGGAAGGTGAGCGTCAGGCCGTGAAAGAGTTGGCGCGTGCCGTACCAGATGTAGCGGTTGCGACCCGTGTCGAGAGACGGCTCGAAAGCGTCTGCAAAGCGGCGTCTGACCTCGCTGTTGACGCCGTCGCAGCCGACGAGTAGCTCCGCATCGGCGAAGGCGTCGAAGTCCGTGACGTTGGTGCGAAAGTGAAGACGCACGCCGAGTTCGGCGCAGCGTTCCTGCAAGATGTTGAGCAGGCGCAGGCGCGCGATGCCGGAGAAGTGGTTGCCGCGCACACTTATCTTGCGGTCGCGGTAGACCACATCGACGTTGTCCCACGTCTCGAAACTCTCTGTGATGCGCTGGTGCGAGGCGGCGTCGGCCTCGCGCAGATTCGAGAGCGTCTTGCCGGAGAAGACGACGCCCCAACCGAAAGTGTCGTCCGGCGCGTTGCGTTCGTAGACGGCAATCTCGTGCGCCGGGTTGTGCTGCTTCATCAGAAGCGCGAAGTAGAGACCGGCCGGGCCGCCGCCGATGCAGACAATCTTCATAATCTAAAATTCAATCTCAAAACCACTCGTCGCTTTCGACGTGAAGCGAGCTACTCTCTTAAAAGTTGACCGGCGATGATGAGCTTTTGAATCTCGGACGTACCTTCATAGATGCGCAGGGCGCGCACGTCGCGCAGGAGGCGTTCGACGACCGAGCCGTGACGGACGCCGTTGCCGCCGTGTATCTGCACGGCCTCGTCGATGATGCGCCACGCCGCCTCAGTCGCAAACAGCTTAGCCTCGCTGGCCGTGCGCGTCAGATGCCCGCGCCCGACGGCTGCGCCCGCGCCGCCGTCCTTCACGTAGGCCGCGCGATAGACGAGCAGGCGTGCGGCGTCCAACTCGGTCTGCATCAAGGCCAGCTTGCTCTGTATCAGTTGATGTTCGGCGAGCGGCCGCCCGAACTGCTTGCGGTTTTTGGCGTAGCGCAACGCCTCGTCGAGCGCGCGACGTGCCATGCCGCAGGCCGCCGCGCCGACGCTGGCGCGGAACATGTCCATCGTCTGCATGGCGAGCCGGAAGCCGTCGCCTTCTTCGCCGAGGCGGTCTTGCAGGGGCACGCGCAGATTCTCAAACACAACCTCGCCGACCGGATGCGGCGCAATCAGACGCGTGCGCTCGCTCACGCGCAAGCCCGGCATGCGCGCGCCGACGACGAAGGCAGACAACTCCGCGCGTCCGTCGGGACTCGTGCCCGTGCGGGCGAAGATAGTGTAGAAGTCTGCGACGCCCGCGTTCGAGATGAAGCACTTGTGTCCGTTGATGACGTAGCCGTCGCCCTCGCGCCGGGCGTTGGTCTGGATGGAGGCGACATCCGACCCGGCTTCCGGTTCGGTGAGGGCGAAGGCGGCGACGGCGCGTCCCGCGCGTGCGCGCGTGAGCCAGAATTCGCGCAGGTGTTCGGGCGCAGCGAGCGCAACCGGGTAGGTGCCAAGCCCCTGCATGACGAAGGCGAGGTCTGCGAGCGCAGACGAATAGGAGAGCGACTCGCGCACCAGACAGAGCGAGCGCGCATCAAGCGACTGGCCGCCCGCCCCGACCGCCGCCGTCTCGGCCGCGACCGAGTATTGCAGAAGGTCTGCCTGCGCCAGCAGCCGCAACAACTCGCGCAGGTGTTCGCCCGCGTCGCCCTCTTCCTCTCCGGCCGCGCGCGGCTCAACCTCATGCGCCGCGAAGTTCGCCACGCTCCTCGACAGACGCACATGCTCGTCGTCGAAAAACGGAAGCTCCTCGATAAAACGGTCAGACATAATTCTTATAGTGATAGGTGATAGGTGATGGGGGATAAGAAACAGCCTTTCTCTTATCACCCATCACCTATCACCTATCACTCCTTTCCTATCACCTATCACTCCGCTTACTGAAATTCGGCTCGCGCTTGTCGATGAAGGCGCGGTAGGCTTCCTGATAGTCTGGATGTTGCATGCAGACGGCCTGCGCCTGTGCTTCCCATTCGAGAGCGGTGTCGAGGCTGACATCCAACTCGCGGTCGAGCATCTCTTTGGTCATCGCGAGGCCGAAGGCGGGGCCGCGCGCGAGTCGCTCGGCAAGTGTGCGCGTCTCGGCTTCGAGTTCTGTGGGAGCGACGACGCGGTTGTAGAGGCCGATTCTTTCCGCCTCTGCGGCCGTGATGAAATCGCCCGTGTAGAGCAACTCGGTGGCTTTCGAGAGTCCGACGACGCGCGGCAGCAGGTGCGCTGCACCCATGTCTGCGCCGGAGAGGCCGACGCGCACAAAGAGGAAGGCGATGCGCGCTTCCGTGCTCGCGATTCTCAGGTCTGAAGCGAGCGCGATGCACGCGCCCGCGCCCGCCGTCGTGCCATTGAGGCTGGCGATGACGGGCTTGCGCAGCAGCCTGATGTTGCGCACCAACTCACAGGTCATGCGCGTGAACTCAAGCAACCCGGCCATGTCGCGCCCCTGCAACTCGCCGATGATATCGCGCACGTCGCCGCCGGTGCAGAAGGCGCGCCCCGTGCCCGTCAAGACGACGGCGCGCACATCCTCCTCCGCGCGCAACGCCGCGAACGTCTCCGTCAACTCACGGTAGACCTCGAACGTCAAAGCGTTCAAACGCTCCGGTCGGTTCAACGTCAAATACGCGACCGACTCGCGCACCTCGTAGAGAAAACTTTTCGGTTCAATCATAAGAAAAGGAGTGATGGGTGATAGGTGATAGGTGATAGGACAAGAACAGTCTTTCTCCTATCACCTATCACTTATCACTTATCACTTATCACCTATCACTTATCACCTATCAGTTATGACGGCGACGGCTTCCAGTTCGACCTTGGCGCCGTCTTCGAGGAGGCTCTTGACCTCGACGAGGGCGATGGCGGGGAAGTGTCGCCCCATCAGTGCGCGCCAACGCGCGCCCACCTCTGTTGTGCGCGCGGCGTACTCGCGTTTGTCCGTGACGTAGATGACGAGGCGCGCGAGTGTGTCAGGCTCGCCTCCGGCCTCGCGGATGACCGTGAGCACGTTTAAGAGAGCGCGCTCGAACTGTTCGACGAAATCCTCTCCGACCAGCTTCTGCCGCTCGTCCCAACCGATTTGACCGGCGACGAACAGCAGCCGCGCGCCCGGCGGCGCGAGCACGCCGTTCGAGTAGCCGCGCGGGCGTCCCAGACATTCCGGGTTGATGAATTCCAGTGCCATTTCGATTCTCAGTAGAGCACGCTGCCGCCATCGACGTTGATGGCTTGACCGTTGATGCCGCGTGCCTCGTCGGAGGCGAGAAGGACGGCCAGCGCGGCGACCTCTTCCGGCGTCACCAGACGGTTCTGCGGACTCATCCGGCGCAGGGCTTCGAGCGCCTCCTCAGCGCTCCGGCCGGTCTTCTCCGTAATCTTCTCGACGGCGCGCGTCGTCATCTCGGTCTCCACGTAGCCGGGACAGACGGCGTTGACCGTGATGCCCTTCGCGGCCACTTCGCTCGCGGCCGCGCGCGTCAGTCCGACGACGCCGTGCTTCGAGGCCGTGTAGGCGGCGATGTAGGGTGCGCCCGTCTTGCCCGCGATGGAAGCGACGTTGATGATGCGCCCCCACCCGCGCTGCATCATTGACGGGAGCGCGGCTCTCATGAAGTAGAAAGTGCCCGACAAATTTATCGACAGATGACGCTGCCAGAGGTCGCCGCTCGTCTTCGTGATGGGCGCGCTCTCGGCGATGCCCGCGTTGTTGACGAGGATGTCTGCGCCGTGGCCGCCGAAGAACTGCGAGGCGGCCGCGTAAGCGCGCTCCACGCCGTCTGCGTTCGACACGTCGCAGGCGAAGTGCGCGGCCTCCACGCGGCACTCCTCACGAATCTCGCGCGCCACCTGTTCAATCTCCGAGACGGTACGCGAAACGACGACAATGGCGCGTGCGCCCTCGCGCGCGAAGGCTAAGGCGACGGCGCGACCGATGCCGCGCCCGCCGCCCGTAATCAAAGCCGTCCTCCCGTCGAGTTTCATAAATCCGCAGAGACTTTCGCTACGCGCGGCGCGGCTCGCGTCGTTCCAGAAAGGCGCGCACGCGCTCTCTCGCCTCGCGCGATTGGAAACACTGTATCTGCGCCTCCGTCTCATACTGAATCATGCGTTCGAGGTTGTTCACCTCGCTCATGTAAACAGCGCCTTTGGCGGCGGCGACCGAGGCACGCGGCGCGTCGCGCAGTCGCTCGGCCATGCGTCGCGTCTCAGCTTCCAATTCGGCATCGGGCACGACGCGATTGACGAAGCCGAAATGGAGCGCGCGTTGCGCGTCGAAGGCTTCGCCGAGAAAGAACATCTCGCAGGCGATGTTCGACGGGACGACGCGCGGCAGAAAATAGGTGCCGCCCCAGTCAGGATGCAGCCCGACCTTGACGAACGATTGGCTGAAGGTAGCCGACTCGGAGGCGATGCGAATGTCGCAGGCGAGGGCGAGATTGAAGCCCGCGCCGTAGGCCGCGCCGTTGATGGACGCGAGGACGGGTTTCGTCATCTGCCGGATGGCCGTTAGGACGCGCCGCCCCGCGCCAAGCAGGCGCTTGAACTCCTCCACGTCGTCGCGCTCCATCAACTCGGCCATGTACTTCACGTCCGCGCCCGCGCAGAAGGCGCGCCCCGCGCCGCGCACGACGACGACGCGCGCCGCCGCGTTGGTCGCCGCCGTCTCCAACGCCTCCGCCAAATCGCGCCGCATGTGCCCTGCGAACGCGTTCAACTTCTCCGGCCTATCGAGCGTCACGGTCACGATACCGGAATCGAAAGTGACTTTGATGTTGTCGTACATAAGATAAGTGATGGGTGATGAGTGATGGGTGATGAGTGATAAGACAAAGACAGGTTTTATCCTATCACTTATCACCCATCACCCATCACCTTCCTGTGAATTGAGGTTTGCGCTTGTTGACGTAGGCGTCGAGTCCTTCGCGCGCGTCCTCGGATTGGAAGAGCAGTTGTTGGAGTTCGCGTTCCAGTGCGAGGGCGGACTCGAAGGGGATTTCCGCGCCGGTCTGGACGCTGCGCTTGATGCGGCCGACGGCGCGGGCGGCCTTCTCAGGCGTCGTGAAACGGCGCGCGTAGGCCATGACCTGTTCGCTGAAGGCGTCGCTCGTCGCGGCGTCGAAGAGTTGGTTGACGAGGCCGAGTTCGGCGCCGCGCTCGAAGTCGAAGAGCTCGCCGGATGCCATCAGTTCAATTGCGCGCGACTTGCCGACGATGCGGACGAGACGCTGCGTCCCACCCGTCCCCGGCAAGACGCCGAGAGAGACTTCCGGCAGTCCCATCTTGCCCGCCCCGCGACGCGCCAGACGCAGGTCGGCCGCCATCGCCACTTCGAGACCGCCGCCGACGCAGTGGCCGTTGATGGCGGCAATGACGAGTTTCGGCGTCTGTTCGAGGCGCGAGAGCGTCTCGTTGGCGTGAAGGCAGAAGTAGTATTTGAAGGTCGGCGTCGCCTCGGTCAGCATCCTGATATCAGCGCCCGCGCAGAAGAACTTCTCGCCCGCGCCCGTGATGACGATGACTTGCACGTCCTCATCCATACGTGCGCGCAGGATGCAGGTGTCGAGTTGCTGCATCATCGCGTAGCTGTAGGTGTTCGCAGGCGGGTCGTTGAGCGTCAGCACAGCGACGCCCTCCTCCACGCGATACCCGACGAGAGTGTTGCTGCCCGCTTCCGTCGCCTGAGATGTCGTCTCTGCTTGAGTCATCTGAAAGCTTCGCTCCGGTGTGAATGATTACGTTTTCGCTGACGACATATGAACACATCTGCGGCGTGCGTTTCAACAAGAGAGCAGGGCTAAAGTTTGAGCTGCGCGCGCAGTTGTGCGGGCGAGACGCCGGAGGAGCGCAGGGCGCGCAGACTGAGCGCGTCGTGGCGCTTCGAGAGACGCAGGCCGCGTTCGTCCGTGACGAGGTCGCAGTGGTAGTAGCGGGGCGTCGCGTGGCCGAGCGCGCGTTGCAGCAATATCTGGCGCGCCGTTGACTTGAGGAGGTCTGCGCCGCGCACGACTTCCGTGATGTGCATCAGCGCATCGTCGCAGACGACGGCGAGTTGATAAGAGGGCACGTCGTCGCGACGCCAGACGAGGAAGTCGCCGAAGTCAGAACCGGCCGTGAAAGCTTGAGCGCCTTGCCGCAGGTCTTGAAAGCGGATGCGCTCGCCGTCAGGCACGCGAAAGCGCCAGTTCAGCCCGCGCGGGCTGGCGGGCGGAGTCGGTTGCGCGCCCCGATGCGGACGGCACGTGCCGGGGTAGAGCGGTTCGTCGTTTTCGTCAGCCCGCGCGCCTTCGTGCGGCGCTTGCGCGGCGCGCGCGAGGTCTTTGCGCGTACAGGTGCAGGGATAGACCCAGCCTTCAGCGACGAGCCTGCGCCACGCCGCGAGATAGAAGTTGCGACGTTCGCTTTGCGAGTAGGGCGCGCAACTGCCGCCCACGTCCGGCCCCTCTTGCCATTCGAGGCCGAGCCAGCGCAAGTCTTCAATCATGGCGGCGACGAACTCTGCGCGCGAGCGTTGCGGGTCGAGGTCTTCGTTACGCAGGATGAGCGTGCCGCGCGCCGCACGCGCACGCTCTTCGGCCTTCAGGAATGTCTGCGCGTGGCCGAGGTGGAGCAGGCCGGTCGGCGAAGGCGCGAGCCGCCCGCGATACGAGTCTGCCGCGTCGGTCGTCTCCGTCGCGCGCGTCTCGTCTGCTGAAGCCATCGCGTTCGTGCTCCGCGCTAGAGAGAACTCTCACGGGGCGCGCGCCAGACGCTCAGGCGCTCGGCCTCGACGGTCGAACCGCTCGGCAGAGGCGACAGCTCGCCGCCTTTCGCGCCGGGCATAAAGCCGGAGAGGAAGAGGCGCGTGACGTTATCGACGAGGTCGTGGACGGAGAGCTTGCCGCGCGGGTCGTACCAATTATAAATCCAGTTCATCATGCCGAAGAGCGCGTAGGTGGCAACCGTCAGGTCGATTTTCGGCGCGGACGGATGGCTCGCCTGTTGCTGCTGTTGCGCTTCCTGAAGGATGCGGCGGACGAGTCGCGTGTATTGCTGCTTCTGGCCGGAGACGTGTTCGTGCATCTCGCCTGCAAGCGAGTCGGCCTCGTGCGAGAGCACCTTCATCTCGGCCATGTTGGCGGCGAAAAACGAGAGATGGTTTTCGACGACGAGGCGCAGGCGCGCGACCGGCTCGCGTGTCTCTGCAAGGCGCTCTTCGAGACGTTCGAGCACGCGCCCGAAGCAGTTATCCTGAATGAGAAAAAGAAGTTCCTCTTTCGACTTGCAGTAGTAATAAAGACCGGCGAGGCTCACCTGCGTCTCGCGCGAGATGTCGCGCATCGAGGTCGGGTGATAGCCCTTCTCGGCGAAGATGCGCGCCGCCGTGCGCAGGATGAACTCCAACTTGCGGTCGTAGCGGAGAGATTGACTCATCGTCTCATCGGTTGATTGATTCAACGGCCCGGCGGCTCAATGAATCAATGAATCAATGAGTCAATGAGCCGTTGAATCAACGAATCAATTCTTACAGTCGGACGTACTCGAACTCGAACGGCTTGCCCTTGATGCCTGCGGCGGGCGGGGCAATCCAGTTGGCAATCTGGCCGGGTTCGGTGACCGGGTGCATCAGGCTACGCACGTACTCGCGGTCTTCCAGAGACGGTAGCCACTCGGACTTGCGCGCGTTGAATTCCGACTCCGAGATGAGATTGCCTTCGATGTCGAAGTGATGACCGGCGAACTCGCCGACGTGGCGATGAAAGCGCGTGCTCGGCAGATAGAGACGCGCCTCGACGCCCTCTTCGGCGAGATACTTGTTCCAGCGCGTCATGGCGCGCTCGCAGTCGCGGACGTACTCGCCGCGCAGCACCTCGTTCAAGGCGTTGCGTAGAGGCACTTCACGCGTCGTCAGACGCCCGTCCTCGACGACCGTCAGCGAGAAAGTGTCGTTGGCGGCGACGTGGTCTGTGTACTGCTCGTGCTCCTTGTAGCGGCCTTTGAGTCCGGCGGCAAAGAAGTCGGAGGAGTTCGAGCTTATCTCGCCACCAAAGAGGTCGAGCGAGTAGCTGTACCAGAAATTGATGTAGCGTTGGATGATGTCGAGCGGGATGCCGCCGAGTTCGCGCACGTCGCCCGACTCGCCCGCCTCCTTCATCAACTGCGCCGTGCGGCGGACGACGCGGCCGACGCCCGTCTCGCCGACGAAGAGATGATGCGCCTCCTCCGTGAGCATGAACTGGCAGGTGCGCGCCAGCGGCTCGAAGCCCGACTCGGCGAGCGCCGACAGTTGATACTTGCCGTCGCGGTCTGTGAACATCGTGAAGCAGAAGAAGTTGAGCCAATCATCGCACGGCTGGTTGAAGGCTTCGAGGATGCGCGGCTTGTCTGGGTTGCCGCTGCGCCGCTCAAGCAGCGCGTCGGCCTCGTCGCGGCCGTCGCGCCCGAAGTAGCCGTGCAGCAGATAGACCATCGCCCAGAGGTGTCGGCCCTCTTCGACGTTGACCTGAAAGAGATTGCGCAGGTCGTAGAGCGACGGGCAGGTCTTGCCGAGTTGGCGCTGCTGCTCGACGGAGGCCGGTTCGGTGTCGGCCTGCGTGACGATGATGCGGCGCAAGGCGTTACGAAACTCGCCGGGCACTTCCTGATAGGCGGGCGCGCCGTAGTTGTCGCCGAAGCCGACGCGCGCATCGCCGCTGGCCGGTTTCAAAAAGATGCCCCAACGATAATCAGGCATCTTCACGTAATCGAAGTGCGCCCAGCCCTCGGCATCCACGCCGACGGCCGTCCGCAGATAGACCTCCTTATCCTGAAAACCGTCCGGCCCCATCTCGCGCCACCAATCGAGATAGTTTGGCAGCCACTTCTCCAACGCCCTCTGAAGGCGCTTGTCCTGCGACAGATTCACGTTGTTAGGAATGCGTTCGTATAAGTTCATGTTCTCCTCTTCGGGAGTGATAGGTGATGGGGAAATAGTGATAGGTGATGGGTGATAGGTGATAGGAGAAAAGACAGGTTTTATCCTATCACCTATCACCTATCACTTATCACTCCTTCCTATCACCCATCACCTATCACCTATCACCATCCTTACGTGCGCTTGTAATCGAACTGCGCTTGCGTGGGCTTGCCGTAGTTCGTGAGCGCGCCCTGTGGGCCGACGGCGTTGGGGCGTTGGAAAATCCAGTTCTGCCACGCGGTCAGGCGTCCGTAGATTTTGGTGTCGAGCGTCTCAGGCCCGGCGAAGCGCAGGCTGGCTTCCATCCCTGTCAGCGCGTCCGGGCTGAGTGAGGTGCGCTCCTCGATGGCGACGCGCACTTCGTCCTCCCAGTCGAGGTCGTCGGGCGCGAAGGTGATGAGACCGGCCTCCTCCGCTGCCGCCGTATCGAAGCGACCTTCGTGCTCGAAGACCTCGACGGCCTTTTCGGGTTCGGCGAGGAAGCGCGACTCCATGCGCGTCAGTCCGTTCGACATCGGCAGCGCGCCGCGATTCAATTCGCTCGTCGCCACTTCGACGACTTCGTCAGGGCTGTCGAGCATGTATGTGCGGTCGGCCGAGAGAGCCAGCTCAAGCAGGTTGCCGGCGAAGCAACTGCCCGGCTCAATCAGCGCGAAGAAACTCTTGGCCGTCAGGTCGAGTCGGCGCAGGACGCGCGCCATGTTGAGCACTATCTCGCGCACGAGCCAGTGCTCACGATTGGCGACCAGCGTCTCATCGACTGCGAGCACGCGCTCGATATCGCCTTCCGTGCGCAGGCAGACAAGCCCTGTCTCCAACTCGTTGACGCGCAGATGAAGCAACGCGTCGTCCAATTCGCGATAGACCTGTAGCGGCCAGTAAGAGTCGCCGAGCCGCTCTATCTCCTCGACGCTCGTCGGCTGGTCAGTTGCGGGAGCGCGCACCGTCAGGTCTGCGTAACGCTTCTCGCGGTTGAGCTTCAAAGAGACGTACTCGTACTCGCGCCCGTCGTCGGTGGCTGCGACGCGCAGCGGGTTGAGCTTGATGCCCTTCGCGCCCTCACGTCCTTCACTCTGCTCGACGAGCGCGCGGACGCGTGCGGCCACAGACTCTTGAAACTTGCTCGTCGGGAAATAGTCGTCAATCAGCCCCCACTCTTTGGCGCGCTTGCCCTTCAAGCCTTCGGCGAGCGTGGAGAAAACGTCTGCGCGGTCGCGGCGCACCTTGCGCTTATCGACGAGGCGTGTCAGTCCGCCCGTGCCCGGCAGCACGCCGAGCAGAGGAACTTCCGGCAGCGAGACGGCCGAGTTGCCGTCGTCTACCAGATAGATTTCGTCGCAGGCGATGGCGAGTTCATAGCCGCCGCCGGAGGCCGTGCCGTTGAGGGCTGCGATGTAGCGTTGGCCGGAATGCTGCGAAGCATCCTCAATGGCGCAGCGCGTCTCGTTCGTGAACTTGCAGAAGTTGACCTTGAAGGCGTGCGAGGAGGTGCCGAGCATGTAGATGTTCGCACCCGCGCAGAAGATACGCGGCTTCAGACTCGTCACGACGACGACTCTCACTTCCGGGTGCTCGAAACGTAGACGCTGCACGGCGTCGGCCAACTCGATGTCAACGCCGAGGTCGTAGGAGTTGAGTTTCAGCTTGTAGCCTTCGGCGAGCGTCTCGTCCTCCTGCACGTCCATCGAGAGCGTCGCCACCGCGCCGTCAATCGTCAGCTTCCAGTGGTTGTACTGTTCGGGTGTCGTTTGAAAGTTAATCATGTTGATTTTGTCGAACGTCCGTTCGAAAAATGATGATAGCCGGGAGCAGGTCTCTCGTCAAGGCGCGCAAGAGGGGCGCGAGGCGTGTTGCGCGTCGCGCGTCCTAAAGGCGCGTCGAACTTGACAGGGCGGCGCGCGGCGCGTAGGGTCTTCTCCGTTTTGGCCTCGCGGGCGAGTTTTCGCGGAGGCGCATCTGTTCTGGTGAACGGCGCGGTCTTCAAAACCGTCTGTGAGCCTGTGAGAGCAGGCTCAGGTGGGTTCGATTCCCACACGCCTCCGCCACCCAGTACAAGGCAAAAGTAAAAAGGTCAAAGGCACAACTTCCCACCCGCCGCTATTGCCTCTCCACTCTCGCTGACCGACGCCTTTTGCCTGTGACCTTTTTACTTTTGCCCTATGAAAGACTGGATTGCGCTCAACATGACGCCGGGGGTGGGGCCGCGCGCGGCGGCGCGTCTGCTCGAACGCTTCGGTTCGGCCGAAGCCGTCTACGGTGCGCTCGGAAGCGAACTTGAGCGTCTGCGTCTGCGCCCTGAGACGATAGAGAGTATCCTTTTGAAAGACCGGCACGACGAGGCGGCGCGCGAACTCGAACGCATCTGCGCGCTCGACGGCGCGGAGGTCTTGACGCTCGACGACGGGGCGTATCCGACACTGCTGCGCGAGATTCCAGACCCGCCCGTCGTACTCTACGTGCGCGGCCATTGGCGCGAGTGCATGGATGCGCCGTGCGTCGCGCTTGTCGGCTCGCGTCGTGCTTCGACCTACGGGCAGAACGTCGCGCTGCTGCTCGCGCGCGAGTTGGCTTCGCGCGGCGCGACGGTCGTCTCAGGGCTGGCGCGCGGCATCGACGCCGCCGCGCACAGGGGCGCGCTCGAAGCTTCGGGGCGCACACTGGCCGTGCTCGGCACGGGCCTCGACGACGTTTACCCGCGCGACCATCGTCGATTAGCAGAGGAGATTCTTGAGCGAGGCGGGGCGCTCGTCTCGCAGTTTCCGTTGGGGACGCCACCCGTGCCGGAAAATTTTCCGTATCGCAACCGCATCATCAGCGGCCTCTCGCTCGGCACGGTCGTCGTCGAGGCGGCAGAGAATTCCGGCTCGCTGATTACGGCGCGACTCGCCATCGAACAGAATCGAGAGGTCTTCGCCGTCCCCGGCAACATCACCTCGCGCAACTCTTTCGGGACGAACTATCTCATCAAGAGCGCGGGCGCGAAACTCGTGCAGACGTGGCAGGACGTGGCCTGCGAACTGCCGCCGGAAGTGGCCGCCGCGATGTTGCCGCCGGAGACGAAGGCGCGCGTCAGTCGCTCCGAGCACGATGAGACGACGGCTCATGCGCCGTCAGACCTTTCGGAAACGGAGCGTTCGGTCTACAGTCTGCTCTCGCTCGACGAGCCGTCGCACGTCGATGCGCTCTCGGAGGCGAGCGGGCTTTCTGTGCCGGAACTGTCGGGCGCGCTGCTGAATCTTGAGATAAGGGAACTCGTCAGGCAGCTTCCGGGCAAATGTTTTGTGCGAAAACCGTAGCGGCCGAAGCGGCTCCCGGTTTACGTTTTCTGATTGACGGTTTACGATTCCGACAGATGATAAATTCCGCCCTCTTCGTCCTCGGCCTCGGCTTCGTCCTTGGCCTCAAGCACGCGACCGACGCTGACCATCTGGTCGCCGTCACGACCATCGTCAGCGAACAGCGCAGCCTGCGCCGCTCGGCGCTCGTCGGCGCGCTCTGGGGCGTCGGCCACACGGCGGCGCTGCTCCTCGCCGGTGTCGTCGTCATCCTGCTCGGCTACGCCATCCCGGAAGGGCTTTCGACGGGACTCGAACTGGCCGTTGCGTTGATGATTGTGCTGCTCGGCCTGCGCGTCCTCTATCTGCTGGTGCGCGAGCGGCGGCGCGTACACGTCCACGCGCACAGGCACGGCGGACGCGCGCACACGCACCTACACTTCCACGACACGCGGGACGCGCACGCCGCCCACGAGACCGGCGCGCACGACGTGGCAGCGGCCGGGCATGGCGGCGCGGCGACGCGTTGGCAACCGCTGGCCGTCGGACTCGTTCACGGCCTCGCCGGGTCGGCCGCCCTCACGCTCTTTGTGTTGACGGACGTGGTGCGGGGTGGTTCGCCCGCGCTCGGCTTCTCCTTCCTACTCGTTTTCGGCCTCGGCTCGGTCGGCGGGATGCTGTTGATGAGCATCCTCATCGGTCTGCCGTTCGTGCTCACGGGGGCGCGTTTCGAGCGCATCAATACGCCCGTCCGGCTCGTCGCGGGACTCGCCAGCGTCGCCTTCGGCCTCTACTACGCGTGGCTCAAGGCGTCCGGCGCGTAACGCGTAAGTGACTGATTCGGCTTGAGAAAATGGCACGGGGCAGGCAAGCGCGGCGGCGCGGATTTGCATCTAAGGGTAGAAATAGAGAATAGTAAAGAGAGGTGGCGCGCGGCGGCGCGCGACATTAGTGCGGGAGGCGAGACAACGCGTCGCGCCGTCAAATTTTGAGCAGAGTTTTTTCATCGTTGGTCGGTCAGAGAGTTTAATAAAGGAAGAGTAATGGCGAAGAATTTGGTCATCGTCGAATCGCCCGCGAAGGCAAAGACGATTAATAAGTATCTGGGTTCTGATTTCAAGGTGATGGCCTCTTACGGCCACATTAAGGATTTACCGTCGAAGGGGCTGGGCGTCGATGTCGAGAACAATTTCGAGCCGACCTACGAGGTCACGGACAAGGCCAAGCGCCACGTCGCGGAGTTGAAGAAGGCGGCCAAAGATGCGGAGGCCATCTATCTCGCGGCCGACCCCGACCGCGAAGGCGAGGCCATCTGCATGCATCTGGCCGAGGAGGTTGTGCCGAAGCGTCCGAAGAAGCCCTCCTTCCGCGTGATGTTCAACGAGATAACGAAGCGCGCTGTTCAGGACGCCTTCGAGCATCCGAAAGAGATTGACCGCAACCTCGTCGATGCGCAGCAGGCGCGGCGTGTCCTCGACCGTCTGGTCGGCTACAAGGTCTCTCCGCTGCTGTGTAAGACCATCGGCGGCAAACTCTCTGCCGGGCGCGTGCAGTCGGTCGCTTTGCGGATGGTCGTCGAGCGCGAGCGCGAGATTGAGAAGTTCGTCAAGACCGAATACTGGACAATCGCGGCCAACCTCTCGGCGCAACTGCCTCCGGCCTTCGACGCACGCCTGCTCAGAATCGGCGAGCAGACGGTTAAGACCTCTGGCTTCGACCAGGAGATTAAGCGGAGCGAGATTCTCATCGGCACGGAGGCAGAGGCGGCCGAGATAGTGGCGGAAGCCGAGCGCGAGCAGTTCGTCGTCGCCGACGTGACGACGAAGGAGCGCAAGCGTAATCCCGTCCCGCCTTTTATCACCTCGAAGTTGCAGCAGGAGGCTTCGCGCAAACTGGGCTTCGCCGTCAAAAAGACGATGATGCTCGCGCAGAAACTCTACGAGGGCATCGAACTCGGCGCGGAAGGCTCGGTCGGTCTCATCACCTACATGAGAACCGATTCGACGCGCGTCTCGGAGACGGCCTTGCAGGAGGTGCGCGCCTTCGTCGGCACGCAGTACGGCGCAGACTATCTGCCGGAGAAGGCCATCCACTATCGCTCGAAGAAGGATGCGCAGGACGCGCACGAGGCGATTCGTCCGACCGATGTATCACGCACGCCCGACGCGCTCGCGCCTTATCTCAACAAGGAAGAGTTGAAACTCTACCGTCTCATCTGGCAGCGCTTCGTCGCTTCGCAGATGATGCCCGCCGTCTTCGACCAGACGACGATTGACATCGAAGCCGGTCGCTTCCTGTTCCGCGCCACCGGGTCGGTCTTGAAGTTCGACGGCTTCCTGCGGGTCTACGAGGAGGGGCGCGACGAGAAGACGGAGGAGGATGAGGAGGCGGCGCGCAAACTCCCGCGCGTCGAACGCGGCGAGACGCTCACGCGCAACAGTGTGACGCCCGAACAGCACTTCACAGAGCCTCCGCCGCGCTACACGGAGGCGACGCTCGTGAAGGCTCTCGAAGAGAAGGGCATCGGGCGGCCTTCAACCTACGCGGCCATCATGACGACGATTCTCGACCGCGAGTACGTCGAAAAACACGAAGGCCGTTTTCATCCGACTGCTCTCGGCACGACCGTCAACGACCTGCTCGTCGGCGGTGGTTTCGACGACCTCTTCAACGAGAAGTACACGGCGCGGATGGAGGAAGAGCTCGACGAAATCGAAGAAGGGAAACTGGCGTGGACGGAGGCGCTGCAAGAGTTTTATGAGAAGTTCACGCGCGATTTGAAGGAGTTCAGCGAACACGTCAAGGGCTTCCGCGATGTCGAGATAGAGACGGATGAGACGTGCGTCAAATGCAGCGGGCAGATGGTCGAGAAGTTCGGCCGCTTCGGGAAGTATCTGAAGTGTAAGGAGTGCGGCACGACGCGCGACCCTGTCGTCAAGGCTGCGAGCGACGGCGGCGCCACGCAGACGGACGAGAGCGCGGAGACGGAGGACGAGGCGTGCGAATTGTGCGGCAAGCCGATGGCCTTGAAGCGCGGCCGCTTCGGTCAGTTCATGGGCTGCACGGGTTATCCTGAGTGCCGCAACATCCGCAAGATTAGCAAGAGCGGCGCGGTCGCGCCCGCGCCCGTCCCGCTTGAAGGCGAGACGTGTCCGGTCGATGGCGCGCAACTCGTCCGCCGTCACGGGCGCTTCGGCGAGTTCGTCTCGTGCGCCAACTACCCGACCTGCAAGTACATCAAGCGCGAGACGACCGGCATCGCCTGTCCGCGACCCGGTTGCAGGGGCGAGATTGTCGTCAAGAAGTCGAAGCGCGGCAAGGTCTTCTACGGCTGCTCGGAGTATCCGAAGTGCGAAGTGGTCTACTGGGACAAGCCCATCGCCGAGCCGTGCCCGCAGTGCAACGCGCCGTTTCTGCTTGAGAAGACGACGAAGAAGGGAACGACGCGCACCTGTGCGCGCGAGGAGTGTGGCTACCGCGACGACCCGGCCGGTGCGGAGACGCCGACGGCCGTCTCCGCACCGGCACGCACACGCGCGGGTGGCCGACGCGCCGCCAGTTGAGATTTCAGTTAACAGCAATCTTCCAATCTGCGTTCTTCGCACCTCCAGCGTCTTTGCGTGAGCGATAGGTTCACGCAAAGACGTTGGAGCGTGAAGAGGAAGAAGTATCAAAGACTAGACAGAGGTTTGTTGACAGGAGAGAGACAGGTAATGATTCGACGACGCGCGTTTGCCGCGCTGCTCATGTTCGCGTTGCTCGTGCCGCCCTTCGTGCGCGCGCAGCAGCCCTCGCCGACGCCCACCCCGACGCCGACGGCACAGACGCCCGCGACGCCGACGGCGGCCGCCCCCTCAGACCCCGTCGAGCGCATCAAGGAAGAGGGACTCAAACGGTCGCAGGTGATGCAGACCATCCAACATCTGACAGAGGTTATCGGGCCGCGCCTGACAGGCTCGCCCGCCCTGAAGCGCGCCAACGAGTGGACGCGCGACCGTCTCGCCGGTTGGGGGTTGCAGAACGCGCACCTCGAAGGCTGGCAGTTCGGTCGCGGCTGGACGCTCGAACGTTTCTCGGCCGAAGTCGTCGCGCCGCAGAGTTTCCCTCTGCTCGCTTATCCGAAGGCTTGGTCGCCGGGAACGCAAGGGGCGCTGACGGGTGAAATCGTCAACGTCGAGGCGCGGACGGAAGAGGAGTTGCAGCGTTACAAGGGCAGACTCAAAGGCGCGTTCGTGATGGTCGGTTCGGTGCGCGAGTTGAAGGCGGAGTTCGAGCGTCCGCGCGCGTCGCGGATGACGGAAAAGGAACTGCTTGAGTTGGCCGATGCGCCCGACCCTGCGACCGTCCCTCCGCGTCCGGCTCGGCAACTGACGACCGAGCAACGCACGGCGGCCGCCTTTGCTGCGCGCAAGATTCAGTTCTACTACGAAGAAGGGGCGGCGCTCCTGATTGATTCGAGCCGCTCCGGCGACGGCGGGATGCTACAGTTCGTGCAGTCGGCCCTCGTGCCCACGCATCTTGAGACGGCGGCTGGCGGGCGCGTCCGCATCTGGGACAAGAACGCGCCGCAAGTGCTCCCGCAAATCTCCATCTCGAACGACCACTACAACCGGCTCGCGCGCATGATTGCGGCCGGTGAACGCCCGCGCGCAACCGTCAATATCGCCACCCGTTTCAACGACGAAGACCCGATGAGCTACAACACCGTCGCCGAGATTCCCGGCACGGACTTGAAGGATGAAGTCGTCATGCTCGGCGCGCATCTCGACTCTTGGCACACGGCGACGGGCGCAACCGACAACGCGGCCGGAGTCGGCATCATGATGGAAGCCGTCCGCATCCTGCGTGCGCTCAACCTACAGCCTCGACGCACCGTCCGCATCGCTCTCTGGAGCGGCGAAGAACAGGGGCTCTTCGGTTCGCGTGCCTACGTCAGAGAACACTTCGGCCCCGTCAACGAACAGACCTCGCCGCCCGCCTCCGGCACGACCGGCGCGACTGCCGCCACGTCTGCTCCGACGTTCAAACCGGAGTACGACAAACTGAGCGTCTACTTCAACGCCGACAGCGGGACGGGGCGCATACGCGGCGTCTACCTGCAAGGCAACGAGGCGCTGCGTCCCATCTTCCGCCGCTGGCTCGAACCTTTCCGCTCGATGGGCGCTTCGACCATCACGGTCAGCAACGCGGGCGGCTCGGACTTCCTCGCCTTCGACGCCGTCGGCCTCAACGGCATCGACTTCATGCAGGACGAAATCGAATACGGCACGCGCACGTGGCACTCGAATCAGGATACGTTCGACCGCATACAGGCCGACGACGTGAAGCAGGCGGCCATCATCGTCGCCGCCTTCGTCTATCACGCGGCCACGATGGACGAACGCCTGCCGCGCAAGCCTTTCCGAGGCGTGCGCCCGGCGCTCTGAGAAGATTTCAATCTGGAAACAGTTGCGGGGCAGAAGGATAAGAGTCCTTCTGCCCCGACTGTTTTGCTGTCACCCGGAGTTGGTCTTAGTCGCCCGTCGTTTGCGAGAGACCGAGCGGGTCGTTTGATTGCAGACCGGCGCTCTTCTGGTCGAAGACGATGCCTGCGGCGACCTCGTCCGAGAGACGCACCCAACCGTCGGGCGTGTGTCTGAAAGTCTCGCTCGAAGCGGCCGTCCAACTGCTCTTCTCAGGCGACCACGCGAACCGCTCGACGTTGACGTGCGGATGCTGGACGCGAACGATGTTGAAGGAGTTGGCCTCGCCGCGAACGCGCGTCGAGGTGGCCGTGCCCGCCTGCACGACGAGCGCCGAGTGGCCTGCAATCTTGTAGCGTTTGGCCGTGTGGCCGGTGCGGCTCGTGTGCAGATGACCGGAGAGCAGGAGGTCTGCGCCGCAGGCGGCGAGCGTCTGCATCGCCAACTCGGCGCGGCCGACGAGGTCTGCCGCGCGTTCGTGTCCTTCGGGGAGGTCGAACGGGTGATGCGTGACGACAATCTTCGTGACCTGATCGGCGTAAGGGCAGAGCCGCTGGCGGATGCGCTCGACCTGTTCTTCGTTGACGCGCCCGTCCTTGATGGTTAAGGAGCGCGCGGTGTTGACGCCGAGGACAGCAATCTCGTCGTCTGCGTAGAAGGGTTCGAGGTCTTCGCTGATGTAGCGTCGATAGTTGTCGAGCGGCTGAAGGAAGCGCGCGAAGAGATTGTAGAGCGGCACGTCATGATTGCCGGGCACGACTATCTGCGGCGAGGGCAGCGAGTCGAGAAACTCGCGCGCCTCCTTGAACTGCTCCGAACGCGCGCGCTGCGTCAGGTCGCCGGAGACGACGACCACCTCCGGCGCAATCTCCTCAATCTTCCGCGCCAACGGCTCAACCACCGCTTCATCCACACGCCCGAAGTGTAAGTCCGACAGATGCACAATCGTTCGCATAAAACTCCTTGCAGAGAAGTGATGGGTGATAAGTATAAGTGATGAGTGATAGGTGATAGGTGATAAGAGAAAGCCTGTCTTCTTCCTCTCACCTATCACCCATCAGCCATCACTGTTTTCAGGCACGATGACGCGCAGTCCGCCGGGACGCGCGCGGAAGTGGAGCGGCGTCCGCATGACGGTCACTTCGCCGTCGGTGGCGACGCGGATGCGCTTCGGGCGGCGCGTCTCGACGAAAATCTCTTTGGCGCAGAGCGAGTCGAAATCTTTGGCCTCGCGCAGACGACCGATGAGGGCGCGCAAGGCCAGTATCAGCAAGCCGAAGCGTCCCGTGCGGTGCGTCAGGTAAAGGCTCAGGTGTCCGGCGTCGAGGCAGGAGCGCCCGCCGACGCTCAGGCTCTCCATCTGGTATTCGTTGTTGCCGATGAAGACGAAAGCCGTCTTCCTGACGAAGCGTTGGCCGTCGGCGCTGAGGCGCACGCGCATGAACGGATAGAGGCGCAGCACGGAGAAGGCAGCCCACACGAAGGCAGGCCACTTGCCGCGTCCGAGTCGCTCCTGCTGTCGCTCGCGTCGGCGGACGATGCTCGGATAGAGACCGAGGCTCGCATTGTTGATGAAGATTTTGCCGTTGACCTCGCCCACATCGACCGCCGCGACGCGCCCCGTCGCAATGTTTGCGACAGCCCCTTCAAGGTCGAGCGGGATACGCAGGTCTTTGGCGAAGTGGTTGAGCGTGCCGAGCGGGAGCACGCCGAGCGCCTTCTCCGTGCCGACCAGATGCGAGGCGACAGCGTTAATCGTGCCGTCGCCTCCGCCCGCGACGACGACGCGCGTCTCCTGATTGGCGGCCGCCGCCTCCGCGAGACGCACAATCTCTGCGCCGCTGCGCGCCAGCCTGATGCGCGCCTCAAGGCCGTGCGACCTGAAGACCTCGGCCAGCGTCTCGCCTTCGGGCGTCGCCGCCTGCGTCCCGGCCGCCGCGTTGACGATGACCTCGACCGGCGCGGCACCGGTCTCTCGCGTCGTTCTCGTCGCCTCGTCCGTCAGCAGTACCGGAGCCATAAACTCCCTACAGTGCAAAAGAAACGGGCGCGCGCCGACGTGTGGCCGCCGACGCTCGCCCGTTGGTTTGACTGGCAGTAACGCGCAGCCGATGACGCGTCTACGCCATGACCTTTAGAGCGAAGTGCCTCCGCCGCCTGCCCCTGCGCTGCCCGCCGTCTGACCGGCCGACTGCGACTGATTGGTCGCATGCGAGACGCCCGCTCCGGCGCGCGCCGTCTCCTGTTCGAGCTTGGTGCGTTGCGCGACTTCGCGTTGCGTCGAGAGGTCGATGCCGACAAGGTCTTTGAGCTTGCCGAGCAGCGCGGGAACGACGACCGTCTGCGCCGTCTTCGACAGCTCTTCGATGACGCGGTCGCCGAGCGTCGAGAGTTCATCCTGCAAGCGGTCGTAGGCGCGCGTCCCCTTGAAACGCTCAAGGAGACCAGGCCCCGAAGGCTCCTGCGGCTCGGACTGGGTTGGGGTCGGAACCAGCGCGGAAGAGCCGGTCGCGCCCGCCTGCGACTCGTAGCCGCTGCTGTAAGACGGACGCGGCGCAGGGCCGACATCGCCTGTGCCGCGCGCTTCGGCCGGTGAAGAGGCGGCCGTCTCGCTGCTGTAGGCGTAGCCCGCGCCGCCGCCGGTCGTGGCGTCGTAGGCCGTCTGCGGCGCGTTCTGCATCAAGCCCTGCGGACGCGTCGAGGCGGTCGCGCGTGAGTCGTGCCCGCCGAGAATGGGTTGTGCGGCGTAGGAGCGCGAAGCAGATGAGAGGATGCCTCCGCGTTCGTCCACGTCGTAGGCGTCGTCCTCGTCGTAGAGACTCTCGCGTATGTCGTCCTCGTCTGCGCCGCCTGCGAACGCGCCGGCGATGCTGTAGCCGAGGAGAAGCCCAACTCCGGCCGCGCCGAGGCTGAAGGCGAGCGGTCGGCGGCGATATTGCTCGCGCCAATCAAGCGTCTCGCTGATGTTGTCGCGCACCTGCTGGTATTGGTTAGCCACTGTGTCTTTAATCTCCGATACGGTCTGTGTGATGGATTCGCGCGCTTGCTCCATGCGACGCTGAAGCTCCTCTTTGGTCTCGGTCGCGTCGGTGGCGGTGTTGGTCTCGACTTCGGGCGCGCGCGCCAGCCCTACATTTCGTTCTTCAGCCATTGCTTATCCTTTCTAATCTCCTCGACGGTTCTCTGCGGCACGGGGTTGTGCGCGGCCAGACGGTTCTTGAAGACCACGACGAGGACGCCGCCCAAGACCAGATAGAGCAGACTCGTGAGGACGAAGCCCATCGCGTAGTTGAGCGGCTGGCGGTCGAAGGTAAATAGCGTGGAGATGGAGAAGGCGACCGCCACGTTAAAGAGCGCGAAGCCGATGGCGGCCAGCACGCCGCCGATGGCAATCATCGCCCCGTTGCGCGCATAGACGGCGGCCTCCTCCTTCAACTCGACCTTAATCAGGCTCAGTTTGGTGTCGACCAGCGTCATCACGTCGTTGCCGAGGCGACCGAACAGCCCCGGCAGGCTGTCGATGTCGGCCTGCGTATGCTGCTGCGTCGCCGGCGCGGCGGCGGTCGTGCGTCTCTCCAATTCGGCCATCGCTCTTATCTCCTCGTGCCCCTTGCGAGAGGTGTCAAGTCCAAAATTCAAGTTCAAAGTTTAAAGTCCCGGTCGCGTGTGGCGACTGTGAACTTCAAACTTTGAACTTTGAACTCAAAAGCTTGGACTTTTTGTCCGCGTCAGCGACGGCTGCCGCGCAGCAGGAGGCCGATGACGAATCCGGCGGCCGCCGAAATCAAGAGCGCCTGTCCGGGCTTCTGTCTGGCGTACTCCTTGGCGTTCTCGGCAACCTGCCCGTAATCGACCTCGCGCAGATTCGACAACTTGTCGCCGACGTAGTCGCGCGCCTGCGTCGCCATCTCGGCGGCGCGGCGTCCGTACTCCTGCGCCTGTCCGGCGATGCCGGAGGGTGCGGTGGCCGTCGCCGTGCCGGTGGCAGCACCGCCGCCTGCGCCGGTCGAACCCGTGCCGCCGCCGCCCGTGCCGGTCGTCAGGCTGGTCGAAGTGTCGCGCGTCGTGCCCTCGTCGGTGGCGCCTCTGGCCGCGCCGAGGCTCGGATTCGCGCCGCTGGCGCCGCCCGCTCCACCCGTCCCGCCCGTGCCGGTCGTTCCGCCGGTCGTCGGTGTGTCGTTACCCGGTATGTTTGCTGACATTGGTTTTCCTCTCCTTCATCTGGTGAATTACGTGTTGCGAATTAAACTCTCAAGCAGAAGCGCCGCGCGTTGGTCGCAATCGCCTCCCGAAATTTTGCTTTTCCCCTCACGAGCGAGCAAAAAACGTGCCGACCCGCATGCGCGCGAGGCCGTCGGAGAAAAGCCCGCCGTGCCAAGCCCTTGAGGACTCGATGGGCGGCGTCAGACGCGAGGCTTTTTGTTGTGAAAAGGTACGCGCGCAGAATAGCACAAGGTCGGGAACAATACATCCCTCTCTTCACCCACGCGCACGCGAAATTTCTCGGAACCGGCTTGACACCCGATGCGTATCCGATGTAAGTAAGTACTTACTTAGGCCAGATTAGCGAGCGATTTTTCCGAGGAGCACGATTCCCAATCAATGACCACCAAACTGTCCGAGACGGCGCGCAGCAACGGCGGCCGCAGCAGCAGCAGTAGCAGTAGCAGCAGCCACCGCCTCGCCGCCGAGTCGCTCGACGCCGCGTCGCAGACGACGCCGTCCGCTTCGAGCGCGCCGCCGTCGCCGTGTCCGCCGCAGGCACACCCGGCGCGGATGGCGGCCGACGAGCGCCGTCAACAGATTGTCGCCGTCGCCATGCGCCTCTTCTCCGAGCGCGGCTTTCGCGGCACGACGACCAAAGAGATTGCACAGGCCGCAGGCGTCTCCGAGGCCATCATCTTTCGCCACTTCGCCACCAAGGACGAACTCTACACGGCCATCATCGACCATAAGGCTTGCGCCGGTGGGTTAGCCGACCTGAGCCGCCCCGTCGCCGAGGCCGTCGAGGCCGAAGTGGCCGACGCCATCGCGCGCAAGGACGACCGCGCCGTCTTCGAGGGGCTTGCGCGCGCCATGATGGAGCACCACGCGAAAGACCCGGACTTCCTCCGCCTGCTGCTCTTCTCGGCGCTCGAAGGCCACCAACTGTCGCAGATGTTCTGGGACAGAAACATGCGCCACCTCTATCACTTTCTCGGCTCCTACGTGGCCGAACGCCAGCGCGACGGCGTCTTCCGAGACATGAACCCGCTCGTCGTCGTCCGCACCTTCGTCGGCGTCTTCGTCCACCACTCGCTCAACAACACGCTCTGGGACAGGGCGCGCAGCATCCTCGACATCTCGGACGAGGAGGCCGCGCGGCAATTCACCGACGTTATCCTGCGCGGCATCTCGACCGCCGACCAAGACCCGGCGAGCCGCGCCGCATCTGCGCGCCGCACGACCGGGGCGAACGAAGAGGCGAAGGCGCGTCCGCAGCCGCCAGCACGCCGCCGTCGCGCGCGCAAAGGGACGGACGCGAAGAAGAAGTAGTAGTAGGCGGCCGCAGTCGCCACGCGCGCGGCCGCATGATGGAAGATTATTCGGAAGAGTTTCGGAAGAGTTGAAGATGATGAATCCCCGCCGACAGTTTAGAAATTCGACGCTCGCCGTCCTCCTCGTCGCTGCGCTCGCGCTCGGCGCGACGGGCTGCAATCGTTCCTCCGCCGAGTCGAAGAAGAAGCAGGCTGAGGCCGCCGCAGCGGCTTCACCGACGGCCGTCGATGTGACGACCGCGACGGTCATCATGCGCCAACTCCCGCGCTACTTCGAGGCGACGGGCAGCCTCGCCGCAGACGAGCAGACAGATGTCGCGCCGCTGGTTGCCGGACGCGTCGAAGCCGTCGGCGTAGACCTCGGCAGCTACGTCCAGAGGGGGCAACTCATCGTCCGCCTCGACGCAGAGGACGCGCGCCTTCGTCTGCGTCAACTCGAAGCGCAACTCGTGCAGGCGCAGTCGGCCGTCCGGCAGGCGGAGGAGCGCATCGGTCTGCGCGCGGGACAGCGTTTCGACCCGAACCGCGTCGCCGAAGTCGGCGCGGCGCGCGCGGCGCTCGACCTGGCGGAGAAACAACTGCGCCGCTTCGAGCGTCTGGTCGAATCGGGCGACGTGTCGCGCTCGGCCTACGACCAGCAGCAGGCGCAGCGCGACCAACTCCGACAGCAGTATGAAGCGCAGGTGGCGGCCGCCAATCAGAACTACGCGGGCGTCGCCACAGCGCGCGCCTCGGCGCAGGCCGTCGCCGTGCAGGTCGAGCAGGCGCGCAAGGCCGTCTCGGATGTCAACGTCGTCGCGCCCATCAGCGGCTTCGTCTCGGAGCGCCCGGCCGACGTGGGCGAGTACGTCTCGACCTCTGCGAAGGTGGCGACCATCGTGCGGACAAACCCCTTGCGCCTGCGGATAGACATTCCTGAGCAGGCCATCGCCAGCGTGCAGGCCGGACAGAGCGTCTCCGTCACGACGAGCGCCTATCCAGACCGCTCTTTCGCCGGGCGCGTCGCGCGCATCTCGCCCAACGTCACGGCCGCCTCGCGCACGATGACGGTCGAAGCAGAGGTCGAGAACGGGGAAGGGTTGCTGCGCCCCGGCATGTTCGCCACCGTGCGCGTGCTTCAGCCGCAGTCCGAACCGGCCTTGCTCGTGCCCGCGCGCGCCGTCCGCACCGAAGGCAACACGAGCCGCGTCTTCATCATCCGCGACGGCCGCGCCGTGGAACGACTCGTGCAGACCGGACAGCCCGAAGGCGACCTCATCGAAATCAAAGGCAACCTTACCGAAGGCGACACGGTCGCCACCAGCAACCTCGAACAACTCAGTGACGGCACGCCGGTCAGACAGTGATAAGTGATAGGTGATAGGTGATAGGTAATAAGTGATAGGTGATAAGTGATAGGTGATAAGTGATAGGTGATAAGTGAAAGACAGGATTTCTCCTATCACCCATCACCCATCACCCATCACTCTTAAAAACTTATGCAAAAGCTTGCCGAAATTTGTGTCCGCCGTCCCGTCTTCGCGACGATGCTGATTCTGTCGCTCACGGTCGTCGGCCTCTTCTCGTTCAACTCGCTCGGCGTCGACCTGTTTCCGAAGATTGACCTGCCGACGATTACCGTCACGGTGATTAACCCCGGCGCCAGCCCGCGCGAGGTCGAGACGGAGATTACCGACAAGGTCGAGGCGGCCGTCAACACCATCAGCGGCATCGACGAATTGCGCTCGACTTCGGTCGAAGGTGTCTCGCAGGTCTTCATCACCTTCATCCTCGACAAGAACGCAGATGTCGCCGCGCAGGAGGTGCGCGACAAGGTCGGCCTCATCGTGCCCGACCTGCCGGAGACGGCCGAGACGCCCACCATCCAGAAACTCGACACGGATGCCGCGCCCGTCCTGCGCATCGCCGTCTCCGCGCCGCGCAGCCTGCGCGACGTGACAGACATCGCCGACAAACAGATTAAGAAGCGCATCGAGTCGATTAACGGCGTCGGCAACGTCAACATCGTCGGCGGCAGCCGCCGCGAGATTCAGGTCAAACTCGACCCGGACAAGATGCGCGCCTTCAACATCACCGTCCCGGAAGTCATCGCCGCCGTCCGCTCGCAGAACATGGAAGTGCCGGGCGGGCGCGTCGATGAGGGCGCACGCGAACTGACCGTGCGGACGATGGGGCGCATCACCAACCCTGCGGACTTCAATCACGTCGCCGTCTCGACGCGCGGCAACTATCCGGTCAAGATTTCCGACATCGGCTACGTCGAAGACAGTTCCGAGGAGTTGCGCACGTCTGCGCGCCTGAATGGTCAACCGGCCGTCACGCTCGTCGTCTCGAAACAGTCGGGGCAGAACACGGTCGCCGTCGCGGAAGCCGTCAAGGAGCGGCTTGCGGAGATTGAACCGACGTTGCCGCAGGGCGTCCGCACGCAAATCGTCGGCGACCAATCCATCTTCATCAAAGCGGCGGTCGAATCAATCCAGACGCACTTAATCGAAGGCGGCATTCTGGCGGCCATCGTCGTCTTCGTCTTTCTCTGGAACTTCCGCACCACGCTGATTGCGGCGCTCGCCATCCCGACCTCCATCATCGCCACCTTCGGATTGATGGCGGCGCTCGGCTACACGCTCAATCAAATCACGATGCTGGCGCTGACGCTGATGGTCGGCATCGTCATCGACGACGCCATCGTCGTCCTTGAAAATATCTTCCGTTACATCGAAGAGAAGGGGATGCCGCCGTTTCAGGCGGCCATCGAGGGGACGCGCGAGATAGGTCTGGCCGTGATGGCGACGACGCTCTCGCTGCTCGCGGTCTTCCTGCCCGTCGGCTTCATGGGCGGCATCGTCGGACGTTTCATGTCGTCGTTCGGCCTGACCTCCTCGTTCGCCATCGGCGTCTCGCTCATCGTCTCCTTCACGCTGACGCCGATGCTGGCCGCGCGTTGGATTAAGCGTCGGCACGCGGAGGAAGCGGCCGGTGCGGGAAGCCTCCCTTCGCAGGGAGACGCGCCCGCGTTGCTGGCCGACGAGTCGCGCGTCGTGGCGGGCGAGCCGGGAAAGAACGCGGAGGCGCATGAGGCGGCCGGGGCGTTCGAGAGCGGCCAAGCGGTGGAGGGCGCAGGCGAGTTGCCGCCGACGACGGATGACGAGGCTGCTCCGCATCGTCAGGAAGCGCCGCGCGCCGCCGGACACGACTCGAAGGACTCGCGCTGGTATCGCCCCATCGACCGCACCTACACGTGGATGCTCAAGTGGTCGATGGCGCATCGCTGGGTGGTCGTCGCACTGTGCGTCGTCGTCATTGTGAGCATCGTGCCGCTCTTCATGTTCGTCGGCAAAAACTTTCTGCCGGTTGATGACCAATCGCAGTTCGAGATTACCGTCCGCGCGCCCGAAGGCTCGACGCTGGCGGCCACTTCGACGACCGTCGAGCGCATCGCCAACGACGTGCGCCAAATGCCCGGAGTGACCGACACGCTCGTGACCATCGGCGGCGGCCAGCAACAACTCGTCAACGACGCCTCCATCTACGTCAAACTCGTGCCGATTGCAGAGCGCGAACACAAGCAGGACGAACTGATGGAGCGGGCGCGCGAGCTTTTGCAGAAGCACCCGCGCGAGTTGCGGACAGGCGTCCAGCAGGTCGCGGCCATTTCCGGCGGCGGCTTCCGCAACGCCGATGTCCAGTACGTCGTCGGCGGCCCCGACTTGCAGAAACTCACGCTCTATTCCGAGAAGCTTCTCGAAAAGATGAAGACCATCCCGGACGTGGTTGACGCCGATTCGTCGCTCGTCGTCGGCAAACCGGAACTGCGCGTGGTGATTGACCGCGCGAAGGCGGCCGACCTCGGCGTGCGCGTCGGAGACATCGCGCAGGCTTTGAACACGCTGGTAGCAGGCACGGAAGCCTCGACCTTCAACGAGGGCACAGACCAATACAACGTGCGCGTGCGCGCGATAGGCGAGGCGCGGACGAGTCCTGAGGCGCTCGAAAACCTGTTCGTGCAATCGGCGAAGACGGGCTGGACGAATCTCAGTAACGTCGTGCGGGTCGAGGAGGGGACGGGGCCTTCAGCCATTGACCGCCTCAATCGCCAGCGTCAGGTGACGCTCTCGGCCAACGTCCGGCCGGGCGGCTCGCAGGCGGCCGTCATCGACACGCTGAACGCTTACGTCAAAGAGTTGAACGTCGAGCCGGGCTACACGACGGGGCTTGCCGGAAGGTCGAAGGAGTTGGGACGCGCGGGCTATTACTTCATGCTCGCCTTCGTCCTCTCGTTCGTCTTCATGTACATGGTGCTGGCGGCGCAGTTCGAGTCGTTCATCCACCCGGTAACAATCCTCTTGACGCTGCCGCTCGCCATCCCGTTCGGCATCGTCTCGCTGCTCGTCACGGGACAGACGGTCAACATCTTCTCCGGGCTTGGACTGTTGCTTTTGTTCGGCGTCGTCAAGAAGAACGCCATTTTGCAGATTGACCACACGAACGAACTGCGCGCGCACGGCATGGAGAGGCTCGACGCCATCATTCAGGCCAACCGCGACCGTCTGCGTCCTATCCTGATGACGACCATCGCGCTCGTCGCGGGCATGATGCCGCTCGTCGTCGCAACGGGGCCGGGCGCGGGCACGAACCGTTCCATCGGCGTCCTCGTCGTCGGCGGACAGACCCTCTGTCTGCTGCTCACGCTGCTCGCCGTGCCGGTCTTCTATTCGCTCTTCGATGACGTGGGGCGCAGCCGCGTCTTCAGCCGCGTGGGCGCACGCCTCGCAGGCTCTTTCGCATGGGTCAGACGCCGCGCGGCGACCGCCGCCGGTTCATTCTTCAGTCTCTTCGGCAGGCATTAATAAAGGGCGGCGAGTCGCGGCAGTTTATCGTTCATAACCCCGACCCGGCTCGCCGCTTCATAAAAAAGTTATGAGTAAAGGCATTAACAATTCGCTGAGACAGTCCTTCAACGTCGCGCTGTTGACGCTCTGCCTGACGGCGGCTGCTGCGTCAACGCTGACAACAGCGCACGCGCAGCAAACGTCGTCGCCTCCGCCGCAGACGGGCGGGCAGACGCCGAGTATGCCGCAGTCGACGCAAGGCATCCCGCAGCCGACGCAGGGCGTACCGCAACCGTCCGCGCCCTTCTCCGGCTCAATCTTCGACGCGACGGGGCAATCGCCGCAGGCGCAACAGCCGACGCAGGGCGCGCAGCAAGGCGCACCGCCCGCAGGCACGAACACGACCGTCGCGCCGTCAGTGCAGACCGTCCCCGCGCCGTCGGGCGTCGTCCGCCAGCCCGGAAGAGAGAGCGTGCCCGCCGCTGCGCCGGAAGGGCAGACGCCTCTGGTCGTGCCGCAGGTCGCGACAGACTTCCGCGCGCCGCTTGCGCCCTTTCCGTCTCTGCAACGCGTCGGCGTCGAGATGGCCGACCAGCGTTCGCTCTCTCTGCGCGAAGCCATCGAGATGGCGCTTGCCAACAACAAGGACATCGAGGTGGCGCGCCAGAATGTGCGCGCTTCGGAGTTCGACCTTGCGGGTGCGCGCGGCGTCTACGACCCGCGCTTTACGACCAACACCTATTACGAACGCGCCGAGACGCCTTCGGCCAGCTTTCTGTCGGGAAGCCCTTCGGGCGCGGTCACGCAATCGGGCTTCTTCTCCACGTCGAGCTTTCAGGGACAGACGCCGAAGTATGGCGGCAACTATCGCCTCGACTTCACCTCGAACCGCATCACCTCGAACAACCAATTCGCCGCGCTCAATCCGCAATACCCGACGAGCCTGACCTTCAGCTACACGCAGCCGCTGCTGCGCGGACTGCGCTTCGACCAGAACCGTCGCCAGATTGAGATTGCCAAACGCAACCTCTCGCTGACGGACGCGCAGTTTCGCCAGCGCGCCATCGAAACGATAACGAACGTGCAGCGCGCCTACTGGGATTTGGTCTTCGCCCTGCGCAACCTTCAGATTCAACGCGACGCCGTGCGCGACGCACGCGCACAACTCGAACATAACAAGCGTCTGGTGGCCGAAGGGATGCTCGCGCCGATTGACGTGGTCGCTGCTGAGGCTCAGGTCTCCGGCTTCGAGCAGAGCGTCTACAGCGCGCTCGACGACGTGGGGCGTGCCGAAAACAACTTGAAGAATCTGATTGCCGAGAACCGCGAGGCGAGCCTGTGGAACGTCGCGCTCGTGCCGACCGACCCGGTTGACCTGAATGTTCCGCCCGTCGGTCTGCCGGAAGCGATGACGGCGGCTTTGAAGAGTCGTCCTGAGCTACAGGCGTCGGACGTGGCGCGCGAGATAAATGAGATTGAGCAGCGTTTCGCGCGCGAGCAGACGCGGCCGCAACTCGACCTCGTCGGCAGCTACGGCGTCGTCGGCCTCGCAGGCTCGCTGAACACGACGGGCGGCATCAATCCGCTGACGGCCTCGTCGGCCGAACTGCGCGAGCGCATCAACCAACTCTCGGCCATCAACGGCCTTGCGCCGCTGCCTGAGCCGCCGCCTCTGACCTTGCCAGACACGCTCGTCGGCGGTCTGCCGCAATCGCTCGGCAACCTCGCCGCCAACCGCTTCAACAACTTTCGCGTCGGCGTCGCCGTCAACCTGCCCTTGCGCAATCGCACGGCCGAAGCGCAGTACGGCCGCACGCTCGTCGAGGGCGAGCGCGTGCGCGTGCAGCGCGAGCAACTCGAACAGTTGATTCAGGTGGACGTGCGCAACGCCTTGCAACTCGTGCAGACGGCCGAGTCGCGTCTGCGCGCGGCGGCGGCGGCGCGCGACGCCTCCGAACAGCAGTACGCCTCCGAGCGTCGCCGCCTCGACGCCGGACAGTCCACAGTCTTCCTCGTGCTCGAACGCCAGACCGCCCTGACGACCGCGCGCGGCAACGAACTACGCGCGCAGACCGAACTCAACAAGGCGCTCGCCGAACTGCAACGCGCCACAGGTAACGCCCTCGAAGCGCACCACGTCGAAGTCAGCCTCAAATGAAGTGATAGGTGATAGGTGATAGGTGATAGGAGAAAGCCTGTTTCTTATCCCATCACCTATCACCCATCACTTATCACTTATCACCTATCACTTATCACTTATCACTTCTTTTCCGCGAAGGTGGCCGTCGTCCAGAGGGGCCAGTGGTCGGAGAGTTTGATGCGGCGTGTGATGCCGCCGGTGGTGGGCTTGAGGCCGCGCAGCCATATCCAGTCGAGTTTTAATTCGAGAATCCAGTAGTCCTTCCACGTCGATTTATTCTTCGGAATCGAAGTCTCGAATCCGGCCTTGCGAAACAGTTCGTCGGCGCGGTCAACCTCGCCGCCCTTCCACGTGTTGAAGTCGCCGAGGACGACTGCGCCGTCGAGTCCTGTGTGGCGCGCCAGTGCATCGAGGACGGATGAGAGTTGTTCCAATTTGCGCTCGCTCTTGAGCCGCGTTTCGGCATGAACGGAGTAGACTCGCACACGGCGCGAGCCGGTGAGCACGGTCGCGCCGATGGCCGCGCGCCGACGCCCGCCCGGCCCCTCGTGCGGCAGGACGACGCGCTCGACATCGACGAGCGGGTATGGACTCAACAAAGCGACGCCCGTCTCCTCCTCGCGTTCCTTCTTCTGCTTCTTCCCCTGCTTCTCGGCGGGCGGAGGCGGCGCAGCCCACGCGTAATGCATCCCCAGTTCGGAGGCCAACAGGCGCGCCGTGTTGACGCGCCCCGTCCGCTTGCGGTTGCGGTCAACCTCTTGCAGACCAATCACGGAAGCCTTGCCTATCTCGGCATCTTCGCGCAGCAGACGCGCCAGTTCCTTCAGTTCCTCGCCTGCGCGGTAGCGTATGTTGTAGGAGACGACCTTAAACTCCGTCGGCTCGTCGGCGGGCGGCGTCGCCGGTTTGGCGGCTGCGCCCGTTTCGAGCAGGTGCGCGCCCTCGCCCTTGTCGCCTTCGCGGAGGATAGAGACGGGCGCGGACTTGTCGCTGGCGCTCCCGATGGTGGAAGCACTGCCGAGCGGGAGCGCGGCGAGCAGAATGAGCGCGAGCGAGAGGGCAAGGATGTGCGCGCAGGCGCGCTGCGGCGTCGCACGACGCGTGCGCGCGTCCACGCTTCTCGTCGGTGTTTTCAGCATCTTCTGGGACTCTCCCTTTCCATCGGATTTTTACTGCTGCGTGTAGGGCGCGTCGCCTGCGAGAAAACGCGCAGCGCGCGGCAGGAGGCTGTAGCGACAGCGGCTCGTCTCCAAGACCTCGCCGTCCGTGTTGACTTTAGCCGGACGGTTGAACTCGATTTCGAGCGCGCTTGCGCGGAAGTAGGAGACGCGCTCATCCTCGATGTGGCCGCCGCCGGAGACGCTCGATAGGAGAGAGAGAAATTCGAGCGTCGGCATCGCTTCAACCAGACACACGTCCAACGCGCCGTCGTCGATGAGCGCATGCGGCGCAATCATCCGCCCGCCGCCGACCATGCGCGAGTTGCAGACGGCAAACATCTCCAGACGCATCTCGCGCGTCTCGGCTTCGCCGACTCTGACGCGCGCCGCCAAAGCTTCGTAATCGAGGAGCACCTGTGCGCCGCCGACGAGGTAGGCGAACTTACCCGCCAGCGTCTTCAACTGCGGATTGACCGCATCGGAGACTTCTGCGACGAAGCCCCCGGCCGAGACGTTGACGAAGTGGCGCTCGTTGAGCACGCCCACGTCTGCGAGGACGGTGCGCCCGGCGAGCAGCACATCGACGGCCTCCTCGACCGCTTCAGGCAGACCGAGCGCGGTGGCGAAGTCGTTGCCCGTGCCGAGCGGGATGAGGCCGAAGGTGACGCGCGAGAGCGCGCCGGGAACGCGCGCCACGCCGTTCAAGACCTCGTTGAGCGTGCCGTCGCCGCCCGCGACGAACAGTTGCTCGTAGCCCTCGCGCGCAGAGGCTTCGGCCAGACGCACGGCGTCGCCGCCCTCGGTCGTCATCACGATGTCGAGTGTGCCGAGCGCGGCGCGCAGCCGCTCGTTGATGGTTTGCAGATAGTCAGGCGCGGCATCCGTGCCGGAGACTGGATTAAGGACGAGGCGTGATTTCATCTGTCAGCAGTTTAAACTAAGAGACGCCGTTTTGCTGCACCCCTTCGGTTTTCGTTTGATGAGAGACGCGCTCTCATTGGCTCAGGAGTCGCGCCCGCGCCGGTCTGATGCAGCGCGCGTGCCGCTCTCGATTTCCAGACGCAGGCCGTCCTCCGCGCCCTCTGTGCGTCCATCCCAGAACCGTCGTGCCTCGCTTGAGATGTCGCAGCCGTCCCACTCCGGATAGAGGTGTGAGAGCAAGACCCTGCGCGGCGCGGCCAGTCGCGCCAGACGCATCGCTTCCGACAGGACGAGGTGCGTCTCGATG
The DNA here is from genome assembly GCA_035942915.1 of Pyrinomonadaceae bacterium. Taxonomy (GTDB): domain Bacteria; phylum Acidobacteriota; class Blastocatellia; order Pyrinomonadales; family Pyrinomonadaceae; genus DASZCR01. The sequence continues at coordinate 1,510 of DASZCR010000091.1, read as the reverse complement.
GGCTTCTCGTCGCGGAAAGAGCATTCCATCAGCAGCAGCCCCGCGCCGCGTGCGAAACGCGCCAGCGATTCGGTGTAGCCGGTGTCGGACGTGTAGACGAGAGACGCGCCCGCGCCGTCCTCTTCGACGCCCTCTGCCGTCTCCGTCAGACGCACGGCGAGGCTTTCGCGCGTGTGCGGCGTCGAGAAGGTTTCGGCCGTCAAGCCGGGGAGCAGCGTGAAGCGTTTGCGCGGAGAGACTTCGCGCACCTCTATGGGAAAGGGTTGGTCGAAGAGTTTATAACGACCTGCGCGCTCGAAGGCGCGCAACAGTTTCTCTGTGCCGCGCGGGCCGACGATGTGGAGCGGCTTGGTGCGCGTGCGCGTCCCGTCTGCGTGGCGCGTGCCGAAGAGAAAGGGCGCGAGGCCGCCGACGTGGTCGAGATGAAAGTGGCTAATCCAGATGGCGTCGAGCGCCGCCCAGTCAAGCCCTTCGGCGGCCATCCGGTGAACGGCCGAGGCCGCGCAGTCGAGCAGCAGCGTGTGACCCTGCTGCGTCTCGACCCAGTGCGAGGAGGACGAGCGACGCGGATGCGGCACGGCGGTTCCCGAACCGAGGACGACGAGCTTCATAAACTTTACGGAGCCTCTCAGGGAGATGGTCACGAAAGTAACAACCGTCGCGGCGTCGCGTCAACCGCGTCAACAAAGAGGGGCATCGTCGGAGCGGCTTTCGCTGAGGTTGAGTTTCCCGCCGGAGACCTGCGTCGGCAAAGAGAGCGTCGCTTGCCTTGACCCGTCGCGTCGCTTGCGTTACATCTCTCTTGCGGGGTGTGTCAGAGAAGAACCAAGGATGCACGGCGTCGTTTCATTGCTGGATGACGAGCACTACACGCAGGTCGAAGAGGTCTGGCGTGAACTCTCGGACAACTTCGGCGTGCGCGGCATCTACGTCACGCCCTACCCGCACTTCACCTATCAGGTCGCCGAAGAGTACGACGTGCGAGCCGTCGGCACCATCCTGCACGACCTCGCCGCGCGGATGCGCCCCTTTCGCGTGCGCACGGCCGGTCTCGGCATCTTCACGCTCGCAAGCCCCGTGCTCTACATCCCCATCGTGCGCAGCCCCGAACTCGACGCGCTGCACAGCGAGGTCTGGCGCGCTATTGCGCAGACTTCCGCCTCAGAGGTGGCGGCCTACTACGAGCCGGTGCAATGGGTGCCGCACGTGACGCTCGCACACGGCGACCTCAACCACGACCAGTTGGCCGAAATCGTGCGCGTGCTCTCGACGCGCAACTTTCATTGGGAGTTGACCGTCAACAACCTGTCGCTCATCTACGACACGGGAACCGAGCAGGGATTGCGCTGCCGCTTCAACTTCAGCAACGGGAAGAAAGCCGCCTCCTGAGAGCGAGGCGTGCCTGAGGATATGACCACAGAGAATCTCGAACTCGACGTACTCGCCATCTTCTCGCACCCGGACGACGCGGAACTGTCCGTCGGCGCGACGCTGCTTAAACTGAAAAGCC
>DASZCR010000090.1:0-3555 GCA_035942915.1 Pyrinomonadaceae bacterium | reverse complement strand
GCGTGGCCGCGCGCGCGCGGACGACACAGTCGCGCACCGCCGCGTGATGACGCAGCACGGCTTCTATCTCTTCGAGTTCGACGCGGAAGCCGCGAATCTTTATCTGGTAATCGTTGCGACCGAGAAACTCTATCTGGCCGTCCGGCCGGTACGCGGCCAAATCGCCCGTCTTATAGAGACGTGCGCCCGGCTCATGGCTGAAGGGATGCGGGATGAACTTCTCGGCCGTCAATCCCGGTCTTCCGAGATAGCCGCGCGCCAGACCGACGCCTCCAATGTGCAGTTCGCCCGGCATCCCGACGGGCACGGGCTGCAAGTTTCGGTCGAGCAGGAAGACTTGCAGGTTGCTGACGGGTCTGCCGATGGGCGGCGTCTCGCCTTCGGCAATCTCTCCGGCCGTCGTCACCCAGATGGTCGCTTCCGTCGGCCCGTAAAGATTGAAGAAGCGGCGCTGGCTGCCCCAGTTGGAGACTAGTTCGGCCGAGCAGGCTTCGCCCGCCACCGTGATGGTGCGCAGAGACTCGACCGGCTCGACGGGCAGGGCGGCCAGCGTCGAAGGCGTCAGCGTGACGAAGGTGACGCTCTTCTCGCGCAGGAATTGCAGGAGCGTGGGGCCGGGCAGGAGGCTCTCAGGGGTTCCCATGCAGAGCGTCGCGCCGGAGCGCAGCGCCATCACCATCTCGAAGACGGAGGCGTCGAAATTGATGGAGGCGAATTGCAGGACGCGCTCGCCCGGCGTCAGCCGGAAGGTTCGCAACTGAGCTTCAGACATATTGCTGACGCCCCTGTGCGTCACCAACACACCCTTCGGAGTCCCGGTCGAGCCTGACGTGTAAATGACGTAAGCGATGTTTTCAGGCAGCACTTCGACGTGCGGATTCTCCTCGCTCTCTCTCGCCAACGCTTCGCGCTCTGCGTCCACCGCGACCAACTGCGCCGCGTGCTCCGGTATCTCTTTGAGCAGGCGTTGCTGCGTCAGCAGTACGGAGACGCGCGCATCTTCGAGCATGAAGGCGAGCCGCTCTTTCGGATACGAAGGGTCAAGCGGGACATAAGAGCCGCCCGCCTTGAGGATGGCGAGAATCGACACCAGCATCTCTGTCGAGCGTTCCATCAGGACGCCGACGAGCACTTCCGGCCTGACGCCGCGCGCACGCAGGTAATGCGCCAATCTGTTAGCGCGCTCGTTCAACTGTCGATAGGTGAGCTGCTGCTCTTCAAATATCACGGCCGGAACATCTGGCGTCGCTTCAACCCGACGCTCGAAGAGTTGATGGATGCAAAGGTCGGCAGGATAGTCGGCCTGCGTCTCGTTCCATTCAACAAGCACCTTGCGTCGCTCGACTTCCGTCAGGAGAGAGATGTCCGACAGATGCCCTCTGCGGTTGGCAAGCATGCTGTCAAGTATCGTCTCGAATTGCGCGAGCAGACGCGCGACGGCGGCCTTGTCGAACCGGCTGCGGTCGTAGACGGCGAGCAGATGCAGTTCCGTGCCCGGCACGGCGATGAGCGACAGAGGATAGTTCGCGCGCTCAAAGGAGTGTGTTTTCTCCGCCCGGAGGCTTCTGAAACGCTCTCTGATGAGCACGTCGGCGCGATAGTTCTCGAAGACGAACAGGCTCTCGAAGAGCGGCCGCCCGCGCGCCACGTCGCTCCATTCATGAACCTGCACCAGAGGGCTGTATTCGTACTGGCGCATCTCTGCCTGCTGAGACTGAATCTCTTTGAGCCACGAGGCGAGAGGCGTCTCCGGCGAGATGCGGATGCGGACGGGCAGAGTGTTGATGAAGAGCCCGACCATCGTTTCCGAGCCTGCCAGTTCGCCGGGACGCCCCGACACGGTTGTTCCGAAAACCACGTCGCCCTCTCCGCTATGAAGACTCAAGAGCAACGCCCACGCGCCCTGCAAGAGCGTGTTGAAGGTAATCTGATGCTCTCTGGCGAGAGATTGCAGGGCGGCTGTCAGGCGCGGCGTGAGGTTGACCTGCATCTCGTCGTAGCCTTCATCGCTCGACTCTGCGCGATTTCTCCCCGACGGCAGAGGAGTCGCCGTCGTGAATCCTCTCAGTTTTTCTCGCCAGAAGGTTTCGGCTTTGGACAGGTCTTGCTGCTGTAACCAGAGTATGTAGTCGCGGTAGGGGCGCGGGCGCGGCAGATTGAGTTCGCGCCCCTGACGGAACGCTTCATAGAAAGAGGCGCACTCTTGCAGGACTAAGAATGAAGACCAGCCGTCGAGCAGCAGGTGATGAAAACTGAAGACGAGTTGGGTCTCTTCATCGCCCGTCCGAATCAACGTCAGGCGCATCAAGGGGGGCTGCAAGAGGTCGAAGCCCCGGTCGCGGTCAGCTTGCAGCAGGCTGTCGAGTCGTGCGCGTTGCTCTGCGGGAGCGTCGGCGCGCCAATCGTGCCATTCGAGGGGCAGAGGCGCGCTGCGATGCACCACCTGAAGCGACTTATCGAGGTCGCTCCAATGAAACGAACTGCGCAGCACCGGATGTCTTTCTATCACGCGTTGCCACGCTCGCTCGAAAGCCTCGCCGTCGAGCCTGCCGCGTAAGACCAGCCCCGACTGCACGAAATACAGACCATGCCCCGGCGTGAACAGGCTATGAAACAGGATGCCTTGCTGGATAGGAGTCAATTCGTAAATGTCTTCGACTGAGTCCATCTAAACACCCCTCTCCACCTGTTTGATTTTACCCATGAGTTTGTCGAGGTCTTTCTGGCTGAGTTTAGCCGCAGGGAAATCGGAAGGAGTGTAGGCGGCAGTCTCAAGCCCGCGACAATGCGCGATGATGGCACGCAACTCCTCCATCATCCCTGCGGCCACTCGCTCTATCGTCTCTCTCCGGTGCAGGTTCTCGCTGTACGTCCAATACAGCGTTAACTGTCCTTTGATGACAAAGGCGTTGATTTCCAGCAAGTAGCGGCGCAGCGCGCGCGGGCTGCGCGCCGAGCCGGGACTCTCTTTAGCCAGAGAGAACGGAGAGGACTCAGGCAACGATTGGTCGAACTGTCCGCCATAGTTGAAGACTACTTCCGCCTCGCCTCTGCTTTTAATCTTCTCGGCTATCCCTGCATCTCCTCTCACGTATCGCAACAGACCATAACCGATGCCGCCGCCCGGTACTGTTCTCAATCTCTCCTTGACGGCCTTCAGGTGCACACCAATATCTCCACCTTCCGGCGTCTCCAACACGACCGGATAGATTGAAGTGAACCATCCGACCGTTCGTGTCAGGTCGATGTCATCAAACGAGTGCTCTCGGCCGTGCGCCTCGAAATCGACGAGCAATGCTCCCCGTCGAGTCCAGCTCTTCATGCTCCGTGAGAGTGCTGTCAGCAGCACGTCGTTGATTTGTGTTCGATAACTCTTCGGCACTTCGTGCAAAATCTGCTTCGTCTCCTCTTCGGTGAGAGAGATTGAATGGGTCTTGACCGACGAGACGATGTTTTCGCCGCCCTCAAAGTCGAGCGGGAGATGCGCGACGGGTTGATTAGGCGCACTCGTCCAGAACTCCAACTCGCGTTCAATTTCCTCCGACTGTGCATACT
>DASZCR010000089.1:0-1971 GCA_035942915.1 Pyrinomonadaceae bacterium | reverse complement strand
TCTGACCGATATTCAACAAGCATATTGGGTGGGCAGAAGTTCATCGCTGGAACTGGGAGGAGTAGCGACACACATCTATTTTGAGGTGGAAGGCAGAGGGATAGATGTAGAGAGATTAGAAGGTGCATGGCGACGTGTGATAGAGCGGCACGACATGCTGCGTGCAATAGTGTTAGCTGATGGACGACAGCAAGTGCTGGAAAGTGTCCCTCCTTATGAAATCGCCGTCAGCGATTTGCGTGGGATGGGAGATGAGCGCGCGAGTGAGGAGTTGGCGAGTGTCAGGGCGCAGATGTCGCATCAGGTGATACCGGCCGACCGCTGGCCGCTGTTCGAGATTCGCGCCTCGCGTCTGACGGACGAGCGCCTGCGCCTGCACGTCAGCTTCGACATGCTCATCGGCGACGCGTGGAGCGTGCAGTTGCTCTTGCGCGACCTGATGACCTACTACCTCGACGAATCTGCGCAGTTACCTGAGCTTGAAGTCACGTTCCGCGATTACGTCTTAACCGAAGCGAGCCTGCGCGACACGGCGCTCTATGAACAAGCGCGAGAGTATTGGTGGAAACGCATCGATGAGATGCCCGCCGCACCCGAACTGCCACTCGCGCGCAACCCTGCCACCCTAGAGCAACCTCAGTTCTCGCGCCGCACGGCACGACTCGAAGCGGCACAGTGGGAGGAGTTGAAACGACGTGCGAGACAGGCCGGACTGACCCCTTCAGGAGTCTTACTGGCAGCCTATGCAGAAGTCTTGAGTCTGTGGAGCAAGCGTCAACACTTCATGATTAATCTCACCTTGTTCAATCGACTGCCGATGCACGAGCAGATTGAACAGGTCGTGGGAGACTTCACTTCGCTGACTCTGTTAGAGGCTGATTATCGTGTGGGAGGAAGCTTTCGGGAGCGCGGGCGGAAGTTGCAGGAGCAGCTATGGGAGGACATTGATAGAAGATATGTGAGCGGGGTGGCGGTGATGCGCGAGTTGGCGAGAAGGAGAGGCGCAGCACAGGCCGTCATGCCGGTCATCTTCACGAGTATTCTGAATCAGGCGCAAGCGAGAGGGAACGAATCGCAGGCGGCAGCGGGCGAAGCCAACGCGCAGGAACAGTCGCGCGAGATGCCGTCCATCGAAGCGGTCTATAACATCGGGCAGACGCCGCAGGTCTGGTTAGACCTTCAGGTGTCCGAACCCGAAAGCGGCGAGTTGATATGTTACTGGGACGCGGTGGACGAACTGTTTCCCCCCGATGTCCTTGAACAGATGTTCGATGCCTACTGCTCCCTGCTCGAACGGCTCGCCGAAGACGAGGAGTGTTGGGACGACGCACGCGTGCTTGAGTTGCCACCCGCACAGGCTGCACGACGCGCCGCCTACAACGACACATATGCCCCGCTCTCAGACTCTCTGCTCCACACACTCTTCCTTCGACAGGCCGAGCGACAGCCGCACCGGCAGGCGCTCATCAGCCGACGCGCTCGCTTCACCTACGGCGAGCTTGAGCGCCTCACGCGAAAGCTCGCACAGAAACTCAGACGGCAAGGCGTAGCAGCCAACCAACTCGTCGCGGTTGTGATGGAAAAAGGCTGGGAGCAGACGGCGGCCGTGCTCGCAGTGCTGCGCGCAGGCGCGGCCTACCTGCCCATCAGCGCCGACCTCCCACGCGAACGCATTGACTACCTGCTCAATCATGGCGAGGTGAAAGTTCTCCTGACGCAAGCTTGGATAGACGAGCGTTCCGACTGGCCTGAAGGATTAACCAGAATCCTTGTCACACAGCCGGACGATACATCACAGGAGAGCGACCTTGACCCGCCGCAGTTAGACAACCTGCAAAGCGAAGAAGACTTAGCCTACGTCATCTACACGTCAGGTTCGACCGGCACCCCCAAAGGCGTGATGATTGACCATCGCGGAGCAGTCAACACCATCCTCGACATCAACGAACGTTTCCACCTCTCTGCTGACGA
>DASZCR010000088.1:0-6570 GCA_035942915.1 Pyrinomonadaceae bacterium | reverse complement strand
GGGCGGCGCGCTTCCGCCGCCTGGCGCGTGATTACGAACGGCTGCCTGAGACACTGGCGGGCTTGCATTTTCTGGCCTTCGCGATCCTGATGCTCAAGCGTCTGGTCGAAGTGTTAGCTCAAAGTTCATAACAGGCTCTAGCTGATGAGCGCGGCCAGCACTTCGGAGTCAACGTTTCCGCCTGAGAGGATGACGCCGACGCGGCTTATCTCGCGCGGGAGTTTGCCAAAGAGGACGGCCGCTGCGGCCGCCGCGCCTGTCGGCTCGACGAGCAGTTTCAGGCGAAAGAGGATAAAGCGCATCGTCGCGATAATCTCTTCGTCGGAGACGATGAGCACGTCTTCGGCGTTCTGTCGGATGAGGGGAAACGTCAGTTCTCCGGGCGATTGGTTGCGCATCCCGTCGGCGACGGTCGGCGGCGGGTCTATCCGCACGCGCTCGCCCCTGAGAAACGACTGTCGCGTGTCGTCGGCCGTCTCGGCTTCGACGGCGAAGCAGCGGATGCGTGGGTTCAACCCCTTCGCCGCCGCGCTCGCCCCTGCAAAGAGACCGCCGCCACCGCAGGGCGTGACGAGCGCGTCGAGGTCTGTCGCCTCTTCGAGCAGTTCGAGCGCGCAAGTTCCCTGACCGGCCATGATGTAGTAATCGTCGTAGGGCGGGACGAGCAGCAGCCCTTCACGTTCGGAGATGGCGCGCGCAAACGCCTCGCGGTCGTCGCGCTGCCGGTCGTAGAAGCGCACCTCCGCGCCGTAGGCTTCGGTGGCCGCCACTTTCGAGCGGGGCGCGTCGGTCGGCATCGCAATCACGGCGCGGACACCTGCTTCGCGCGCGGCCAGCGCGACGGCCTGCGCGTGGTTGCCCGAAGAGAAGGCGACGACGCCTGAGCGCCGCGCCTCTTCGCCGAGCGCGAGAATCTTGTTGGTCGCGCCGCGAATCTTGAAAGCCCCTGCGCGCTGCAAGTTCTCGCACTTGAAGAGGACGCGCCGCTCGGCGCCGTCAGCGTTGGCGCGAGCCGCCTCGTCGAAGGCGCGCGAATGTGCGACGGGTGTGCGATGGACGCGCTCGCGTATGCGTTCAGACGCGTCCTCGACGTGCTTGAGAGTCAGCATCATAAGAGTTTGTCAGACAGGCTCGCAGAAGTAGTGTGCGGCTGTCTCTTCCGGCGTCATCCGAAAGACTTCCGAGAAGCGCGCGACGAGCCGGTCTTCGACTTCGCGCAGGGGAACTTCGCGGCCGAGCAGTTCTTTCATGGAGGTGACCGGCTCGCCTTCGCAGGGGATAATCAGGCGGAAGTAGTCGAGGTCTGTGTTGACGTTTAAGGCGAAGCCGTGCGTCGTCACCCAACGCGAGATGTGGACGCCGATGGCGGCGACCTTGCCGCGCTCCGTATGCACGCCCGTCAGTCCCTTGACCGGAAAACTCTCAATCCCGAAATCGCGCAGCGCACGCATCAGCGTCTCTTCGAGGTCGCGCACGTAGCGGTGCACGTCCTCACGGTCGGGGCTGAGGTTGACGACCGGGTAGCCGACGACCTGCCCCGTGCCGTGATAGGTCATCTTCCCTCCCCTGTTGGTCTCGAAGACAGAGACGCCGCGCGCCTCCAACTCGTCGGGCGTGGCGAGGATGGCGTCGCGCGTTGCGCGGCGTCCGATGGTCAGCACGTGCGGGTGCTCGACGAGCAACAGCGTGTCGGGCAGTCGTCCCTCTTTGACGCCGCGCTCGGTCTCCTTCTGCATCTCGTAGGCCGCGCCGTATTCGAGACGGCCGAGACGGCAAACTCTCAGTCTCCTCTCTCGCATCGCATGTGCATTGTAGCAGCGCACGCGCCGGACGCGCACGGGCGACGGGTGCGAGGCGCTTGACGCCGCGCGGGAAAACGAGAATAGTTTGCCGGACAAATATTTCAGCCCGACCATTGTGAAGGAGGACGTGTTTTGAAATCCCTTTTTGCCATCATCGCCGCCGTCTTGCTGCTCTCGCCCGCAGTGGTCGAGGCGCAGACGCGCAGCCGACGCACCTCTTCGCAGCAGAGGCGGCGCAGCAACGCGCCTGCCGCCAGCGCGTCGCGCGACTCGCTCGCGCTACAGGCGGCGCGCGCGCAGGTCGTCGAGCGCATCAAGGTGCTGACGCGCTTCATCTACATCTACGGCGGCATTGCCAACGACATCGAGGTGGCCGAGCAACAGGCGCAACGCGGCGCGGTCTCCGAAGACCTCCAACGCCTGACAGGCCAGCGCAAGGCCGCCCTGCGAGCCGGTCTGCGCGACGTGCGCGCAGGGCTTGACCAACTCGAACAGGACTTCCGCACGACGGTCGGCTTCGAGCGTTACTACACGAAACTGGCGGGCGTCACGGCCGCCGCCTCCGATGCCGAAGAGGGCATCGCCGCCGGTCAGTTCAAACAGGCCGGTAACACCCTCGTCCAAATCGTCAACAAGCTCACCGACGCACTCGCCGAGATGTGAAATCAGGTGATAAGTGATAAGTGATGGGTGATAGGAAGGGAGTGATGAGTGATAGGTGATAGGTGATAGGAAGAAGACAGGTTTTATCCTATCACCCATCACCTATCACTTATCACTCTTATCCCATCACCTATTTCGGTCTGGGGACGTAGTAGCCCTGTCGTGCGCGGACGCGGAGGTCTGTGCGCGTGGGGGTGCGGACTTTGATGGAGAGGTATTTGCCCGGCGGGGCGTCGCTGGTCGAATAGTATTGGAGCAGATATTGGCCGCGCAGTTCGGCGGCGATTTGGCGGAAAACGGCGTCGAGATTTTCGAGTCTTTCGGGAACGAAGGAGGAGCCGCCGGTCGTCTCCGCAACCTGTTCCATGCCCTTCTGCGCGCGCGTGCTGATTTCGTTGAGGCGGACGGAGGGGCCGCCGGGATTAATCGAGTAGAAGACGGCGTCGGCCTGTTGGACGGCGCGTTGCACGTCGGAGACGGCGCGACGGTGGCGCTCCTGAAGGTGGCGTCGCGCTTCGGCCGGGACTGCGTCGCCGCGCCCCTGTGCGCGCGCCTCAGCGACGGTCGTCTCCCTGACGATGTCGCTGAAGTTGTCGTCGCCGTCGGTGATGACGAGGATGACGCGACGGTGTCGGCCGGGCGCGTTCTCTGCGAGATAGCGCGCGGCGGCCTTGACGGTGTCGTAGAAGGCGGTCGGCGTCGGGCTGCTGGCGGCCGGGATGGTCAGGATTTTCATCGTCGATACCTCAGCCGACGAGAGCGGTTGTTCGAGGCGCGGGCGGTCGCTGATGGTGAAGACGGCGGCGCGGTCGGTCGGCTTCAAGACCTGCTTGAGAAAGCGCACGGCCGACTCTTGCTGAAACGTGAAGAAGCTCTTCTGCGTGACGCTGCTCGAAATGTCGAAGAGGATGGCGATGTCGAGCGGCACCTGGTCGGGGTCGCCCATCTCGGCCACCTCCTGCGCGCGTCCCTCCTCTTCGAGACGAAAGTCGCTCTTCTGCAAACCCTGCACCGGCTCGCCTGCCGCATTCGTCACGGAGACGGGCACGACCACCAGATTCGACGTGACTCGAATCACCTCGTCCTCGTCTTCGAGCGTCTCGGCGGGCGCGGGTGTCGGCTGCGGCGCAGGCGTCTGCGCGGGCGGCTGTTGCTGCGTCGTCGTCTGCGGCGCGCTCTGTTGCACAGTCGGCGTCGTCTGCGTGGGCACGGCGATGGCTTGCGACGTGCGGCGCGCGGGCGACAGACGCGGCACGGCGATAGGTGTCGGCGACGTGCGTGCGACGCGCGAGCTTGTGGCCGTTGTCGTCGTCGTGCGTCTCTGCTGTCGGCGCGCGGTGGTGGTGGTTGCTGTCGTCTTCTTCTTCTGCGCCTCGACGGGCAGGCACGATAAGAGCAGCGCCCCTAAAAGCAGCGCCAGCGTCGGCCAGTTTCTCTTTAGCTTCTCAGACCCTTTGCACACAGTCGCAACGCCCTCCGTCACGTGAAGACAGGCGGTCACGGGCGCGAGACGCGTGCGCCAAGTCCGTGACCGCCTGTTGGTCTATTCTCGGTCTTCGCCGAGAAACCGCTCGCGCGGCCGTTTTTACTGCTGCTGGTCGGTCGGGTTCTCGCTCGTCGTCCCCGACGCCGGTCGCATCGCGGGCGCAGACTGCATCAACCCACGATTGACGAGCACTTTGACTTCGACGCGACGGTTCTGCGCGCGTCCCTCGCGCGTCGAGTTGTCCGCCACAGCCTGCGATTCACCGTAGCCGTAAGGCGTGATGATGCGGCGCAGAGGGATGCGATGCTGCTCGACCAGATAGCGGATGACCGCATCGGCACGACGCTGCGAGAGACGACGGTTGACTTCCGTGTCGCCTTCGGCGCTGGCGAAGCCGCTCACTTCGAGGACGTAGCCCTTAGCGTTGAAAGCCTGACGGGCAATCTCGTCGAGTTGCGTCTTGGCCTGCGGCGAAAGGACGGCCGACCCGGCGCGGAAGTTGACGGCGACCGACTGTTGGGCGACGAAGTCGTCGAGCGCGGAGATGCGTTCGTTGGTGGCGTTGACGCCGGAGACGGCCATGTCAGCCGTTTCCTGCGCGGCGCGTGCGCCGCCGCGCGCGGCGTTCGAGACGGCCGCCAGTTCGTCGAGTTGGCCTGAGAGCCTTTGCGAATTCTGCTCAACCTGTCCGAGACGGTTCTCGGCGTTGCCGACGCGGCTCTCGACCGGGTCAACGCGCGCTTCCAGAGAGCGCGCAACTCTCAGGTCTGACTCGTTGAAGCGCACCTTCTCGGCCGCCAGATTGCCGCTCGCGTCGCCGCGCCCTTCAACCTCGACGTTGAGGCCACGCAGGATGCTCGTCACGCCGTAGTTGGTGCCGCCGCGCAGGAAGCCGCCTTTGGACTTGACGCTCGTGCGGTCGGTCAGTGCGACGACGGTATCGACGCCGTTGGCGTCGCGCACGGTGAAGGTGTCGGCGTCGCGGCGTGTGACGACGCCGTTAATCTTCATCTTCTGTCCGCTGGCGACGGTGCGCGTGTTGCCGCCACTCGACTCCACGCCGCCGGTCTGTGCGAAGGTCTGCGGCGCGAGCGAGAGCGCCAGCACGAAGGTCATGAGAAGCAGTCTGTCTTTGATAGAACCCTTCTTGGTCATCGTTTTAATCTCCATCATGCGAAAATCGTCGGGCAGCTTTCGCGCTCGTCCTCCTCTTTACGCGTCTCGAAGCGGCAAACGCCGTGCGCCTGTTGCCAACGACGGCGAGCGCCGCTCACGTCGTTTGGCAGGGACGAGAGCGCGACTCCCGCCGAACGGAAAGCCAACTCATCAATGCGAGGTTTACTTTTTTGCCTGAAGCTGTCCCGAAAACTTTTATCACACGGGCGGGACAAGTCAAGGCTTTAGGATGGAGCGCACGCGCCGGGAGGTTGCGCGGAACTTATTTGTCGCTGAAATACCACTCGAACGCAACAATCACGGGAAAAGAAGTAGCCAGTCGCCAGCGCTAGACCTTGCGGCCTTGTGCACTGACGACTGGCTATGGCGACTGTCTCTCGACTGCTTGTCAGACTGTGAACTGTCCGGCTTCGAGTATCTGTTTGACGTAGCCGAGGAAGCGTTCGGCGTCCGCGCCGTCGATGATGCGATGGTCGAACGAGAGCGCGAAGTAGGCCATCGTGCGGATGGCGATGTACTCGTCGCCTTCGGGCGTGGTCATCACCTTCGGGCGCTTCTCGATAGTGCCGACGCCGAGGATGGCGACCTGCGGCTGGTTGATGATGGGCGTCCCGAAGAGTCCGCCGAAGACGCCGGGGTTGGTGATGGTGAACGTGCCCCCGGCCACTTCGTCGGGTTTCAGTTTTTTGGTGCGCGCGCGGTCGGCGAGGTCGTTGGCGGCGCGTGCCAGCCCGGCGATGGAGAGGTCGTCGGCGCGTTTGATGACCGGGACGATTAAGCCCCAGTCGAGCGCGACGGCCATGCCGAGGTTGATGTCGCGCTTGTAGATAATCTGGTCGCCGGAGACCTGCGAGTTGAAGATGGGGAACTGACGGATGGCCTGCGTGACGGCCTGAAAGATGAAGGGCATGAAGGTCAGCTTCGTGCCTGTGTTCTGCTGGAAGGCGGCCTTGTGTTGCTCGCGCAGTTTGGCGACGCGCGTCATGTCTATCTCGTAGACGGTGGCGACGTGCGCCGAGGTGCGCTGCGAGAGAATCATGTTCTCGGCAATCTTGCGGCGCATGATGCTCATCGCCTCGACGCGGTCGCCCTCGCCCGGTTGGACGCCCGGCGCGGCCGGTGCTGCGGGCTGCGGAGATGGCGGCGGAGCTTGCACGGTCGTCGGCTGCGGCGCGGGCGGTGCGGCCGACGCGCCCGACTCGATGAAGCTGAGGATGTCGTTTTTCGTGACGCGGCCGGAAGCGCCTGTGCCTTCGAGGCGCGTGATGTCGATGTTGTGCTCGGCGGCAATCTTGCGCACGAGCGGGCTTGAACGCGTGCGGCGCAACTCTTCGACCGACTGCTCGCTCTTGTCCGCGCCGCTTAAGGGTGCGGCAGGAGCAGCCGCTTGCTGCTGCGGCGGCGGTGCGCTCTGCGTCGCAGGTTGCGGCGCAGGCGGTGCGC
>DASZCR010000087.1:0-15456 GCA_035942915.1 Pyrinomonadaceae bacterium | reverse complement strand
GCTCAAAATCGAGATGGGTTATCCGTCGGCCGAAGAGGAGCAACGCATCATCTCGAACTGGGACGAGGGCTTCAACGCGCGGCGTCTCGAACAGGTCGATATCCGCACGCTCGAAGACGCCGGAGCGATTCTGCGTTGCCGCGCGGAGGTGCAGGCGACGCGGATGGAGCCGGGCGTGCGCGGCTATCTGGTGCAGATTGTCCGGCGCACGCGCGAGCATCCTTCGGTCGCTTACGGCGCAAGCCCGCGCGCAGGCGTCGCGCTGCTGCTCTGCTCGAAGGCGCTCGCCGCCATGCGCGGCCGCGACTTCGCCACGCCCGACGATGTGCGCGATATCGCACGCCCGGTCTTGCGCCACCGTCTGCGTCTGCGCGCTGAAGCCGAACTCGAAGGAGCAACGCCCGACGGCGTCATCTCCGACATCCTGAGCACGGTTGAAGTGCCGAGGTGACGTGCCTTGCGCGACGCGCTCGAACCGCAACTGCGTCTCGTACGCATGAGCCTCGCGCTCGCTTTCATCGCAGGGCTTCTGCTCTCGCGTCGGCTGTGGCTCACGTCGCCGCGCTTCTATCCGACAGCGCCGCTCCTAGAGGTTCTCGCGCCGCTCGCTTATCCGCTCGACTACGCGCTCTTCGCGATGCTTCTCGGCGCGCTCGCCCTGTCGGCCTTCGCGCCGCGTGCAGAGGTGTTCGTCGTCGCGGCCTGTCTCATCACGGTCTTTCTCATGGCGTGCGACCAGACGCGCTGGCAGCCTTGGGCTTATCAATATCTCTTGATGCTGGCTGCGCTCGTCGTACCCGCGCCGCGCACGCCGCCCGACGCGACGAAGACGCTTGATGTCAAACTCGACGCGTGTCGCCTCATCATCGCCGCCATCTATTTTTGGAGCGGGTGGCAGAAGGTCAATTACAACTTCTCGGCCGACGTGCTGCCGAACCTGATGCAATCTTACGTGGGCGCGCTGCCCGACGCGTGGCGACGCCTGCCGACTTACGCGGGCGCACTCGTTCCCGTCGTCGAGGTGTTCACAGGCGTCGGCCTGCTGTTTAAGCGGACGCGCGGCGCGGCCGTCGTGACGGCGCTCGCCGCGCATTGTTTCATCATGTTGCTGTTCGTCCCCGTCGGCCGCAACACGGTTATCTGGCCTTGGAACATGGCGATGGCCTGCTTCGTGATTATCCTTTTCTGGGGCGAGCGCGACTTCTCTCTGAAGCGCGCGTTTGCTTTGCGCCGCTCGACGGCGCATGCGCTCATCGCGGCGCTCGTGGTCGTGATGCCGCTCTTCAACTTCGTCGGACTCTGGGACTCGTACCTCTCGGCCGCGCTCTACGCGGGCAACACGCGCGTCGCCGAGTTGAGAATGGACGCGGAGACGGCGCGACGGTTGCCGCCGCAGGTGCAACGCGTCGTCACGAAGAAAGATGACGGAAGTCTTTCTCTGAATCTCGGCCGATGGTCTTACGCCGAGTTGAACGTGCCCGCTTACCCGGAGACGAGGGTCTTGCGCGTCGTCGCGCGGCGCGTCTGCGCGGAGGCGACCGACGCTTCACAGGTCGTCCTTGAAATCAAAGAAAGGCCCCGCCTCATCGACGGCTCGCGGCGCACGACCACGCAGACCTGCGCCGAACTCGACGCGCCTTGAAAACCTTTGCGCCCCGTCGTCGCCTTCTGCGAGCAACCTCCGGTGAAGACAAAAGTCTCGCGCCGGAGGAGTGGTCAAGATGTGAAGAAAGATGATGAGTAGTTTTGTATGAACTTCGTTTTCACCAAACTATTTTACGCGCTGTTGACGCTCGGCTTCGTGCCGCTTTCTCTGTCTTGGGGGCGGCCGGGCTTGCGTTGGGTGACGCTCGTCTTCGACTTTGCGCTCGTGATGGCGGCCTTTGTTGACAGCCGCTTAAGCCCGCTTCCGGAAGGCTTGGAGATTGAGCGCGAGACGGGCGGGCGTTTTCACATCGGCGCGGAGACGCCCGTGCGCATCAAGATTGCCAACCGCAGCGAGCGGAGTTTGAGCCTGCGTATCAAGGACGAGTATCCGCACGAGATGTTGCTGCGCGCGCGGCGCGAGGCGCACCTCAGAATCGAGCCGCGCGGGACGGCCGAGATGAACTACGCGCTGATGCCGCCGCGTCGCGGACGCTTCTCGTTCGGGCTGACGGCCGTGCGCTACGTCTCGCGGCTGGGGCTGGTGTGGCGCGAGGCGCGCGTCGGCGAACCGCTCGCGGTCAAGGTCTATCCGAACATCAGGCGCGCACGCGAGGCCGAGTTAAAGGCGATGGGCGCGCGTTCGCTCGTCGCCGCGCACCGGCGCACGTCGTGGCGCGGCGAGGGGCGCGACTTCGAGTCGCTGCGCGAATACGTTCCGGGCGACGAGTTACGCCATGTCTCATGGAGCGCGACGGCGCGGCGCGGCAAACTGACGACGCGGCAATATCAAATCGAACGCGACCAGACCATCCTTATCGCCTTAGACGCCGGGCGACTGATGACGGCGCGCATCGAAGGCGAGACGAAGTTCGACTCGGCCATCCACGCGTCACTCGCTCTGATGAGCGCGGCTGCGCGCGGCGGCGACCACGCCGGTCTCGTCGTCTTCGGCCGCCGCACGAAGGCTTACGTGCCACCGGCCAAAGGGCGCGAGCAACTCGATGCCGTGCTCGAAGCCGTCTATGCGGTCGAGCCGGAGATGATTGAGCCTTCCTATACGCGCGCGTTCGAGTTTGTCGCCGCCAATTGCAAGCGGCGCGCGCTGGTCGTCGTCTTAACAGACCTCGTGGACGAAGAGGGGTCGCGCGAGTTGCTGGCCTCGCTCAGACTTTTGCGGCCGCGCCATCTGCCGCTCGTCGTCTCCATCGGCGACCGCGACCTGCGCGCCGTCGTGCGCGACACGCCGGAACGCGTCGAAGACCTCTTCACGCAATCTGTCGCAGAGGAGATTATGCACCAGCGCGAGGCGGCGCTGCGCCACGTCGAAGCGCAGGGCGGGCTGGCGCTCGACGTGACGACGGCCGCGCTCGTGCCGACGCTGCTCGAAAGCTACATTCGCGTCAAAGAGCGCGGGCTGTTGTAGGCGAGAGGAAAGATAAGAAGGCGCGTCAGCGGCCGTCGGCCGCCCGGCTCTTGACCGCGCGCGTTGGGAGTCATAATGTTCGAGATGCAGTTGGTCGGGATGGTTGCGACGCCGTTCGTTCGCTCGGCGTCTCGGAAGACGCGGCAGGTCAACCGCGTTCGAGGTATGTGATGAAAAAGATGTCTCGATTTCTCGTCCCTGTTTTGGCTCTCTGCTTCGTGGGCTTCGCCGATGCACGCGTGAGCGCGCAGACGCCCTCTTCGCCCTTCGCTTTCCGCACGGGGCAAACGGTCTACATCGTCGCCTTCCGCAAGGCGCAGCCGCCCGTCGCCGTCGATTCGTCAAACGGCACGGTCGTCGCGCGCACAGACTATTTCGACTACGACCTCGACGCCGAGCGCAAGGTCAGAAGCAAGATTGAGGACTGGCACTTCTTCCGCGTCGCAGAGAAACCGAGCGAGGCCGACTTCGTCCTGCTCGTCAACCTCGACGACAGTTCCATCGAAGGGCTTGCGCTTCCGTTCGACGCCTACCGTCAACACTTCAAAGAGAAGTTCGACCTCGACGCGCTGCGCGAAGCGGCCTACGGTCGCTACGTCGCAGGCCCGCTCAACCTGCCGACGTTGAGCCGTCTGAGCGACCGTCTCGTCAAGCAGTTTCGTGAGCAGGTGAGCAGTGGCGGCGGCGCGAGCAGGCGCTAAGGAGCGAACCGGCGAGTGGCGCATCTACAAGAGGGTCGTCGGCTGCCGGGGTTCTCAACGGGAGAGGCGTTTCCCAAAACTATCCCGGCACGTTCGCGGGCGAGTTGATTCACTCGAAAGACTACGGACATCCGCGACAGCTTGAGGGCAGGACGCGTGCCGGTCGGCGGCGGCGCGCGGCCTGCGCGTGGCCGTCACGGAAGTCTGTCTGCTGGCGCGTGCTGCTGGAACGCCGGAGGGCGAAAGCAGGGGAGCGTTGATGAAAACGATTGACGAGAAAGATTTCTCCGAGAACCTGTTCGTGTTGCTCAAAGAGACGTTCGAGGGGCCGCCGCCGCAGACGCCGAGCGCGTTTCTCGACCAGGGCGGCGGACTGTTCCAGACCCTCGACGCGCTGACGGCCGCAGACGCCTCGCGCCCGCCCCATCCGGGCGCGCCGAGCGTCGCCGCACACTGCGCGCACGTCAGGTTCTACGTCGAAGTGCTGCGCCGCTACATGCGCGGGTCGGTCGAGAAGGCCGACTGGCAGGAGAGTTGGCGCGTGCAGACCGTGAATGATGCGGAGTGGGAGACGCTCAGGCAGGAGTTGCGCGCCTCTTACGCGACGCTGACGGAAGAACTGCGCGCCGTCGAGCACTGGGACGATAACAACGTCGGCGGCGCGTTGGCCGTCATCGCGCACACCGCCTATCACCTCGGCGCCATCCGCCAACTCGCACGCCTGTCTCAAACCGACAACTGATAAGTTCCTCCGCCGAGACGCGCGCGAAGGAAGACGGGCTAGGTTGTCGCTTCGGTATCGCGTCCGGCGAGGAGCAGATAGCTATAGAGCGCGAAGAAGGTGGCGACGGCCACTCCGTACTTGATGTAAGGCGGGATGGGCGCGGGCGAGATAAAGCCCTCGATGATGCCTGCGATGACGAGCAGCGGCACGCAGCCCGTCACGAGTTGGACGGCCTCGCGCCCGCGCAGCCGCAGTGCGTCGGCGCGCGAGAGGTCGCCGGGCATGAGCATACCGAGACCGAAGAGCATGCCTGCGCCGCCCGTGATGAAGATGCACGAAAGCTCTATCACGCCATGACCGGACATGAAGGTTAGCAGTTCGTCGCCGAAGCCCGCGCGGTAAGTCAGTGCGAGCACGGCGCCGATGCTTGCGCCGTTGAAGGCCATCACGTAGAGCGTGCCCGCGCCGAAGAGCGCGCCGCCTGCGAAGGCGTTGAACATCACCTGAATGTTGTTCGTCATGATGCCGACCGCGCCGACCTGACTGGCGCGGTTCAAGCCTTCCCACCAGCGTATCTTCTGCTTAATCGCCAACTCGCGAAACATCGGACTGACGCCCGCCAACTCCGAAAACTCTTCATCGCGCCAGCTACCGGCGAAGCCGATGATGGCGAAGATGAGGAAGCAGGCGAAGGCCAGCGCCGTGTAGCGCCATGTGCGCCGGAAGGTGCGCGGGAAGTCGCGCAGGAAGAAGCGGCGCAGGCGGTGGCGTCCCTCCGAGGCGTTGGCGCGATAGATGCGCCCGTGCGCGCGAATGACGAGGCTGTTGAGATAGTTGACCAGACGCGGGTCGCGCGATTCGGCGCGCGCGATGGCGAGGTCGGAGGCCGTGCGGCGATAGATGCGTCCGAGTTCGCGCACCTCCTCGCGGTGCAGGCGGCGCAGCGAAGAGCGGTCGACGAGCATCAGCAGGTCTTCGAGCCGCTGCCAGGCGCTCTTGCGCTCGCGCACGAAACGGTCTGACGTGTGGTTGGACATCGCGTGCGTCACCTGACGAAATAACGAGACGAAGGAGCGAACGACCCTCTTACTCTATCCCGCCCCGGCTCTCGTGTAAACGAGGATGATGATGAGGATGAAGGCGAGTATCGCTCCGAGCGAGATGAGCCTGCGCAGCCACGCCGTGCGCTCCGCCTCCTGCGCGAGAAACTCTTTACGAATCTGAAGCCACTGCTTCGCCACTTCAGGGGTCGCGGCGGCGGCCAACTCGTAGTCGATGCCTTCTTCGGGAGTCGAAGGCTTGACGCGCCGCGTCGCCTGCGCAGCGTTAAGCTCGTCGTCTTCTGGCATGGCTGCTTCCTTCTGGCTGTTGAGAAACGGTTCGCGTCCGTGTGCGCGCGCCGCGACGATAAAGAGTTTCGATGTCGGGCTTCCCTGATAACATTTCTCCCGCGCGGCGACAACCTTTTTTTGCGGAAGCGGCGGCGCTCGGCGGGGCGGGAGATGAGGCGGCGTGACGATGTGTTAAGCTTTGCGGACGGAGGACGGCGGGGTTTGGAACGTATCATCGAATGTGTGCCGAATTTCAGCGAGGGGCGTAAGACCGAGACGGTCGAGCAACTCGTCGCGGCGGTCGAGTCCGTCGAGGAAGCCTTCGTGCTCGGCACGCACAGAGACGCAGACCATCATCGTGCAGTGATAACTTTCATCGCGCCGCCCGAACAGATTGTTGAGGCAGCGGTGCGCGTCGTCGCGCGCGCGGCCGAGTTGATAGATTTGCGCGAGCACGCGGGCGAGCATCCGCGCATGGGCGCGTGCGACGTGCTGCCGTTCATCCCCTTGCGCGGCGTGACGGTCGAAGAGTGCGTCCGACTGGCGCACGAAGCGGGCGCGCGTGTGGCGCACGAGTTGGGCATCCCCGTCTATTTTTACGAGAGCGCGGCTCTCAGAGCCGACCGCGTGAATCTGGCAGA
This sequence comes from Pyrinomonadaceae bacterium, assembly GCA_035942915.1. Classification (GTDB taxonomy): domain Bacteria; phylum Acidobacteriota; class Blastocatellia; order Pyrinomonadales; family Pyrinomonadaceae; genus DASZCR01. The sequence goes on along the minus strand of DASZCR010000087.1, from coordinate 8,989 downwards.
CGTGCGACGCGGCGGTTTCGAGTTGCTGCGCGAGCAGATTGCGAGTGTGCCGGAACGCGCGCCCGACGTGGGAGAGGCGCGCGTTCACGAGACGGCGGGCGCGTGCATCATCGGCGTGCGCCCGCTGCTTGTCGCCTACAACGTCAACCTGCGCACGAACGACCTCGCCGTCGCGCGTCGCATCGCGCGCGCCGTGCGCGCCAGAGACGGCGGGCTGGCGAAGGTCAAGGCGCTCGGCTTCGAGTTGGCGGCGCGCGGCGTCGTACAGGTCTCGATGAATCTGACGGCCTACGAGGAGACGAACATTCATGAAGCGTTTGAGGCCGTCAAACGAGAAGCGGCCGCGCACGGCATCGAAATCCTGAGCAGCGAGATTGTCGGGCTTGTCCCGCAGGGCGCGCTCGACCGCGCGGCGGCGCATTTCCTCAAACTCGAAAACTACTCGCCCGATGTCGTCTTAGAGAACCGCATCGCGCAGGCGCTGGCGAGGAAGAAGACGTGAGGGCGGAGGCCGAGGCGACAACGGCGGGGGAGCGCAAGCGCCCTCTGCTGCTGATGGTCGGGGCGGCTGCGCGCGACGGCGCGCGTTGGGCGCGCAGGAATCTCTACGCGCTCGTCGTATTGACGCCGCTCGTCGCAGGCACAAGCTACTTCGGCCTCGGTCGTCTCGTCGAAGACCACCCGGAGGTGAGTCTGACGCCGGGGCAGAGCCTCGCCTGCGCCGTGCTCGTCTTCTGCGCGCTGGTCGCACTCAGTCTCTCGCGCGCGAGCGCGGAGGTCTATCACGTGCGCCGTCCCGAATTTCTCTTCGACACGTTGCCCGTCGCGGCAGACACACACCTGTCTGCGGCGCTCCTCGTACGCGCGACGCGCGGCATAGTCGTCGCACTCGTCGCGCTCGTCGCACGACAGATTGCGGGCGGGCGTCTGGCTGAGGCGTGGCTCGCCGTCGCCGTGCCGGTGTTCGTCATCCTGCTGGCTGTGGCGCAGGTCTTTGCGGCGGTCGGGTGGATTCACTGGGGGCACAGGCGCGGGCGTGCGTCGGCGGGCGTCGCGCTCGGCGCGCTCGGCCTCTGCGCGTTGATGGGAGGGCTGCTGATTTTAATCATCGTCAAGCCGGACAGAGTGCCTGCGTGGGCGCAGGTCGGCGGCGGGCGGTTCGTTGGTGTGACGGGCGGCGCGCTCGTGTTGGCAGCCGTGCTCCTCGTCGTCGTCAGACGCGCGCATGAACGTTGGCGTGCGTTCGACATGGAGTATGCGCGGCGTCTGCGTGAAGGCGGGCGGCGCAGGCGTTGGCGCTTGGTCACGACGCGCGTGCTTGAGAGGTTGGTCGCGCCGACGGTGGCAGCGCAACTGGCGCGCGACCTGCGTCTGACGGTGCGCGCCTTCTCGTCGGCCGTCTATGTCGTCGCGGGCGTCGCGGCGTTGTGGGTGGTCGCGCTCGTCGCCGTCTTGACGACGGACGTGCTGCCCGCAGGCGAGGCGAGCGATGATTGGTTTGCGGCGACGTGGCTGCCCTCTGTGCTGGCCGTCAAGTTCGCCTGCGCCTTCTCTGTGGCGACGCTCGGCGCGCTCGTTCCCGTGCTCGTCGCTTATCAACTTCCGCACCTCTGGTTGGAGCGTGCGACGGGCGCGACGGGCGCGCAGGTATGGGCGACGAAACTCTGGTGCGCGCGTCTGGTGGCTGCGCCCGCGCCGCTCGTCGTCTGGGCGGCGGGCGCGCTGACGGGGCGCGTGCCGTTCTTTTACGTGCTGCCGCTGCTGGCCGAGTGCGTGTGGCTATGGTGGTTGATGAGCACGTTGATGGGGCTTTTTGCCTTCGAGATGCCGGAGCAGCCCGGCCTCGCCATCGTGCTCATGCTGGTACTGGGGCTGGCGCTCGGACTCGGCACGGCGTTGATGTGGCCTGCCGGGTTGACGCTCTACGCCTTCGGCCTGCGCGAGTTGAGTGCGCGCGGAGCGGCGCGCGCCGCTTATCGCTTACGCAAGGAGGCGGAGTGACGAGTCCGGGCGAGACACTAGTGGCCGTCGAAGCAGTGACGAAACGATATGGCGAGACGGTCGCGGTCAACGACGTGAGCTTGAGCATCGCGGCGGGCGAAGTCTATGCGCTCGTCGGCGCAAACGGCGCGGGGAAGTCCACGCTGATTCGCATGATAGTCGGCCTGAGCGCGCCGGACGAAGGGACGGTCAGGGTGTGTGGCGAAGACGTGGCGCGCCCCTCTGCGACGACCAAACGACATCTCGGCTATCTGCCGGAGGAGCTTCTCCTTTATGAACGCCTGACGGGGGCGGAGTACCTGCATCTGGTGGCCGGGTTGAAGGGCAAGGCGGATGCGGCGCAGGTGGACGAGGAGGTCGAGTTCTTTGAACTGAAGGCCGTCGCCTCGAAGTGGGTCGGCGGCTACTCTCTGGGGATGCGCAAGAAACTCGGTCTGGCCGCCGCCTTCACGGGAGACGGGCGCGTGCTCGTGCTGGATGAACCGCTCAACGGTCTCGACGTGGAGATGATGAGGAAACTGCGTCTCCGAATCGAGCGCGAGAGCAGCGTCGGGCAGCGCGCTTTTCTCATCTCGTCGCACGTGATGGATTTCGTCGAACGCACGTCGAGCCGCGTCGGCGTGATGCGCGGCGGCCATCTCGTCGCCGAAGGCACGGCCGCCGAACTGCGCGCCCGCGTCTCGATGTCGGATGCGCCCTTCGAGGATGTCTTCTTCAGGCTGGCAAAGTAGACCGGAGCGCGACATAATGGCTCGCCCACATTATTTTCACGAACCCCCATAGGTGAAGAGCATGAGACGGGAAGCGGACGACGACGAGGACGGCGCTCGACGCCGAACGGATGCGGACGAACCACTCGCGCCGGACATCTCGGACGACGCGCCGACGCGCATGACGGAAAACCTCCTGCGCCTCATCCTCGACGCCGTGCCCGCCTTCGTCGCATACATCGACACAGACCACCGCTATCGCTTCAACAACAGAGCCTACGAAGTGCTCTTCGACCGCCCGCGCGCAGAACTCTACGGCAAACACCTCAGCGAAGTTCTCGGCCAACGCGCTTATCAAAAAATTCTGCCCTACATCGAAGCCGCACTCGCCGGGCGCAAGAGCGCCTACGAGCAGACGCTGCCGCTCAAAGACGGCACGACGCGCTACATCAACGCCACGCTCACGCCCGACTTCGACGCCGAAGGACGCGTGCGCGGCTGCGTCGCACTCGGCCGCGACCTCACCGAGCAGAAGCGCGCAGAGGATGCGCTGCGCGAAGCAGAGACGCGCGCCGCGAGCGACTACGAGCGGCTTCTGGAACGCGTCACGCATCTGGCCGAGACGGTCGGCGCGGCGGGCGAACACCTCAAGGTCTTCCGCGCGCTGCGCGACTTCGCGCTGGCCTCCGTCCCCTGCGTCGGCATCTTCATCTCGCTCTACGACCCGGTGCGCGACGTGCGCACGGCCGTCTATGCGTGGGGCGATGGCGAGGAGGCGGATGTCTCTCTGCTGCCGCCGATGCCGATAACTTCCGAGGGGCCGAACAGCCGCGCCGTCCGCACCGGCCAAATCATCATCACGGACGACTACATGAACCGGAAGGGGGCGCACAAGGGCATCCCCGTCGGGCCTGACAACGGGCTTCGTCCGCAGTCGTCTCTGGTCGTGCCGATGGCCGCGATGGGGCGCATCGTCGGCACTATCGAAGTCCAGTCTTACGAGCGCGCGGCCTATCGACACGAGCACCTGACGGCGATGAAGATGGCGGCCAACCTCGCCGCCGTCGCACTCGAAAACATGCGCCTCTTAGACCACGAGCGGCGCGCGCGCACGGCGGCCGAAGAGGCCAACCGCACGAAGGACGAATTCCTCGCCACGCTCTCGCACGAACTGCGCACGCCGCTGACGGCCATCCTCGGCTGGTCGAACATCCTCAGTTCGGGAAGGCTCGAAGGTGAAGGGGCGCGCAACGCCGTCGCCATCATTGAACGCAACGCGCGCACGCAGCAGCAGATTGTTGACGACATCCTCGATGTCTCGCGCATCATCACCGGCAACGTGCGCTTCAACCCGCAGCCGATGGAACTCGCTCCCGTCGTGCAGGCCGCCATCGACGTTGTGCGCCCGGCCGCCAGCGCCAAGAACATCCGCTTGCAGACGCTCTTCGACCCGCGCCTCGCTCCCGTCATGGGCGACCCGGCGCGGATGCAACAAGTGGTCTGGAATCTCTTATCGAACGCCGTCAAGTTCACGCCTGCGGGCGGGCGCGTCGAAGTCCGCGTCGAACGCGACGAGGCGCACGCGCGCATCATCGTCTCCGATAGCGGCATCGGCATCGCACAGGAGTTTCTGCCCTTCGTCTTCGACCGCTTCCGGCAGGCCGACCAATCGACGACGCGCGCCTTCGGCGGTCTCGGTCTCGGCCTCGCCATCGTCCGCCACATCGTCGAGTTGCACGGCGGGACGGTCAGCGTCCAGAGCGGGGGCGAGGGTGCAGGCTCCGTCTTCACGGTCGAGTTGCCGACGCCGCCCGTGAGCCACGCGGACGCCTCCGCCTCCTTCACGGAAGCGATGCGGACGCCCCTGCGCGGCGTCGAGAAGGAGACGAGCGAAAGCCCGCCGCCACTTGTCGGCGTGCGCGTGCTCGTCGTTGATGACGAGCCTGACACGCTCGACCTCGTGGCCGCGATACTCGGTCAGAGCGGTGCGACTGTGGCCGCTGTGTCGTCGGCGCGCGCTGCGCTGGCGAGTCTCGCCGAGTCGAATCCAGACGTGATTGTCAGCGACATCGGGATGCCGGGCACGGACGGCAACGAGTTGATACGACGCGTCCGCGCGCTGCCGCGCGAGCGCGGCGGAGAGACGCCCGCCATCGCGCTCACGGCCTACGCGGGCGAGGCCGACCGCGAACTATCGCTCGCCGCAGGCTTTCACAAGCACGTGCCCAAGCCGGTTGACCCGGCGGAGTTGGTCGCCGTCGTCGCCGACCTCGCCGTCTCGGTCGAGAAGGACAGAAGGAGTTGAAGGATAAGTTGATGAGAAAAAAGCTGTGGCCTGTCGGTCTCTGCGCGGCGTTACTGTTTGTCTGCCACGTCGCCGTGTCGGCTAAAGAGCCGGAGAAGATAGTCAAGAACACGGTCGCCTCCGGCGGCAAGCAGCGCACCTATTACCTGTTCGTCCCCGCGGCGGTCAAAGCGGAGAAGCCCGCGCCGCTCCTCGTGCTGCTGCACGGCAGCGGACGCAACGGGCGCGTGTTGATAGAGCACTGGCAGAAACTGGCCGAGCAGGAGGGCATCATCCTCGCCGGGCCGGACTCGCGCAACTCGACGAGTTGGACGATACCCGAAGACGGCCCGCAGTTTCTCTACGACCTCGTCGAAGAACTCAAGGCGAAGCAGCCCATCGACCCGCGCCGCGTCTATCTGTTCGGCCACTCGGCAGGCGCAGTCTTCGGCCTCTTTATGGCCGCGCTCGAATCGGAATACTTCGCGGCCGCCGCCGTCTCGGCCGGGGCGATGAAGAAGGGTAACTTCCCGCTGCTCGACGAGGCCGAGCGCAAAGTGCCTGTCGCGCTCTTCGTCGGGACGCGAGACCCTTTCTTTCCCCTCACGGATGTACGCACGACGCGCGACGCTTTTGCCGAACGCGGCTACACGGTTGAACTAACGGAAGTCGTCGGTCTCGACCATAACTACTACTCGCGCTCGTCCGACATCAACGCGAAGAGCTGGGAGTTTCTCAAGAAGTATCAACTCGCGGCCGACGCCAAATACAAAGAGCACAATTTCAAGTTCAACTAAAGAACCTCTGTGAAGTTCGACAGAGAGGCCATCCGCGCAGAGAGTTGTTCACACAACAACTCCGACGCGCGCACGCGCGCGCACAGCCGCATCCTCATAAGTTCCGCCTGAGAAACGAGACAATCTTCCAGCCGTCGAGATAGACCCAGGGCGGCTCGCCGAGCGTGTAATGGCCGCAGGGCAGCCACGCCGCGTCGAGCGGCAGGCCGAGCCGGCGCACCTCTTCAATCACGTCGCGCGAGAGGTCTGCCGGAAACGTCAGGTCGTGGCGCGCGGCGATGAAGCGCATCGGTCGTGGGGGCGCATCGAGCAGCTTGTGCGCGAAGGCGAGCGGGCTGATGGGCAGCCAGTAGCGGCGCAGCTCTTCGAGCGTCAGGTGCGGCTCGACGCTCGCGCGCACGTGGCGCGTCGAGATGCCGCGCCAGACCACGTCCGCGAAGTAGCCTGAAACGTGATTGAAGACGCCCGCGCGCAGCAGCGGTTCGTGCGCGAAGGCGAGGAAGGCCGTGCACGAACCGATACTCGTGCCGACGATGCCGAGGCGGTCGAAGCCGCGCGCGTGCAGCCACGCGACGGCCGCGCGTGTATCCAGCACGGCCTGTCGCATCGACTCGATGGTGCGCCCGACGTTCGAGCAGACGAGGAAGTCTGCGCGCTCAAGCTCGCGCGGCCGACGCCCCTCGTGATAGGGAAGCGTCAGTCGCAGCGCAGCGATGCCGAGCCGGTTGAAGACGCGGCACAATTCGACGTGGCTCTCCGGCTGCGCGTTCCACTGCGGAAGGATGACGACGGCGCGCCGCTCGTCTCCCGCGCGCAGACGCTTTCCTTCCTCGACGGGAAAGAAACGAGCGCGCGCCGTGTTGTTCTCCGGCGCGACTGTCGTGACGGCGCTCGTCCAAGTCAGCAGGCCGTCTGTCAGACTGTAATCGGAGACGGGAGGCAGCGCGTAGAAGTCGTCGCTGTCGTTGAGTGCGGCGCGTGTGTGGCGCTCGAAAATCTCGCGCGGGTCGTCTTCATCGCCGTTGCCGCCTGCGGCGTGCGGCGCGATAAACGATGCGCCCCACTCGAACGGGCGGACGACACGGTTGGTGTCCCGCGTCGCGCGGCGGCGTTCCTGCGCCCTGATGAACCTGCCGAGCAAGATGTCTGAAGTGCCTTCTCGCCTTGAAGAATTGACGGCCGAATGAGCCTCGATTTCATGCTAAGCGCGCGGCGACGACAAAGGCAAGCGCGCTCACGACTGAAAGACAAAGGAACACTCTGACAGACAGCGCCGCACTGAAAGACAAAGGGGACGCTCCTGAGGAGCGTCCCCTTTGTCTTTGTGTGACTCGGCAGTTCGCCGGAGAGTTTTGGTTAGAAGGTGCTGACGTTGAGGCGTCGGCCGGTCGTGGTCTTGCCGGAGAGCGAGGAGGTCGCCGTGCCGGTCGAGAAAACCGCGCTCTTGATTTGCGAGGGAGTCGCCGTCGGATGCGTCGCGGCGTAGAGCGCGATGCCGCCCGTGACGTGCGGCGTCGCCATCGAAGTGCCGTCGAAGCGGCTGAGCGTGTTGTTCGGCGTCGTCGACCAGACGGCGCTGCCGGGCGCGCCGATGTCAACCGTCGTCGCGCCGTAGTTGGAGTAGCCCGCGAGCGCGCCCGTCGAGGTCAGAGCGGCGACGGCGATGACCGAATCGTAGGAAGCGGCCGTCTGCGTCGAAGTGCCCTGCGTCGTGTTGTAGTTCGACGGATAGCTGGCGCGCTTGTCGTTGTTCTGGCCGACGCCCGCGAGGTTGCCGTTGCCTGCGGCGGCCGTGAAGAGGATGTTGGCCTTGGCGGCGCGGATGATGGCGTCGTGCAAAGCCTGCGAGTAGCCGCCGCCGCCCCACGAGTTGTTGATGGCGACGATGTTGAGGCCGTGACGCGTCTTGAGGTCGGTGAAGTAGTTGACGGCCTCGATGGCGTCGGAGATAGTGCCGCCGCCGGGGTTGAGGAACTTGCCGGAGATAATCGTCACGTTCCAGTTGACGCCGACCACGCCGCGACCGTTGCTCAAAGCGCCGATGGTTCCGGCGACGTGCGTGCCGTGCGCGTCGGTCTCGAAGTCGTCGGGACGCGTGCCGTCATAGACGTTGTTGTCGTTGTTGGCGAAGTCGAAGCCGTGAACGTCGTCGGTGTAGCCGTTGCCGTCGTTATCGACGCCGTCGGGCAGGTCGAAGGGGTTCGTCCAGATGTTGGTGGCGAGGTCGATGTGCTCGTAGTCCATGCCTTCGTCGATGACGCCGACGATGACCGTGTTCGAGCCGACATTGCCGCGCGCCCAAGCCTCAGCGGCCTGCGAGCCGAACTGATTGGCGGGGGTGGTGGCATCACCGTACATGCCCCAGAGGTTACCGTTGGTGAAGTAGGTATCGGTCGAGACGAGTTGGTGTTTGACGATGTAGTTCGGTTCGGCGAAGGCGACGCGAGGGTCGTTCCTGAGGATGCGAACCGCTTCGGCGACGGCGAGGCCGCTCTGAAGTTTCACCACTTCGAGACGGCCGCCCTGACCTGTGGCTTCCGCCCTCAGTTCTTTCTTCGTGAGCGCGCCGACCGCGTGGCGCGCCTCGCTGGCGGCGACGAAGTCCGTGCCTTCTTTGTACTGAACAATCAATTCGTCGGCGACGAAGGGTGCACCGGCGTCAGCGGATGAAGCGGCGGGCGACGCCGCGTTGCGGGAAGGATTCTGGCCGTGAACCAGAGCGGGAAGAATCACGACGGCGGCGAGAGCAATCGTTACAAGCAACGCAAAAACTTTCTTCATTGTTCCTCCGAAAAGTTTGGTGGGTTTGAAACACGAGGATACCCACGCGAGGGAAACCCCGGTAGAATTGAGAGCGGGTGTATCAGGTATGAAGGAAGGAACATCCCCTGCACGTAAAATCTCAGAGTGACACAGACACTTCACGCGTCGAACGCCGTTTTAAAACTGAGTAGGCGTCCTGAGAACTCATGCCCTAAGTAAGGCGACAAGGTTTTTCGTTGACGTTTGAGTTGAGCCGGGGTGCTTGATGAGGGAATAAAGCACCGTCGGCTTCAGAGGCCGGGCGAGTATGCACGAGCATCTGCGAAAGTGCAAGCCGCCAGCGCGTCTGCCGTCAAGTTTTTTTGCGCGCCTCTTGTTGAGAGGTGGTTGAGACGATTCGTCGTCGCACGTCATGCGCTCGCACGACGTGCGAC
>DASZCR010000086.1:0-7838 GCA_035942915.1 Pyrinomonadaceae bacterium | reverse complement strand
GGCTGCGTCTTCTCGTAGATAGCGAAGACGCAGCCCGATTCTCTCCCGACGAGGTCGAAACCAGAGTTTGTCCAACGAGCGCACACAGACGGATGCGGCCGAAGCCGAACTCCTCACCGCCGTCGCGCGCGGCGACGAGAGGGCCTTCGCCGCCATCTACGACCGATACAGTTCCATCCTTTTCGGCCTCCTCCTACGTATAGTCCGTGACCGCCCGGAGGCGGAGGACGTTTTGCAGGAGGTTTTCCTGCAAATCTGGCAACAAGCGGCCAACTTCGACCCCGCGCGCGGACGCGCCTTCACCTGGCTCGTCACTCTCGCGCGCAGCCGCGCCATCGACCGCCTGCGCTCGCGCGAGGCACGCGAACGCACGGCCAACGCCGCCGCGCAGGAGGCCGTCGAAGAGGTCGGAGACGCGCTCGCCGACGCCGTCCGCGCAGAGCAGAGCGAGGTCGTGCGCGGCGCGCTCGCCGCCATCCCCGAAGAACAGAGACGCGCGCTCGTGCTCGCCTACTTCGAGGGACTGTCGCAGACGGAAATCGCCGAGCGCACGGGTCAACCGCTCGGCACGGTCAAGACGCGTATGCGCGCGGGGCTGCACAAACTGCGCGACCTGCTGCGCCGCAGGGTCGAAGAACCGTTGACCGGTCTTTAAGAGTAGAAGCCGCATGGCACACGAAGAGTACAAAGAGGCATTGGCGCTCGACGCTCTAGACGCGCTCGACGAAGAGGGACGCCGCACACTCGGCGCGCACCTCGCGTCGTGCGCCGAGTGTCGCGCAGAGTTGCGCGAACTGCGCGACGCCGCCTCTGCGCTCGCCTACACGGTCGCCCCCGTCGCCCCGCCCCCCGAACTGCGTGCGCGCATCTTCGAGCGCGTCCACGCACTCGCTTCCGAATCTTCAGACGGCAAAACTGACGGCCGCGTAAACTCCAAACAGGCCGACGTGCTGGCGATGCCAGACCCCTCGACGCGCGTCCGCGCTGCTGCGACGACGAGGCGTCCGGCGTGGGTCGCTTACGGCGCGATAGCCGCCTCGCTCGTGATTGCCGCGCTCGGCGTCGCGCTGCTTGTGCTCTGGCGACAGAATCAGGAGATGCGCGCGCAGGTTGCGCGCCTCGCGCAAAGCTCTTCGGAGGTGACGGCCGAACTTGAACGCCAGCGCGCCGAACTTGCGCGCGAGCGCGAGATGCGCGAGGTGTTGACCGCACCCGATTCGCGCGTGGCCGAACTGGCGGGAACGAAGATGGCCGAGGGCGCGTCGGCGCGTTTCGCCCTCGACCGCGCGTCCGGACGCGCCATGCTCGTCGCCTATAACCTGCCGCCCGCTCCGGCCGGTAAAGCCTATCAACTCTGGTTCATCAAAGACGGCAAGAAGATGCCGGGCGGCGTCTTCAAGACGGACGAGCGCGGACGCGCCGCCATGAGCGAGCAGGTTCCGGTCGAGGGGCGCGACGCCTCCGTCTTCGCCGTCACGCTCGAAAGCGAACACGGCGAGGTCGCCCCGAAGGGCGAAATCTATCTCGCAGGCCCCGCCTCCTAGCGGCGCACACGCCTTCCCGCCATTCAACACGCGGCGAAAAAGTTGCTACACTGTGCGCGAGATTCAACCAAGCGAGGAGCGACTCAAGAGGTGGCCGACGAGAAACCGACCGAGCAGACGGAGTTTTCCAACCGAATTTCCGAAGAGACCGGACAGTTCGACGCACGCTTCATCCTCTGGCGTCTCTTCTGCTCCGAAAACAACGTCCCTGTAGAAACACTGCCAAGCGAACTTGAGGGCGAAACCCGCGAGAAGTGGGAGAAACTCAAAGACCGCGAACTGCACAAACCGGCCGAGCAAGCAGATTCATAGGCGAGAAGAAAGTGATAGATGAGGGGAAAGCAGTGATAGGTGATAGGTGATGGGTGATAGGATAAGAAACAGCCTTTCTCTTATCACCTATCACCTATCACTTATCACACCCTTCCCATCACCTATCACTTCTCAAAAGTAACGGCCGATTCTGTAGCCGCCTGTGAGGAAGGGGTTGGTTTGCCGTTCGTGGCCGAGTGTGGTGGTGGGGCCATGACCGGAGTAGACCGTCACGTCGTCGCCGAGCGGAATCAGCTTGCGCAGCAGTGAATCCATCAACTGCTCGCTCGACCCGCCCGGCAAGTCAGTCCTCCCGATTGAGCCTGCGAACAGACAATCGCCGACGAAGACCTTGCGCTCGCGCTCTTCAAAGAGGACGACGTGTCCGGGCGTGTGGCCGGGGCAGTGCAGCACCTTGAACTTGAGACGGCCGACCTCATAAATCTCCCCGTCCTGCCAGTAGCGTTCAATCGGCGGCGGCGCTTCGTAGTCGAACCCGTAAGCCGCCCACTGCGCGCGCGGGATGCCGACCCACGCGGGCTGTTCAGGCAGCGCCATGTAGAGCGGTTCGTCCGCCGCGTGCAGGATAATCTCGGCGCGGGGGCGTGCGCGCTTGAGCGCCGCGACGCCGCCGACGTGGTCCATGTGCGCGTGCGTGAGCGTGATGGCTTGCAGTTCGAGGCCGAGACGTTCGAGCGCGGAGACGATGCGCGCGGAGTCTTCGCCGGGGTCGATGCAGACGGCGCGGCGCGTCTCCTCGCATCCGACGAGACGCGTGTGCTGTTGAAAGGGCGTCAGTGTCAGCTCTTCGATAATCATAAGGTTGTCGTCAACTATACAATATCAACGCGCGACGAAGGGAGGGGCGACGGATGTGGTACGAGGCCATGTTGCTGACGGCTTTATCGGTCGGCGCGGTGATGCTCTACACGGGTGTCGGCATCTCGACGGAAACGTTTGTCCGCTTGGTCGGCGGAGGCCGGCGACGTGGCGCGGACGCGCATGAGAAGACCCGTCCTCAAGGCTCGTCCGCGAGTCTCGCGTCGGCGCTCATCGGTTTGGGTCTCGCGTTGCTCGGCGCGCTCACGCTCTATCTCGTCGCGTCGCGGCTGCGCGGTTAAGAGTCAGGTCAGGATGAGTCTTGAGATGTGGCCGAAGAGCAGGAAGGCGATGCCGAAGAGGCCGATGCCGACGATGAACGGGCGCAGGCGCGCGTCGCATCGTGCGCCGAGTCCGATGAAGAGGGGGAAGGCGAGCAGCAGGTGGCGCGGCAGGCTGATGTATGCGCCCGAAGTGTTGTTCATCCCCGTGTGATAGCTGAAGGTGACGAGGAAGATGAGCAGCACGTAGAGCCTGTAACTCGTCCGCAGATGCTTCCAGGCGAGCGCGGCCAGCGGCACGAAGGCGAAGCCGAGCAGGAGCGTCAGCCATGTATCGAGACGCTGGAAATGCATGGCCGACTTGAACGCCAGCCACGTCGCTTTCCAAGGCCACATGAAGCCCTGGTCTCCGACCACCTTCTGGCTGCTCGGCGAAAGGATGGTCGTGTAGACGAAGGAGTTGAAGCTCGTGAAGTCCGGCCTGAAGTCGTCGAGGGCGATGGTGCGATAGACCAACCAGACGAGCAGCCCGACGGGGATAAGCACCAACGCCGCCCAGTCGCGCCACCGACGCAGCGCCTCGCGCCAGTCTCTCCCGGCAGCCTCCCACAACTCCCACACCAGCGGCAGCGCAAGGAAGACGCCCTGCTGTTTCGTCAGCGCCGCCAGCCCGCCCGTCAGCCCGGCCAGCCACCAACGCCCGCGCCGCGCACAGAGAAAACAGAGGATGCCCCACAGCAGCACGAGCGATTCTGTGTAGGGAATGAAGAGGACGAAGGAGGACGGAAAGAAGGCGTAGAGAAGCGTGCTCGTGCGCGCGGTCTCCGGGTTCTGGTCGAGCGCGGCGAGTCGCTCGAAGGCGTGATAGGAGAACAGTCCGGCGAGTGAACTGATGAGCAGCAGTCCGAAGAGCGGGCTACCCGTCAGCCACGCGACCGGCGCTGAGAGCCACGCGAACAGAGGATGGAAGGCGGCCGTGCCGTCATCTGCGCGATAGCCGCGCGTGACGATGTTGATGTAGTACTCGGCGTCCCAACGGTCGAACGGCGCGAGCACGACGCGGCCGAGCCAGCGCGTGTACGGCTCTGACGGCGGCCACGCGGCCACCGCCCGCTCTATCTCCGTCTCTGTGAAGAGCGCTCCCGCCACCACCGCGCACAGCAGTGTGAACAGACGCAGGTGCAGCCAGATGCGCGTCAGGCCGACGCGGCCGCGCGCCGCTTCCGTAACAGTCTTTTGGAGGAACACACGACGGATGATAGACGCGAGGCGCGCGCCGAGTAAAGTTCGCCCTCTCCCCCGGCCGACAAGACAGTAAACGACCGCCCGCGCGCATCTAAAACAGTATCGTCAACACGCGAATTTCCCTCACATCAGAAGAGGTTTGAAGAAGATGCCGATGAGCCAACGCTCGGCCAGTCTGGCCGAAGTTTTAGACGAGATGACGGCCGAAGGCGCGGCCGAACTGACCGAACATATCGAAGGGACAAGTGACCTGCGCTGCTACGCCTGCGGCCACCGCTGCCTCATCCGCGAGGGCAAGCGCGGCATCTGCAAGGTGCGCTACAACGAGCGCGGACGCCTGCTCGTGCCGAAGAACTACGTCGCCGCCATCGCCTGCGACCCGACCGAGAAGAAGCCTTTCTTCCACGCCATGCCCGGCTCCGACACGCTCACTTTCGGCATGCTCGGCTGCGACCTGCACTGCGCCTACTGCCAGAATTGGTTGACCTCGCAAGCCCTGCGCGACGACTCGGCAGGCATCGCGCCGAAGGCCGTGACGGCCGACCGCCTCGTCTCTCTGGCGCATGCTTACGGCGCGCGGATGGTCGGTTCGAGTTACAACGAGCCGTTGATTACGGCCGAGTGGGCGGTTGATGTCTTCAAACGCGCGAAGCCTGCCGGCTTCAAGACAGCGTTTATCTCAAACGGCAACGCGACGCCCGAAGTGCTCGATTACCTGCGCCCTTGGACGGACTGTTACAAGATAGATTTGAAGTCGATGAGCGACCGCAACTACAGGCAGTTGGGAGGCGTCGTCACGAACATCCTCGACACGGTCAAGATGGTCAACGAACGCGGCTTCTGGGAAGAGATTGTCACGCTCGTCATTCCCGGCTTCAACGATTCGGAAGACGAACTGCGGCGCGCGGCCGACTTCATCGCCTCCGTCTCGCCCGACATCCCCTGGCACGTCACGGCGTTTCACAAGGACTACAACATGACGGAGAACGAGAACACGACGGCCGAGCAACTCGTGCGCGCCTGCGAAATCGGGCGCGAGGCCGGGCTGCGCTACGTCTACGCAGGCAACCTGCCGGGTCGCGTCGGCCGTTGGGAGAACACCTACTGCCACAACTGCGACGAACTTCTGATAGAACGCTACGGCTACATCATCAAACGGATGCGGGTCACGCACGAAGGAACTTGCCCTGCGTGCTCGACGCGGATTCCCGGCATCTGGTCGTAACCATCAGGTCAAAGTAAAAAGGCACAAGAGAAAAGGCAAAAGTTAAGAGGATGCGTCCTCCTGACTTTTGCCTTTCAGCTTGTGCCTTGTGCGTTGTGCCTTACTTTAGTCTTGCGTCTGGCCGAGCAGTTGTGCGCCGGGTCGCGTGCCGCTCTGAAGGCGCAAGCGCCAGGGCAGGATGACCGACTCGAAGATGACGGCGCGCGAAATCTTCGATTGACCTTCGCGCCGGTCAACGAAAGTGATGGGCACTTCCTTGACGCGCAGACCCGCTTCGTTAATCCAGTACATCGACTCGACGAGGAAGGCATAGCCGTCGGAGACGATTTGACCGTCGAGCACGAGTTCGAGCGCGCGCCGGTTGTAGCAGCGAAAACCGCTCGTCGAATCGTTGCACCGCAGACCGATAATCGTGCCGACGTAGCGGTTGGCAAAACGGCTCAGGAGGCGTCTGCGCAGAGGCCAGTTGCCGATGCCGCCGCCGGGACAGTAGCGCGAGCCGACGACGACATCGGCCTGCGCGCTGGCCTCGATGAGCGAGGGGATGGACTTCGGGTCGTGCGAGAAGTCTGCATCCATCTGCACGAGTCGTGCGTAGCCTTCGGCGAGCGCCTTGCGATAGCCATCGACGTAGCTGCGGCCGAGACCGCGTGCGCCCGTGCGCCGCAGGACGGAGAAACGCGGGTCGCTGCCGAACAACGCTTCGGCGTGCGCGGCCGTGCCGTCGGGCGAATTGTCGTCAACGATGCAGACGTGCGCGTCCGGCACGTACTTGAAAATCTCCCGCACGAGCGAGGGGACGTTCTCGCGTTCGTTGTAGGTCGGGACGATGATGAGAGTCTTGTTCTCGGTGTTCATGTTTTCGTTCGGGGGACAGCTTAAGCGCGTGCTTGTGCGAACGAATTACTAATAGCAGTCTTGTCGGATTTTGGCAAAAGCCGGGACGCTCAATCGTCGAGCCGGTAAAGATAGATTGAGCCTCCGAAGACGGCTTCGGGGCGGCGCGTGCGGAAGAGCGCGTAGGTGTTGCGGCGTTCGTCGTCGCCGAGAGCCGTGCCGTCGGCTCTCTGCCTGTATAACACCGAGCCGTTAAAGAAACTCGCGCCGATGGCGACGTAGCGCGCACGCTCCGGAGCAGAGCCGGGTCGCACGTCGCGCGGTTCTACGTCCTCTACGCCGTAGACGTGTAGCGAACGGTCGCCGAGCACGGCCGCATGGACGCGACTCTCGCCGCGCGCGAGCAGGTAGCGAGCCAGCGCACGCACGTCGTCGCCCCACTCGACGTTGGAATCCGAAAGGTAGTGCCAGCGTGGCGCGCCACGCGCCAACTGATTCATATAAGGCATGTAATCCGGATAAGCGCGCGCGACCTCAAACGTCGCCCACGCGAGCACTAAAGCGACCGCGAGCGCGGCCGTGCGGCGCAGGCGATGAGAGCGCAGGAGACGTTCGAGCAGTGCGCCCGACAGGATAAAGAGGAACGGATAGGCGGGCAGCAGATAGCGCACACCGATATTAATCTGCGAACCGGCGAGCAGCAGCGCATACAGCACGGGCGGCACGATGACGAGCAGGAGAGCGCGCTCGCGCCTGCGCCGGACGCGCCACATGCCCCACGCCAGCGACGCCAGCGTGAGCAACAGGAACGGCAGCGTCGTCTTCAAGGCGAAGGCGACGGGGAAGTAGTACCACCACCCGAAAGTGCTGTACTCACCCAAAAGCCCCGCTTCATGTCCCGCGCGTTGATGCCCCACCTGCCACAAGACGCCCTCAATGAAATCGGCCGGAACGATGCGCGGGAGCAACTCTGTCAGGAACGCGCCGAACGCCCCCGCGCCGAAGCCTCCCGGCAGACCCGCGTCGTCGAGCGCGAAGTCCGAGAGCGTGTGCGTGCGAAAGAGATAGGCGGCATTGATGGTCAAGAGCATGACGAGCGTCGAGGCGCAGGCGTGCGCGGCGAAGCGTGCGGCGCAACGCCAGCCCGCGCGCCTCGTCCACGTCAGCACGAACGGCGTCAGCACGGCGACCGGAACCAGCACGAGCAGAGAGAATTTCGCGCACACGGCGAGCGCGCAGACAGCACCCGTGATGAGTGCGCCCGCGAGACTCGGTGCGCGCAGGTAGGCGTCGAGAACAAGACAGAAGAGCAGGAGCGTGAAGGCCGCTGCCACGTCCGTCTGCACGACGCGCCCATGCGCGAGCAACGTCGGCTCGACGGCGAAGAGTA
Organism: Pyrinomonadaceae bacterium; assembly: GCA_035942915.1. Lineage (GTDB taxonomy): Bacteria > Acidobacteriota > Blastocatellia > Pyrinomonadales > Pyrinomonadaceae > DASZCR01. The sequence continues at coordinate 185 of DASZCR010000086.1, read as the reverse complement.
CGACCGACAGCGCGGCGGCGCGTGCGCCGAAGAGCCGACGCGCATAGACGAAGATGAGCACACCGAGCGCAAGCGTCAGGGCGACGACCGGGACGCGCGCCCAGAAAGACAACTCGTCGAAGCGCGCGGCATTGGCGCGCCAGAATTTCCAGTACAGGTTGTCGTAATCGTTGTAATTCTTCGTC
>DASZCR010000085.1:0-20498 GCA_035942915.1 Pyrinomonadaceae bacterium | reverse complement strand
GATGTTCGATTGTGCCTTTCTGGAACAGCGTCGCCAGCGGCAGGCTCTTGTTCAACCTTTCCTGAATCAACGCGAAGAGCTTGACGGCCAGCAGCGAGTGGCCGCCGATGTCGAAGAAGTCATCCGTGACGCCGACGGGTTTGACTTCGAGCACCTCTTCCCAGAGGTTGACCAACTGTAGCTCCAACAGGTCGCGCGGAGCGACGTAGGTGCTTTCGAGTGTGCTGCGTGTCCGCTCAGGCGCAGGCAGCGCGCGCCGGTCAACTTTGCCGTGCGGCGTCAGCGGCAAATGTTCTAAAACGACGAAGGCCGAAGGCACCATGTAATCGGGCAGACGGGCTTTGAGAGATTCACGCAACCGGCCGACGATTCCAGCCTCTTCGACGGACGACGGAACGACATAAGCCACCAGACGTTTATCTTCCGCAGCGTCCTCGCTGATGACGACCACAGCCTCGTGCACCGAACCGTCTTCGAGCAACGCCGCCTCAATCTCGCCCAACTCGATGCGATAGCCGCGCAGTTTCACCTGATGGTCAATCCGCCCGCAATACTCCGTGTCTCTGTCGGGCAGATAGCGTCCCAAATCGCCGGACTTGTAGAGTCTTGCGCCGGGTTCTGTGCTGAACGGGTTCGGAATGAAGCGTTGGGCGGTCAGTTCAGGACGCTGTAGATAGCCGCGCGCCAGTCCGTCTCCGCCGATGTAGAGTTCGCCCGTCACGCCTATCGGCTGCGGCTGCAAATGTTCGTCGAGGACGTACATCTGTAGGTCGGGCAGAGGAGAGCCAATCAGACTGCCGCACGCTTGCGCGTGCTCTCCGCTCCCAATCGGCCGATAGGTGACATGGACGGTCGTCTCCGTGATGCCGTACATGTTGACGAGTTGGGTCTGCCTCTCCGGGTGCTTTTCAAACCACGGACTCAAGCTCTGTAGCTCAAGCGCCTCGCCGCCGAAGATAATCAGACGCGGGTTGAAGAAGGGCGCGCCCGTCGGTCTCACGCCTTCGGTCTTGAGCAGTTGGCGAAAGGCTGAGGGAGTTTGATTGAGGACTGTGACCTGCTCTTGCAGTAGCAGTTCGTAAAAGCTCTCAGGCGAGCGCGTCGTCAGGTAAGGCACGACCACCAGACGCCCGCCGTAGAGCAGCGCGCCCCAGAGTTCCCACACCGAAAAGTCGAACGCGTAGGAATGGAAGAGCGTCCACACGTCCCGTTCGTCGAAGTGAAAGTGCTCCTGCGTGGAGGCGAACAGGCGAACGACGTTCGCGTGTGTGACGAGCACACCTTTGGGCTTGCCCGTCGAGCCGGAGGTGTAGATGACATAGGCCAGATTATCGCCCGCCAGCGCGACCGACGGATTCGCTTCGCTCTGACTGTTGACGGCCTCCGATTCAGCATCAACGCAGACGATTCGCGAATTGTGTGCGGGCAGGGTTTCGAGCAGACGCTCCTGCGTCAGCAAGACCGGCATCGAAGCATCCGTGAGCATGAAAGCCAGACGGTCTTTCGGATAGGCCGTATCCATCGGCACGTAGGCCGCCCCCGCCTTCAGCACGGCGAGAATAGCCACGACCACTTCATGCGAACGCTCCATCAAAATGCCGACACGGTCTTCCCTGCCGACTCCCAACCGGCGCAGATAATGAGCCAGTTGATTAGCACGACGGTTCAGCGCGTCGTAGCTCAGCCGCACGTCTTCAAAGACTACTGCCGTCTCGTGCGGCGCACGCTCCACCTGCGCCTCGAACAACTCATGCAGCCCCCTGTCGGCGACGTAGTGCGTCTGCTGCTTGCCCCAACGCGAGAGCAAATCGCGCCGCTCGTCCGGCTGCAAGAGAGGCAGCGTAGAGATTGGCTTCTCCGGGTCGGCAACGATGCCCTCTATCATGGTTTGGAAGTGGCTGATGAGACGCTTAATCGTCGTCTCGTCGAACAGTTCGGAACTGTAGACGAGCGAGCCGCCCAGACCCTGCGGGGTGTCCACCATCGACAGCGTGATGTCGAACTTCGTCGCCTTGATGCTGCTTTCGAGCGGTTCGAGTGAGAGGTCTGACAGGTTCAGAGAGCCGCGCGGCGTGTTCAATATCTGAAAGGCGACCTGAAACAGAGGATTGCGGCTCGTGTCGCGCTCCGGCTGCAACTCTTCGACCAACTTCTCGAACGGTAAATCCTGATGAGCATACGCGCCGAGACAGACCTCTCTGACTTTCGCCAGCAGTTCTCTGAAAGAGAGCCTGCCCGTGAGTTCCGTACGCAGCACCAGCGTGTTGATGAAGAATCCGATTAAGTCTTCAGTCTCCGCACGCGTGCGACCCGCCGTCGGCGTGCCTACGACGATATCGCGCTGCCCCGTGTACCTGTAGAGCAAAGCCTTGAAGGCCGCCAGCATCACCATAAACAGCGTCGCGCCTTCTCTTGCGGCCAACGTCTTGAGCGCGGCCGAGAGCGCGGGCGAGAGGATGAACTGTTGCCGCGCGCCATCGAGTGTCTTGATGGCCGTGCGGGGGCGGTCGGCGGGCAATTCCAGCAACGGCGGCAGCCCTTGCAACTGCTCCTTCCAGAAAGACAACTGCGACTCCAAGACCTCGCCCTTGAGCCACTGTCTCTGCCAACGCGCGAAGTCGCGATACTGAATCGGAAGCTCTGCGAGCGGCGAAGGCAGGCCGCGCGCGAAAGCGTTATACAACTCGCCCAGTTCCCTCATCAGCACAGCTTTCGACCATTCATCGCTGACGATGTGATGGATGGTCAGCAGTGCGATGTGATGCTCCTCTTCGACCTTCAACAAGTTGACGCGAAAGAGCGGGCCTTCGGCGAGGTTGAAGGGACGCATCGCCTCGTCTTCAGCCATCTGTCTAACCTGACGCTCGCGCTCCGCCTCAGGCAGGTGTCGCAAATCGACGACGGGCAGAGAGACCGGCGCAGGCGGGGCGACAATCTGCACCGGCTCACCTTCGACGAGGGCGAAGGTCGTCCGCAGCGTCTCGTGGCGGCGGACAATCTCCGTGAGGCTGCGTTCCAGTGCGGCGACGTTGAGCTTCCCTCTCAGACGCACGGCGAGAGGGATGTTGTAAGTGAAGTTACCGGGGTCGAGTTGGTCTAAGAACCAGAGCCGCTGTTGTGCGAACGACAGAGGCGCGTGGCCGTCCTCTGTCTGCGGCAGGATGGACGCAGACTCATATTCGAGCGAATTCTGCACCTGCGACAGGAAGCGGATAATCTCGGCTTTACGTTCGGCGAGCTTTTCGCGCAAGTCCGGCGTGAGCACTCCGCTCGGCGCGCTGCAACGCAGACGGCCGCCGTCGAGCCACACTCTCGTATTCAGACTGCGGAGGTAAGACAAGAACTCAACGGTCGTCATAACTCCAACTCCTCGCGCTCTTCACCTCCGCCGCCCGGCATAGCCTGCATGTTCTGTCCCACCCAGCGAATCGTGTCGATGCGTTCGGCCAACTCCGCCACCGTCGGAGCTTCAAAGAGGCTGCTCAGAGGCAACTCGACGCCCGTCGCTTCCTGCGCCCGCGCCATCACCTGCATCGCCAGCAGAGAGTGGCCGCCAAGCTCGAAGAAGTTGTCATGGATGCTGATGGAACTGATGCCGAGCACCTTCGTCAAGATAGCGACCAATTGCTCTTCGGTCTGCGTGCGCGGAGCGACGATGTCCTTTTTTCTTTCCGCCTGCACCTCTTCGAGCGAGGGCAGCGCGCGGCGGTCGAGCTTGCCGCTGAGCGTGCGCGGCAGGGCTTCCATCACGACGAAGGCCGAAGGAACCATTCCTTCGGGCAATCTCTGCGCCGCCCATGCTGCCAGTTCGCTCGTCTTGACCTCGTCGGCCAAAACCACGTAGGCGCACAGATACTTGTTGCCGCTCAAATCATCGCGGTCGATAACCGCCACGTCCTTGACGGACTCGTGCTGAAGAAACAGGTTCTCAATCTCTCTCGGCTCGACCCGGATGCCGCGCACCTTGACCTGCTGGTCTGTCCGACCCAGAAACTCGAAGTTGCCGTCGTCCCACATTCTCGCCAAATCGCCCGTCTTATAGACGATGTCGTCCGGGTTGTCGCTGAGCGGGTTCTGGATGAAGACTTCGCGGGTCAGTTCCGGCTGTTTGTAGTAACCCAGAGAACGGAAGGGCGTGCGGATGTAAATCTCTCCGACCGTTCCGGGCAGGCAGGGTTTGCCCTGCGCGTCCACGACGATGGCCGCCGCGCCTCTCATCGGTTTTCCGATGGGCATGATTTCGCGCTGCTTGTCGGCGGGCTGCACGATGTAGAAGAACTTGGTCATCGTCGTCTCGGACGGGCCGTAGAGGTTCACCAGTTGAACGCGTTCGCCGAAGAGCTCCATCCAACGCCTCACGTCCGCGCCGAGCAAAGGCTCGCCGGAGATGAGGATGTGTTTTAAGGACGAGAAGTATTCGGGCTGCAAATCTTCGTTGACGATGGCACGGAACAGAGATGCGACACAGTGTATGAGATTGATTTCCCGCGCATTCAACCACTCGACCAGCTTGCGCGCATCGAGCACTGTGTCTCGACTGTCGGGCACGCAGACCGTGCCGCCCGCACACAACGGCACAAACACGTCGCGCAGAAACGCGTCGAACGAAGGGGAGATGAGTTGGCTGACGCGGCTTCCCTCGCCGATTTGAAAGGTCTCAATCTCCCAACGGATGAAGTGGTCAATGGCGCGCAGTCTTCCGGCGATGCCCTTCGGCCGCCCCGTCGAACCCGAAGTGAAATAGATGTAAGCCATATCGTCCGGCTCGGACGAGACGGCCGGGCTGCTTGAGTCGTTGAAGTCGGCGTACTCTTCGTGAAGCACGAATTTATCTTCACGACCTTCGATGCCCGCTTCACGGTCGAGGCAAATGATGTGCATCTTTGCAGACGCGTGCGGCGTCGCGTTGTCGAGCGTCTGGATAAACTTCGAGTCAACGACAAACCACTCCGGCGAGACTTCCGAGAGCAGCACTTCGATTCTCTTTTCGGGCGCACGCGCGTCGAGCGGAACGAAGACGCAGCCCGCCTTGAGGATGCCAATCAGCGCCGTAATCAGGTCGATGCTCTTTTCCGACATGACCACGACGAGCGTGCCCTTCTGCGCGCCAGCAGAGAGCAGAAAATTGGCTAACCTGTTTGCATTGGCTTCAAGCTCTCCGTAGGAGACGCGCCGGTGGCCGTCATCAATCGCTACGTGCTCCCGAAATCTCGCGGCGGCCTGACTAAACAGATGATGAATAGGTTCGTGTTTCATAGACGTTTCCCTCCGAGTTCCTGTGCGTCGATGGCGAAGAAGCGAACCGGCACTGTATTCATTAGTAATCCTCAAGGTCGGCATTGAAACTGTTGCTCAACTGTTCACTGAGCTCTTCTGTGACGATTGAGAGCGAGGAGAGTTGAGCGTCAGGATTCGCCACGAAGTTCTCCAGCAGTGTTTGAAAACCGGCGAGCATTCGCTCGACCATCGCCGGGTCTAGATATTGGCTGTAATAACGAAGCGTCAGAATCAACTCCGCGCCCGGCTCAACCTCGACCATGACGGGATAGTTGCTCTTCTCAAAGACATCCACGTTGAGCAGCCTGACGCTGGCATCGCGGTCGGCCGCGAGCGCGTCGCCCGGATAGTTCTCAAACACCATCACGCTCTCAAACATTTGGACGCCGCGCGGCACTTCGCTCCATCCCTGTACCTGCACCAGAGGAGTGTATTCATACTGGCGCATCTCGACGTGTAAAGCCTGAAGCTCTTTGAGCCACGCCGAGAGGGTCGCATCAGGCGGCACGCGCACGCGCACGGGCAGCACGTTGATAAAAAGCCCGATGATGTTTTCGACGCCCGACAGTTCGGCCGGACGCCCGGAGACGGTCGCTCCGAAGAGCACGTCGTCGCGCCCGCTGAAACGGCTGAGCAGAAGCGCCCAAGCCCCTTGCATCAGCGTGTTGAGCGTCAGTTCGCGGCGGCGCGCGAGCGTTTGCAGCGCGGCGGTCGTCTCCCTGCTTAAACGCAGGTGTCTTCGGATGTAGCCGTCCCCCTGCCCTTGCGCCGCATCCGGCGCGTGTCGCATCTTGAGCGACACGGGCGTCGTAAATCCCTTGAGCGTCTCTCTCCAAAACGCCTCGGCCTTCGATAAATCCTGACGCTGCAACCAAGAGATGTAGTCACGATAAGGACGAGTTCGTTTAAGCGACAACTCTTGACCACGAGTGTAGGCGTCGTAGTAGGCAGAGACTTCCCTGATGACTGAAATCCTCGACCAACCATCAAGCAACATCTGGTGATAGCTCCAAACGAAGCGATAGAGGTCGTCCTCCAACTGGATGAGAAACTGGCGCGTCAACGGAGGCCGCGACAGATTGAAGCCTTTGGCACGGTCTTCCGCGAGAAAAGCGTCGAGGCGCTCACGCTGTTCTTCGCTGGAGAGGCCGCGCCAATCGTGCTCTTGCCAGTCGAGCGCGACGTGGCGAGAGACCACCTGAAAAGGCTCATCGCGTCGCTCCCAGAAGAAGGCCGTCCGCAGGATAGGATTGCGGTTGACGACCTCCTGCCATGCACGCTTCCAAGCCTGTAGGTCAAGCTTGCCCTGAATGGTGCAGTTCCACTGTTCGAAATAGACGCCCGTGCCCGGCGCGTAGAGCGTATGGAACAGCAAGCCCTGTTGCATCGGAGAAAGCGGATAGATATCCTCAATCAAATCTCTCTTCTTGCTGCTCATTGGTCATCTCCGAGAGATTGAGACAGTTCCGCGACCAAGTCGTCCAACTCCGCCTGATTGAAGTTCATTTGCGGGAAATCGGAAGGAGTGTAGGCGGCAGTCTCAAGCCCGCGACAATGCGCGATGATGGCTCGCAACTCCTCCATCATCCCTGCGGCCACTCGCTCTATCGTCTCCCTCCGGTGCAGATTCTCGCTGTACGTCCAGTAGAGGGTCAGGCGTCCCTCCATAATCATGCCGTTGATGTTGAGGAGGTAGTGACGATTGGAGCGTAGGCTGCGCGCCGCACCCGTGCTCTCCTTAGCCAGAGAGAACGGAGAGGACTCAGGCAACGATTGGTCGAACTGTCCGCCATAGTTGAAAACTACTTCCGCCTCGCCCCTGCTTTTAATCTTCTCCGCTATCCCTGCGTCTCCTCTCACGTATCTCAACAGACCATAACCGATACCGCCGCCCGGTACTGCTCTTAATCTCTCCTTCACCATCTTCAGACTCGCCCCGATATCTCCTTCCTCTATCTCCAACAACACAGGATAGATTGAAGTGAACCACCCGACCGTGCGCGTCAGGTCTATATCATCAAACAGAGGCTCCCGGCCGTGCCCTTCTAAATCGACGAGCAATGCTCCGCCTCCAGTCCATCTGTTCATGCTGCGAGCCAGCGCCGCCAGCAGCACGTCGTTAATCTGCGTCCGGTAGCTCTTCGGCACTTCCTGTAAGATTTGCTTCGTCTCTTCCTCGGTGAGTGAGACCGAAATATTGTGAGCCGAGACCTCAGTGTTTGCCCTACCCTCAAAGTCGAGCGGGAGATGTGCGATGGGTTGATTAGGCGCACTCGTCCAGAACTCCAACTCGCGTTCGAGTTCTTCCGACTGTGCATACTGCGTCAGTCTCTCCGCCCACTGCTTGAAGGATGTCGTCTTCGGCGGCAGGTCAAGGCTGCGGCCTTGACTGAGTTGTTCGTAAGCCTGCCACAAATCTGCCAGAAGGATTTGCCATGAGACGATATCGACGCCGAGGTGATGAATCACGATAAGCAGTCGCTCCGGCTCGCCCTCTCCCAGATGAAAGAGCACGACCCTCATGAGCGGCCCCGTGCTCAGGTCGAAACTTCTCTGCACCTGATTGGCGGCGGCTTCCAGCACCCGCTTCTGTTCCGTCTTCGGTATCTCCGAGAGGTCAACGCGTGCGAAAGGCACTACGTCGTCGGGCGCGGCCTGATACTGCCGCCAGCGTGAATCTTCCTGCACCAGACGCAGACGCAGCGCATCATGATGAAGCGGCAAGCGGCGCACCGCCTCACGCAGCGAGGCGACATCCAAAGCCTGTCTCAATTGGAGGAAGACGGCCTGATTGAAGTGATGGAGGTCTGTCAGGTCGTGCTCGATGAAGCGATAGAGAATCGGCGTCAGCGGAACTTCACCTGTGACCACTCCCTGCTCGGCTCGGACGGCGGGCGCAGCGCCGGCCACTTCGGCCAACTCGGCGATTGTCCTGTGCTGGAAAATCTGTTTCGGAGTGAGCCTGATGCCCGCGTCGCTCGCCTTCGCAATAATCTGGATGGCGAGAATGGAATCGCCGCCAAGCTCGAAGAAGTTGTCGTGGACGCCGACCTGTTTGACGCGCAAGACCTGTGACCAAATCGAGGCCAGTTGTCTTTCGATGACCGTCACCGGCTCGACGAAAGGCGTCTCCGATGCCGAGACCGTCGGGCTGATAGCAGACAAAGCCTCTCTATCAACCTTGCCGTTACGCGTCAGCGGAAACTCGTGCAGCACGACGTATTCCGAAGGAACCATGTACTCAGGCAACTTGTCCTGCGCGAACTGCCGCAACTCGGCGACGGTCGGCGTCGCCTCCGGCGAGTCGGCGACGTAAGCAATCAAACGCTTGTTGCCCTGCTCGTCCTCGCGCGCCATCACGACCGCATCGCTGACGGACGGATGCTGTCGCAGCGCAGACTCTATCTCTCCCAACTCGATGCGATAGCCGCGAATCTTGACCTGATAATCCACACGTCCCAGAAATTCGATGTTCTCATCCGGCATGTAGCGCGCGAGGTCGCCCGTCCTGTACATGCGTGCGCCGGGCTGGTCGCTGAAGGGGTCTGGGATGAACCTCTCTGCGGTCAAATCCGGCCTGTTGACGTACCCGCGCGCCAGCCCCGCGCCCCCGATATACAACTCGCCGGGCACGCCCACCGGCATCAACTTCAACTGCGGGTCGAGAATGTATACGCGGGCATTGGCGATGGGGCGTCCGATGGGGATGGTGGAGGAGTTCCAGGGGCGCTCCGGTTGGCCGTCGAGTCCGTAGGTGAGTGCGCCGACTGTCGTTTCGGTCGGCCCGTAGTGGTTGAGCACTTCGCAGGTCGGAGCCATCTCCGAGATGCGCTGCGCCAACGCTTGAGGAAACGACTCGCCGCCCAGTATCAGATACCTTCGCGGCAGGACGCTGCGACCTTTTTGCGAGAGCATCAAAGCGTTCAGGTGCGAAGGCACTATCTTCAGCACGTCGATTGAATGTTGCGCGCAGTAACGCTCAAACTTCTCGCCGTCGGTCGCCGTCTCATAGCTGAGGACGTGCAGACAGCCACCCGAAACCAGCGACGGGAAGATAGAAGTATTGCCGAGGTCTGCGCTGATGCTTGAGACGGTCGCAAATTGCAGCGCCTCGTCCCGCGTCGCTTCCAACAGTCGGAGGCGCTCGCAGATGAACTGCGTGTAGTTCGACAACGAACGATGACTGACGGCGACTCCCTTCGGATTGCCCGTCGAGCCAGACGTGTAGATGACATAAGCCGCATTGTCAGGCGCGACCTCCAGACCGAGATTCTCGGCGCTCTCGCGCGCGACATCTCTCCAATCAGCGTCGAGGCGAACCACTTTGGCGTCGCTCTGCGGCAGACGCTCCGTCAGGTCGTTCTGTGTCAGCACGACGGACACACCTGCATCGTCGAGCGAGAAGGCCAGCCGTTCCTGCGGACTCATCAGGTCGAGAGGCACGTATGCCGCTCCGGCCTTTAAGATGCCGAGCAGCGCGACAATCATCTCGGTCGAGCGTTCGGTGTACATCCCGACGCGCTCTTCGGTTCGCACACCGAGCCGTCGCAGGTAGCGCGCCAGTTGATTCGCGCGCGCGTTAAGCTCTGCGAAGGTCAGCCGTTGACCTTCACCGACGACGGCGAGCCGTTCGGGCACGCGCGCCGCCTGCCGCTCGAACAACCGATGCACGGACTGCTCAGACGCGTACTCAGCCTGCGTGCTGTTGAGCGCGGACGCCAACCGCCGGTGCATGGACTCGCTCGCAATATCGAGCGAACCGATTTGCGCCTCCGGCCGACGCGCGGCGCTCTCCGCGATGGTCTTGAACATTTCGGCCATCGCGCTCATGTCCTCGTCAGAGAACAGGCTCGCGTCGTAGTAGAGCGCGGCCTCTAACGTGTCGCCCTGCAACGTGCACGACAGTTTGAGTTTGAAGCGGTCGATGCAGGCATAATCTTCGTGAAGCGAGAACTGCGCGCCGCCTGCGGCATAGGTCGGCGATGCCTCCGCGAAATCGAAGCTCACGGGAAAGAAGTTGAGAGCGGGGCTTGCGCCGTCCGCGCCCGACACGGCATCCCAATCGAAATAGTCCTGCCACTCGATGTTGTCTCCGATGGCCTGATGCGCCTGCGCGGCGACCGTCAGGAAAGGCGCGTCGTATTCGAGATGTCCCTGCACCGGCAGATACTTCGCCAGCGGGCCGAGCGCCTCTTCCAGCCCTTCGTACATTCTGCCGTCGTAGACGAAGCCGACTGTGAGGTCTGATTGCGAGGTCAGACGCCAGAGCAGAACCTGCCAGCAACTGAAGAGCAAGGCGGCCAGCGTCATCTCGTGCTCTTCAGCGAGCGCCGTCATTCTCTGCGCGACGGAGGGCGAAAGCGACAGGCTGACCGATGCGGGGTCGAACCCGTCATCGCGCGCCGAGCGATGCTCGAAAGGAATCTCCATTCGATGCAGGCCGGAGAGGTCTTTCCTGCGCCAGTGTTCCTTACCTCTCTGCGTGTCCTCGTCTTCGAGCAGTTCGTTGAGCACTTCGGAGACATCGACGTACTGGATAGGCTCGTCCGAGAGAGTCTCTCCGCGCAGGCTCGCCTCGTAAGCGGACGCAATCTCACGCACCAGATTCCTGACCGTCTGTGAATCGGCGCATAAAGCCGAGAGGCTCAACAGCAGTATGGACTCTTCCGTGCTTAAGACGAGCAGCCGCGACCTGAACAACGCGCCGCGCTCGAAATCGAAAGGCTGCTCTTTCTGAAGGCGCATCGCTTCGCTGACGGCCGCCGCGCGTCCGGCCTCTTCAAGCCCGTTCATCTCCGAGACTTCCAGCGTCGCTTCGGCGTCCGACGAGATAACCTGTAGAGGTATTCTCACACCGGGCACGCGATGAAATCTCGTGCGAAGTATCTCGTGTCTGGCGACGACTTGTCGGAGAGCCTCCCGGAAGCGTGAAACGTCGAGCCGCCCCGTGATGCGGCAGGTGTAGTGCAGAGCGTAAGCGTGGCTCTCGTCCTGAAGCTGCCAGAGATGTTTTTGCTGCGGAGAAAGTGGAAAGCCTTGCATGATGTTTTGACTCATATAAATTCACCGACAATTTCGGCAATTCACGACGCGCGAAGGTCGTTGTTACTGATAATCTCGCCCATCGCAACCACGATTTTCCGGCTGCCTTTGAAGGGATTGCGCCCATGCGCGACGAGCATGTTATCGACCATCAGGATGTCGCCCTTCTCCCATGGAAAGCTGGTCGCGGTTTGCAGGTAAGCCTCGCCCACCTGCTCCATGACCGATTCTTCGATGGGCGTGCCGTCGCCGTAATAGACGTTGCGCGGAAGGTCTTCCTCGCGGTAGAGCGACAACAGAGAAGCGCGCACGTGAGGCAGCAGACAGGAGACGTGGTGCAACTGAAGCTGGTTGAAGAAGACCGTCTCGCCCGTCTTCGGGTGGCGCGCGATGGCAGGACAAATCTGATGGATTCTCAATCCGTCCTCGCCCTTCCACTCGAACTCGATGCCCGCCTCGCGGCAGTATTGCTCGACGGCGGCGCGGTCAGTGGTCTTGAAGAACTCCTGCCAGCTCACGTCCAAAGCGGCGATGAAGTTACGCACGTACATCAGCCCCTTCTCCTCGAATCGCCTGACGAGCGCGGGGTCGAGCACGCGATAGACTTCCCGACAATCGACAATCGGCGTTTCGCCGCCCTGCTCTGCCGGTTGCACGCAGAAGAAGAACTGCTTGAGCGGCCAGCGGTGCGTGTGTGAAGCTTCGTTGTGAAACAGGATTGTCTGCTCTTCCGGGTAGGGCGTCGATTGATAGACCTTTTCGGCTCCGCTCTCCGGCGGCAGGTCGCCGTATTCGCTGAACAGGTCGGAGCAGATGGCTGAGGCCGCCTGCTCGAATTGCGCCACAGATTTCAGATTGAAGTCACGGAACAGAATCGCCCCGTGCTTGAGCAGGTGGCTCTCAATCTCCGACCTGTGCGAAGCAGCCCAGTCGGCCAAATCCACGTCGGCGACGGCCGGCCGTATCACGAGAGGCATGCCATCTTCAGGGGTCAGATAGTCGGTCTTGACCAGGCTCAACTCTGAAAGGTTGACCGCGCTGCGTCTGCCGCTCTTGAGGCTCCTCGGCTGCAACTTGGGATGATTTCTCTCTTCCATAAACGAATCACTTTCTGTGTAGTTTGTGCACGGTGCGCGGCGCATCAAGCGGGCACTTCAAACTTGAGGGTCTCCTGACAAAACTCTTTCCACTCCGGCGTCACACGGTCGAAGACGACATACTCGTCGAGGAAAATGCCGTCGGTCACGGTGAAGTTTTCTTGCAGGAACAGACAATCGTCGCCGGTCAGAGTCCTCTGCGGTCGGCCGTTTTGTCCGCCTGCGGGAGCATTGGTCGGCCGGAGATTCTGTGTGTTCTCACGCCAGTTGTCGAACTGTCGGAGTCTGTGCAGCGGATAAGCTTTGCAATAGGTTCCCATCGTCGCCATCTTGATTGTCCTCGGAAAGGGTCAGCGTTGTGACTCCAACTGCTCCATCTTCTTGCGCAGGCTCAAAGGGCGCATATCCGTCCAGACCTCTTTGATGTAATCGAGACACTCCTGTTTCGTGCCGCTTTTGCCGGCATCGTTCCAGCCGAGCGCATTCTCGCGGTCAGCCGGCCAGATGGAATACTGCTCCTCGTGGTTGACCACCACTTTGTAGATGGTGTTGTCTTCGCGTTCGTCTCTGTTCATGTGGCTCTCCTCTCATCCGTTCGGTCGCTTGAGCTTCAGCCGTGCGCGACGCGGCGCTTGATGCCCTTGAACTTCCGCAGGCGCATCTCCTTCAACTCTTCGTCTTGAGCAGCCTGACGGCGTTCTCTCTCGGCGGCGACGGCTGCGGCCATCTCGCCGACCGTCATCTCCGGCCGTTCAATCATCCTGTGCACAATCGTCTGGAAATCCTCTATCCACGATTGCACGGAAGCAGGCTCGAACAAGTCTCTGTTGTACGTACAATCCAGAGCCAGTTCGTTGCCCAAATCGACCATGTTCCAGAGCAGGTCGAAACGAGCGAAGGCCGTCGGCGACTCGACGGGGCAGACTTCCAACTCGCCGAACTTCAACTGCGCCGAGCCATGGTCGAGATTGAAGACGGTGGAAATGAGCGGCGGGCGGCTGGGGTCTCTCACCAGATTCAGCTTCTTGACGAGCCGACTGAACGGGTAGAGTTGATGTTGCTGAACGTCGAGCATCTCTCGGCGGGCGGCGCGCAGGTGCTCACGCACGGTGAGTGTGTCGGTGATGCGAGCGCGCACGGGGAGCATGTTGATGCAGAATCCGACGAGGTTCTGATTGTTCATGGACAACTGCCCGGCCGAATGGATGCCGAGAACTATCTCGTCCTTTCCCGTCAACAGGTGAAGCAGAATCTCGAACGCGCCGAGCATGGTGATGACGACCGTGCAGCCCTGTCGCGCCGAGAGCTTCTTGATGTCTTGATAGAGCGCCGCCTCGAAGGCGACGTGACGGCGCTCGCCCGTGTAGGTCTGGATGGAGGGGCGTGGATGGTCTGTCGGCAACTCAAGGACGGGCACAGTGTCTGCGAACTTGTCGAGCCAGTACTTCTCGGCCGCTTCCATCTCAGGGCTGTCCTGTTCGTTCGCGTTGAGCATGGCATAGTCGCTGAAAGGCATCGGCGGCGGCAGTTCGCAGGTCGTGCCTTCGCAGGCGGCGGCATAAAACGCGCCGATTTCACGAATCAGGATGCCGTTTGAGACGCCGTCGGTCGTCAGGTGATGAATCGTAAAGACGAGCAGGTGATACTGCTCTTCGAGCTTGACGATACGAACGCGCAGCAGAGGCCCGCGTATGAAATCGAACGGCTGCTGCGCCTCGTTCCTGAGCAGGGCGTTGAGTTGTGTTTCGCGCTCGTCGCCGTTGAGGTGTGAGAGGTCTGTGAGCGGTATCTCTATCTTCAGTTCGGGGGCGATGCGCAGCGAATCCTCATTCGGAGTGAAGGTCGCACGCAGCGATTCGTGGCGGTCAACGACCGTTTGAATCGCGTTCCGCATGGCCGAGGCGTCGAAAGGCCCGCGCAGGCTCAAAATCATGGATTCGTTATAGGCGCGTGCGGCCTCATCATCCATTTGCGTGACAATCCAGAGTCCCTTCTGCGCCTCCGTCAGCGGCACGCGGCGGACGCTCGCAGGGTCGCCGTTTGAAGACTGCTCGCTCAGAGCCGTCGCCGCCGGACGCTCCGAGTTGCGAGCGGACGCAGGCGGCGGCGACGAACCGTCGCCCGACTCTTGAGAGCGGGACGGCTGAGGTGCGCCCGTGTGCTGCTGCTGCGTGCCTGCGCCGGGTGAAGGCAGGAAACCGGCTTCACGCATCTCCGCGACAGTCTCTTTGACGGCTTCAATCACACGCCTGATGTCCTCCTGCGTGTGCGGGGTCGAGAGATAGCAGGTGCGCGTTTCGCTGATGTAGATGCCCTTGTTGAGCATGTAGTAGTAGAACAACTCCATAAATTCCAGCGTGCGCGTCGGCAGGAAGCGGAAGAGCGAGTGGAAGCTGACGACGCGAATCGGCACGTCGTCTTGCTCGAAGAAGGAGTTAATCTCGCCGACCATCTGCGCCGTCAGGCGGTTCAATCCCTCTTGCAACTCTGACCCTCTCTCTTTCAGGTGGTTGAGCGCAGCCCAGATGGCGGGCATGATGAACGGGTGTTTGAAATACGTGCCCGCGAAGAAGGTCGTCTCGCCGCGCGGATAGGACGAGTCGCCGTAGCTCCACATGCCGCCGTCAATTGCGTCCATGTAAATCGCCTTGCCGCCGAGCGCGGCGCACGGCAAGCCTCCGCCGAGCGCCTTGCCGTAGGCGATGAGGTCTGCGCGCACGTCGAATAGAGCCTGCGCGCCGCCCTTGTGGAAACGGAATCCGGTGACGACTTCGTCGAAGATGAGGACGACGCCCGTTTCTTCCGTCAGCTTTCGCAGCGCATGGAGGAACGGGCGGGGCTGTAGGTCGGGGAAGCGGCTCGGCATCGGTTCAATCATCACGGCGGCCAACTCGTGCGCGTTGGCTCGCAGAATGTTGAGCGACTCAGGGTCGTTGATGCTGAGCAGGATGACATCCTCAATCATGCGCGGCGGGATGCCGGGGGCAGCCGGGACGGCACGCAGCTTTCCGTCTTCAGTGCGCCCGCTTGTGACCATCACACCGTCGAAAGTTCCGTGATAGCAACCCTCGAAGATTGCCACTTTGCTGCGCCCGGTAGCGGCGCGCGCCAGACGCAGGACGGCCATCACGGCCTCTGTTCCCGAATTGCAAAAGGTGACGCGCTCATTGCCCGTCAGTTCGCACAGCAACTCGGCGGCCTGACCGACGAGCGGCGATTCTCCGGCGAGTTGGATGCCGAGTCTGGCCTGCTCCTGAACGGCGTTGAGGATGAAGTCGGGCGAGTGACCGAAGAGCAACGCGCCGAAGCCCATTGCGATATCGACGTATTCGTTGCCGTCGATGTCCCACAGGTGCGCGCCCTCGCCGCGCTGCGTCGTGAGCGGGTAGAGCAACTCTTTCCACATCGCGCGAAAGCCCGCCGTCGCCCTGTTGTTGGCGAGCATGGGGCGATAGGCTTGCGCCAACCGTTTCGATTCGCGCGTGCGCGCGTTGAAGGTCTCTATCAGCTTGCCGAGATGTCTGAGTTGTTGGGCGCGCAACTTCTCGGCCGCGTCTTTCGTGACTGAAGGCGGGCGATAGGGGACGGGACGCTGCGTGAACTGCAGAGTTTGCGTCGGCTTCGCCTCAGACGCGTCCGCTGTCGGCAGCACCGGAGGAGGAGCGGCAACGGTGGCGGCGGGCGCAGGCAAAGCGGCGCGCGTTTGTTGAGAGTCGCCGTTTGACCCGCCGCCGCCTGATTCCGAACCGTGCGACGACGCGACGCCTTGCACGTTGACCGTCGCTGGTGCGACCTCCACAGGCACGCCTTTGTAGCGCAGCAGTTCCAACTGCTGCGACATGACCTGAAGTTGCTGATTGAGTATTCGCTCCAACGTCGTGGCCGGGAGCGGGCGGCCGCCTTCCGCGTGCGACGTGCGTGCGGGTGCTGGTGCGGACGCGAGAGCGCGCGGCGCGGGAGGCGCGAAAGATGCTTGCGTCCGACCGACTTCAGGTTGCGCCGCCGGCTCGGCTGGCGTCGTCGGTAGCGGTTGTTGCTGCACCGTCTCCGGTGTGCAACTGAGCGCGGCCGGAGCAGGCTCAGGCGGCATCTCCGCAGGCGCTTCGCTCGCTACGGGTGCGGGCGCTTCCGTCGCCGTCGGCACGTCGTCCGTAGGCAGGTTTTGCGCGATGTACTCGGCGAGTTTGTCGATGGTATCGACCTCCTCGAACATCATGCGGAAGGGAACTTTGACCCCCAGTTTGTTCTGCACTACTTGACTGGCTCGCAAGAGAAAGAGGGAATCCGCTCCCAGTTCAAAAAACGACGTGTGCACGTCCAACTCCGAGACATCGACGCCGAGCGACTGCCCGAAGCTGTCCTTGAGGACGGACAAGACTGCGTCGTGTCTTGTAGATTTCTGTTCCCTACCTTCCGATAATTCAGACATGGAGTTACTCCTTTGATTTTCTGCAAGCCATCAAAAGGCCGAATCACATAAGACTCTAGGGACTTGCGCCTGCGCCGGGAGATTTCCCTTCAACGAGCGCGCCCGTCACTTTCAGATGGATGTTGATGTGAGTTGAAGATTCCGCACCGTCATGCTTCGCCGTGAGGGCTTTCGGCCGACACTTGTCCGAGTTGTTCTTCGCGCAGCAGTTCCAACTGGCGCGACATCAGTTCAAGCTGTTGAGCCAGAATCGGCTCCCACAGCGCATCGCTCTCTTCCGCCTCGCGGTGCGCCACGACGCTGGCTGCGTCGGCGGCCACGCTGGCGACGACGCTGACCGCGCTCTTGTCAGAGCCGTTTTGCTCGACGGCCTTGCGCGGTTTGACGGCCTCCGTCCAAAAACGCTTGCGCTCGAAGGGATAGGTCGGCAGAGGAAGCCTGCGTCGCCGCTCGTGGCGATAAAATCCCGTCCAGTTAATCTCGCTCCCCGCGAGCCAAAGTTTGCCCAGCGTGTTAAGCAGACACGTCAAGCTTGATTCGCCTTCGCGTTGCCCGCACAGAGAAGCGAGCACGGCCTGCTCGGCTCGCTTCTCCGGATGTTGTCTGACCAGCCCGCTCAAGGTCTGCGCCGGGCCGACTTCCAGTAAAGTCCAAAGCGGCTCTTTGAACAGGCGGCTCGCGCCCTCCGCGAATCTGACCGTGCGGCGCAGGTGAGTCGCCCAGTAACTTGCGTCGGTCGCTTCCGCCGCCTGTATCCAGTTTCCGCTCACGTTTGAGATGTAAGGGATGCGCGGCGCTTGCAGCTTCACGCGCTTCACCAATTCCGTGAACGGCTGCAAGATGGCATCCATGCTGCTGGAATGAAATGCGTGCGAAGTGTGAAGTCTGCTAAAGGCCGTTTCGCGCTGCGTGAGTTGCTGTTCCAGTTCCTCGATGTCCTCTAAGGAACCGGCGACGACGCAACGATTCGGAGCGTTGACGGCGGCCAGCGAGAGTCGTTTGCCCAGTAGCGGCTCAACCTCCTTCTCGGAGAGCAACACGGCCAGCATCGCGCCTCGCGGCAACTGCTGCATCAAGCGTCCGCGCGCGGCCACCAGCATCGACGCCTCTTCCAACGAAAAGACGCCCGCCAGACACGCCGCCACGTACTCGCCGAGACTGTGACCAATCATCGCATGCGGGCGCACGCCCCATTCCATCCAGAGTTGAGCGAGCGCGTACTCGACGGCGAAGAGCGCGGGCTGCGCCATCACGGTCTGCGTCAGTTGGCGCGCGGCGTTCTCGACGTTGCTCTCATCCGGGTAGATAATTTGCCGGATGTCCACGCCGAGATGCGGCTTGAGCAGTTCCGCGCAGCGGTCGAGGTGTTGGCGAAACGTCGGCTCTTCGCGGTAAAGCTCGACAGCCATGTTGACGCTCTGCGTTCCCTGCCCCGGAAACATAAAGACGACCGGGTGCTCCTTCGCGTCTGACGCGGCGGTGAAGACGCTTTTCGCATCGCGCTTCTCCAGAGCTTCAACGGCCTGTGCAACCTCCCGGCTCACGAGCATCCGCCGATGCTGGAAAGCTTTTCTCCCGACTTGCAGCGTGTAGGCGGCATCGGCAAGGCTCAATTCAGGATGCTGCCTGAGATGGGAGACCAGATTCTGCGTCATGTTCTCAAGCGCGCTCGGCGTCCTCGCCGAAAGCAGCAGGAGATGAGCAGGTCTGGACTTTTCTGAAGTCTCGACTTCGGGAGCCTCTTCGATAATCGCGTGGGCGTTGGTGCCGCCGATGCCGAAGGAACTGACGCCCGCTCTGCGCGGCGTCCCGTTCGCTTCCCAGCGGGTGAGCGCGGCGTTGACGTAGAAGGGGCTGTTCGAGAAATCTATCTGCGGGTTCGGTTCTTCGTAGTGCAGGCTCGGCGGAATCTCTCTGTGCTTGAGCGCGAGCACGGTTTTGATAACACCGGCGACGCCCGCCGCCGTGTCGAGATGGCCGAAATTGGTCTTGACCGAACCGATGGCGCAGAACTGTTTTTTCTCCGTCGCGTGGCGGAAAGCCTGTGTCAACGCGGTCATTTCAACCGGGTCGCCCAGTTCCGTTCCCGTCCCGTGCGTCTCGATGTAGGTGATAGTCTCAGGCTCGACCTCTGCGACAGCCTGCGCCATCCTGATAACCGTCGCCTGTCCGTCCACGCTCGGCGCGGTATAGCCGACCTTGACCGACCCGTCATTGTTGATGGCCGAACCTTTAATCACCGCATAGATGTAATCGCCGTCGGCCAGCGCGTCTTCCAACCTCTTCAAGACGACGATGCCGACGCCGCTGCCGCCGACCGTGCCTTTGGCTTTCGCGTCGAAGGCGCGGCAGTGTCCATCGGGCGAGCCGATGCCGCCTTCCTGATAGAAGTAGCCGGTTTTTTGCTGCGCCTTGATGGTCACGCCGCCCGCCAGAGCCATGTCGCAAGCCCCGCTCAACAGCGATTGAGCCGCGTGGTGAATCGCCACCAGAGAGGTCGAGCAGGCGGTCTGAACCGTCACGCTCGGCCCCGAAAGGTTCATTTTGTAGGAGACGCGCGTCGTCAGAAAATCTTTGTCGTTGACGATGGCGATGAGGAAGTTGTCGACGGTTTCGTTGATTTCGGGGTTTGAATAGATGTTGAGCAGATAAGTATTCAGACCCATTCCGCCGTAGACGCCGACGGGGCGTTTGTACCTCTCCGGGTCATAGCCTGCATCCTCGAACGCCTCCCATGCACATTCGAGAAAGAAGCGTTGCTGCGGGTCAATCACGGCGGCCTCGCGGGCTGTAAAGCCGAAGAAGGAGGCGTCGAACATCTCCACGTCTGCGAGCCGACCGTAGGCTTTAACGTAATCGGGATGGTTGGCGACGGCCGGGTCGATTCCGGCCTCCACCAATTCCTGCGCGGAGAAGAAGGTGACGGACTCTACGCCGTCGCGCAGGTTGCGCCAGAACTGCTCGACGTTTCCCGCGCCGGGGAAACGTGCGGCCATTCCGATGATAGCTATTTCCGAGCCGTGTGCCTGCTCAAGTATTTCCGAATCTTTCACCGCGCGCCTCTCATTTAATCTTTAGTGGCCTGCTGCATCCGGCGTCGTTGTTGAGATAGACGCTGCTTGCCTTGCATCAACTTGTCAGCCTTGTCGCCGTTCGCCTGCGCGTCCGCCGCCTCGTCCTGCTGCTGCCTGCTCAGGAATTGCGACAGCGAGCGGATGGTCGGATATTGGAACAGGTTGACGATGGGAATCTCCTGACCGGCAAGCTTTGGCGCGAGCGTCTCGCGCAGCCTGCTGTTCAACTTAATCATGAGCAGCGAATGGCCGCCGAGGTCGAAGAAGTTGTCGTCGATGCCCACCTCGTCAACCTGCAAGACCTCGCGCCAGATGGCGCTGACGAGCAACTCCATCTCGGTCTGCGGCGCGACGAAAGTCGCTTCCAAATTCGGGCGCACCCGGTCAGGCTCCGGCAGAGCCTCGCGGTTGACCTTTCCACTGGGGCTGAGCGGCAGCGCGTCGAGCAGCATGAAGGTCGAAGGAATCATGTGACCGGGCAGCTTCTGCTGGAGAAAGCTTTGCAGTTGATTGACCGTCGGCGGAGCAGCCGCATCGCCGACGACGTAAGCCACCAGACGCTTGTCGCCTGGCGTGTGC
>DASZCR010000084.1:0-2882 GCA_035942915.1 Pyrinomonadaceae bacterium | reverse complement strand
GTGTTCGAGGTCGCGCGCACGTCGGGGGTGGTCGTCATGGCGTGCCTTCAAGATGGGTCGGTAGAAGCGCAGCACGGCCGAGAGTTGTGCTCCCGGCGATTTGATGCCGACGAGGCTGCTGAGGAGACGCGCCAGACGGTTCAGTTGGTCTTTGTAGCCAGCCCGCGCCGGGAACTTCTGTAGCTTCTTGAAGAGTCCTTCCTTCGCCCTCGCAGCCCTGAACTCTTTCTGCTCGACGCAGAGGTGTTCAAGTATCTGGTTGACCGTCGCGTCGCCGATGTGGTCAATCAGCTTCAGCGCGCGGAACCATGAGAGCGTGTCCGCAGGGTTGGAGACTACGCGCAGGAAAGCCAGCGCGTCTTTAACGTGAGCGGATTCGGCGAACTTGATGCCGCCGTACTTGCGGAACGGGATGCCGTGCCGGGCCAGTTCTATCTCCAGGTCGAAGGAGTGGGAGCTGGCGCGGAACAGGACAGCGATTTCACTCAGCGGCGTGCCCTCCTCGCGCAGTTCCGCGATGCGCTCGGCCACGAAACGCGATTGCTCATTCTCGTCGCGTGCGGTGACGGCCAACGGAGGCTCGCCCCCCTCGATGCGCGAGAAGAGGCGTTTGGAGTAGCCTTCCTCAGCTTCGGAGATGATAGCGTTGGCAACGTCGAGAATCGGCTGTGTGCTGCGGAAGTTCTCCTCCAACTTGATGATGCGTGCCGACGGGAAGAGCTCAGGGAACTCCAACATGTTCCTGTGGCTCGCTCCGCGAAACGAGTAGATTGACTGGCATTCGTCGCCGACGACCGCGACGTTATCGTGCGCGGTCACCAGCAGCCGGACAATCCGCGCCTGTAGCTTGTTGGTGTCCTGATACTCGTCCACCATCACGTAGCGATACTGTTCGGAGAGCAGCCTGCATAGTTCTGCGGAGCCATCGAGGGCTTCGTGAAGGCGGACGAGCAGGTCATCGTAGGTGAGCAGGTGGCGCGAGCGTTTGAACTCCTCGAAGGAGTTGTACAATTCTTCGAGCGCGCGGGACTCATCCAAAAAGTGCGGGTAACGCTGGCGGAGCACTTCCTCCAACGTGCTGACCTTGTTGACCATCATGCTGAAAATCGAGCAGATGGTGCGCTTGCGTGGGAAGTGGCGCTCCCTTGTAATGCGTATCTGCCGACGCAGCAGTTCGATGAGGTCTTCAGTATCCGACGGGTCGAGCACGGTGAAGTTGCGGGAGACGCCGGCCGCCTCAGGATACTTCCGCAGGATGCTATGCCCCAGACTGTGGAAGGTACCGCCGGAGACACGCTGGCAGCGCGCGTCGGCCAGACTGGCCGCGCGGGCGAGCATCCCTGCGGCCGCGCGACGCGTGAAGGTGAGCAGCAGAACGGACTCCGGCCGCACACCCGACTCGACGAGGCGCGCGACGCGGTAGACGAGCGTCCGGGTCTTGCCTGTCCCCGCCCCTGCGACGACGAGGAGCGGCCCCTCAGTCGTCGTCACCGCCTCAAACTGCGCCTCGTTCAACTCCTTCTCATAGTCTATCCCGCGTGCGCGCGGCAGGGTCGTCAGACGCTTCAGGACGAGCTTGGTCTTTGTCTGTATCGGCGCGGCCTGACCGAGTTCGAGGTCGCGCTTGAAGGCTTTGAGTTCGGCCGCGAGTTCCCGGATTGTCTGGTAGCGTTGCTGCGGCAACCTGTCGAGAGCTTTCGTCAGGATGCGTTCGAGGCCGGGCGGCAGTTGCGACCTGAGAGCCTCTCGCAGCCTCGGCTCCTCGTGGAGGATGGCGTGCATCGTGTCAATCTGGTTATCGCAGGCGAAGGGGCACGTACCCGTCAACATCTCACACAGGACGACGCCGAACGCGAAGACATCGCAGCGCCCATCGACACGTCGGCCGAGCAGGTGCTCCGGCGCCATGTAGTTGACTGTGCCCATGATTGCGCCGGACTGTGTCTCGACGCGGATGAGGGTTTTCTGTGCGCTGTCGGCCGCAGCGTGGCGACCGCGCCGGGGCAGGAGTTTGGCGATGCCGAAGTCCAGAATCTTCGCGTAGCCGTCGCGGCTGACGATGAGGTTCTCCGGCTTCAGGTCGCGGTGTATGATGCCCGCCTCGTGAGCTTTGGCAAGCCCCTCGGCGATTTGTACCGCGATGTCGAGACACTCCCCGACCTGTAGAGAGCGCGCGGCGATTTTCTGGCGCAGCGTCTCGCCCTCGACGTACTCCGTCACCATGTAAGGTTGTCCGCCGTCCTCTCCAAACTCGTAGACGGTGAGGATGTGCGGATGGTTCAGGGCTGAGGCGGCACGCGCCTCCTGTAGAAAGCGGCGGCGGCGGTCTTCGTGGGAGGTGTACTCCGGCGGCAGGAGTTTGAGCGCGACGACGCGGTGCAGCTTTTCGTCGTATGCCTTGTAGACTGCGCCCATGCCGCCCGCGCCCAGCGGCTCTATCACCCGGTAGTGCGCGACGTTGGTTTGAGGAATCGCTTTCACGGCCGGTGCAACGCGATTGAGCTTAGCCCAAGCAAAATAGAAGCAGCATGAGTTTCGACGGAAGAATGGGAAGCGAGAGCCGACTTTAGATAAGATGACATGCGCCGACACTACCTCAACGCTAATCAGGCTCGCTCGTGTCCATTTTACCTTTTTTCTGTGACAGAGACGACTCAACGCGAAGCTCGCGCCGCCTGTCTGCGAGGCGCGGCGGCTGATGTCGGGCGTCTGTCGGATATGACTGTCTGTTGAATATGACTGTCTGTTGAAATGGAGGTCTCATCATGCAGGCTCAGATTCGCGTGAGGAAGATGTCTGTTCTTAAATCGCTTCTTCTGCTGATTGGCCTGCCTGTCCTCGCGGTCGCAGCCTACGCGCTGCAGTGGCCGGGCGATTATGAA
>DASZCR010000083.1:0-3170 GCA_035942915.1 Pyrinomonadaceae bacterium | reverse complement strand
CCCGTCACCTTCGAGGAGTTGAACGCGAAGGGCAAGAAGGAGCGGCGCGAAATCACCTTCGACCGCGACGAAGGCGTGCGCCGTGACACTTCCGAAGAGACGCTTGCGAAGTTGAAACCGGCCTTCCACGCGCAGGGCACGATTACTGCGGGCAACGCCTCGCAGATGTCTGACGGCGCGGCGGCCGTCGTCATCATGAGCGAAGAGCGTGCGCGCGAACTGGGCTTGCGGCCGCTGGCGCGTTTCGTCGCCTACGCGACCGCCGGTTGTCCGCCCGAAGAGATGGGCATCGGCCCCGTCTACGCCATCCCGAAGGCGCTCAAGATGGCCGGACTCAGGCAGGAAGAGATTGACGTGATTGAACTCAACGAGGCATTCGCCGCGCAGAGCATCGCCGTCATGCGTACGCTCGACCTCGACCCGGAACGCACGAACGTCAACGGCGGAGCCATCGCGCTCGGTCATCCA
This sequence comes from Pyrinomonadaceae bacterium, assembly GCA_035942915.1. Classification (GTDB taxonomy): domain Bacteria; phylum Acidobacteriota; class Blastocatellia; order Pyrinomonadales; family Pyrinomonadaceae; genus DASZCR01. The sequence goes on along the minus strand of DASZCR010000083.1, from coordinate 2,702 downwards.
CTGGGCTGCACGGGCGCGAAACTGACGGCGACGGCCTTGCGCGAACTTGAGCGCCGCAACGGCCGCTACGCTCTGGTGACGATGTGCGTCGGCGGCGGCATGGGCGCAGCCGGTATCTTCGAGCGGATGGACTAAGAAGGTGATGGGTGATAGTTGATAGAAAAGGAGTGATGGGTGATAGGTGATAGGTGATAAGAGAAATCCAGTCTTCTCCTATCACCCATCACCCATCACCTATCACCTATCACTTATCACCTATCACTTTCCAGAAGGAGATGCGATGACGGAGCGTGTGCGTGGACTTGAGGAGCATGAAGCGTCTTGGTTGATGCGGCCGGTCTTCTGGGCTTCGCGCAGGATGGTGGGGAAGGTCGTCACGCCGCTCAAGGTGCAGGCGCGTCGGCCGGGCATCGCGTGGCTCGGAAACCTGCTCGGCGTGGCGATTGAAAAATCCGGCAAGGTCGAAGCGCGCGTGCATACGCTCGTGCAGTTGCGCGCGGCGCAGATTGTCGAATGTCCCTTTTGAATGGACATCGGTTCTGCCGTCGGCAGACAACGCCGCAACGTGACGCCGGAAGAACTCTCGGCCGTCTCGCATTTCGCCGATAGCCCGCTCTTTAGCGAACGCGAGAAGGCCGCCCTCGCCTACGCGGAGGAAGTTTCGCGGACGCCCGTGCGCGTCTCGACAGAGTTGTTCGAGCGACTCAGGCGACACTTCAACGAAGAGCAGATAGTCGAACTGACGGCCAGCATCGCCTTCGAGAACTATCGTGCGCGCTTCAACCACGCGCTTGAGATTAAGAGCGACCGCCTTTACGAATGACGCCGCCGCGTGTGCGGGTTTAAAATCAGAATCGAATCACCAATGAGAAAGGACGAGCGAGTATGTCAGCCGTAGCCGAAGACAAAAAGATGATTGCGGGTGGGAGTTTTCTCATCGAGGAGCGCAAGCCCGAAGAGGTCTTTACGCCCGAAGATTTCACCGACGAGCATCGCATGATTGCCGAAACGACGCGGCAGTTCATGGACTCCGAAGTGCTCCCGCGCGTCCCCGAATTGGAGAAGCACGATTGGAGACTCGCGCGCGAACTCATCCGCAAGGCCGCCGAACTCGGCCTCATCGGCGCAAACATTCCTGAAGAATACGGCGGACTCGGACTCGACCAGACAAGCGGCGCGCTCGTCGGCGAAAACATCGGCCGCTCGGCCTCCTTCGCCACGACGCTCGGCGCGCAGAGTGGCATCGGGTTGCTGCCCATCGTCTATTTCGGCACGGAGGCGGCCAAGCAGAAGTACCTGCCGCACATCGCCTCAGGCGAGTTGGTGACGGCCTACGCGCTGACCGAAGCCGGTTCCGGCTCCGACGCGATGGCCGCCAAAGCGACCGCGCGCTTGAGCGAAGACGGCAAGGAATACATCCTCAACGGCGAGAAGATGTGGATTACCAACGGCGGCTATGCAGACATCTTCGTCGTCTTCGCCAAACTCGACGGTGACAAGTTCACGGCCTTCATCGTCGAGCGACAGGAAGGACTCCAAAGCGGCGCGGAAGAGCACAAGATGGGCATCAAGGGTTCTTCGACGACCGCGCTCGTTCTCTCCGACGTGCGGACGCCGGTCGAAAACCTGCTCGGCGAAGTCGGCAAAGGACACAAGATTGCCTTCAACATTCTCAACATCGGCCGCTTCAAACTCGGCGCGATGTGTTCGGGCGGCATGAAGTTGATGCTGCACGAGGCCGTGCGCTACGCCAACGAGCGCCACCAGTTCGGCAAACCCATCTCAAGTTTCGGCGCGATTAAGGCCAAGCTCGGCGAGATGGCTATCAGGACATGGGTCGGCGAGTCGATGATTTATCGCACGCTCGGACTCATCGAGGCAGGCATTGCCGCCGTCGGCGACGGCGCAGACTCGGACGCGAAGCTGCGCGCCATCGAAGAGTTCGCCGCCGAGTGCTCGATTATCAAAGTGGCTTTGTCCGAATACTGCGACTTCGTGGCCGACGAGATGGTGCAGATTTACGGCGGCTACGGTTACTCGGCCGACTATCCGGCCGAACGCGCCTACCGCGACTCGCGCATCAACCGCATCTTCGAGGGCACGAACGAAATCAACCGCATGCTCATCCCCGGCATGCTCATGAAGCGTGCGATGAGCGGTCAACTCGCGCTGCTTCCGGCCGCGCAGAAGTTGATGGACGAAGTGCTTTCGCCGTCGCTCGGTTCCTTTGAAGAGGAGGAGGGCGTGCTCGCGGCCGAGGCGAAGCTGGCGCAGAACGCGAAGAAGGTGGCGCTGATGATTCTCGGCACGGCGGCGCAGAAGTACATGATGGCGCTCTCCGACCAGCAGGAGATTCTGATGGGCGCGGCCGACATCATCATGGACACTTACGCGATGGAGTCGGCCATCCTGCGCACGCAGAAATTGGTCGCCGCGCAGGGCGAGCAGCAGGCCGCGCGCTACCTCGACATGACACGCGTCTTCTGCGCCGATGCGGTCGAACGCGTCGGCGTCCGCGCCCGCACGACGCTGGCCGCGATGAGCGAAGGCGACGAACTGCGGACGCTCCTCGCTGCCCTGCGCCGCTTCACCAAGAACACGCCGACGAACACCGTCGCCGCGCGTCAGCGCATCGCCGACGCGATGATTGAGGCCAACAAATACGTCTATTGATTCATCGGCGCATCGGCTCATTGTTTCAT
>DASZCR010000082.1:0-16869 GCA_035942915.1 Pyrinomonadaceae bacterium | reverse complement strand
TCGAACAAGTCCTCGTTGTCCGGCTGATCCGAGATGTCGTGGATGTCTTTGTAGGCGATTTTGCCCTCCTTATCCACGATGAAGAGGGCGCGTTCGGAGATGCCTCCGTCCTCGCGCCAAGCGCCGTAAGCTTTTGCCACTTCGCCCTTCGGGTGGAAGTCGCTCAGCAGGTCATACGAGAGACCGCCGAGCGATTTCGCCCAAGCGGTGTTACAGGGGACGCTGTCGACAGAAATGCCCAGAACCTGAGCATCATAGCCCTTGAAGCGTTCGAGGTCGGCCTCATACGCGGGCATCTGCGCCGTTCACACGGGCGTCCAGGCCAGCGGGTAAAACGCCAGCACCACATTCTGCTTGCCCCGGAAATCCGAGAGGCGCACCTTCTTGCCTTTCTCAAGGTGGCTGCCCAACTCGAAATCAGGAGCCATGTCGCCGACTTCAGGCATACAAAATTGACCCTCCTTTTTTCGCGTCGAAAATAAATCTGTTGTGACGAAACAGCCACAAGGCTACAACCAACGCGCATCGATTTCAAGCGGCGCGCACGCGGCTGGCGCAAACGCTTGGACAAATGTTTCAATGAGCCTTCATCTCATCAACCGACGAGGAAGAAGCATGAGCGAGGGCGCGAAAGTTACCGTCACGAGGCGCGGCGCAGAGCGCGTCCGGGGCGGCCACCTCTGGGTTTATCGTAGCGACGTGCGCGAGGCGGCGGTCGGCGTCGAGGGCGGCGCGGTTGTCCGCGTCGTGGACGAACGCGGGCGTTACTGCGGCCGCGCCCTGTGGAGCGACCGTTCGGAGATTGCCCTGCGCGTGCTCACGCAGAGCGACGAGACCATCGACCGCGAGTGGTGGCGCGCACGCCTGCGCGACGCGGCCGCCCGTCGCGCAGGTCTCACAGAGGGCGCTGACGCCTATCGCCTCGTCTACTCGGAAGGAGACCTGCTGCCTTCGCTGATTGTCGATAAATACGCGGACGTGCTCGTCGTGCAGACGCTCTCGCAAGGGACGGAGCGGATGAAGGAGACGCTCACCGAACTGCTCATCGAGGAGTTCCGGCCGCGCGCCGTCGTCGAGCGTAACGACGTGCGGGTGCGCTCGCTCGAAGGGCTTGACATGCGCGCCGGCCTGCTCTACGGCGAAGCGCCGGAGGCGTTCGAGGTCGTGCAGCACGGCCGACGCTTCCTCGTCGCGCCGCTCGGCGGACAGAAGACCGGAGCCTTTCTCGACCAGAGAGAAAACCACCTCGCCGCGCGCACATATGCCGCCGGACGCGCCCTCGACTGTTTCACCTTCAACGGCGGCTTCGCGCTCTCCATTGCGCCCGTGTGCGAAACGGTCGTCGGCTTGGACGTGTCGGCCGACGCGGTTGCCGCCTCGCGTCGCAACGCCGAATTGAACGGGGCGACGAACGTCGAATTCCGCGAGGCCAACGTCTTCGACGCGCTGCGCGAAGTGGAGACGGCGGGCGAGCGTTTTCAGACCATCGTGCTCGACCCGCCGGCCTTCGCCAAGAATCGTCAGAGCGTGCGCGCCGCCGCACGCGGCTACAAGGAGATAAACCTGCGCGCGCTCAAACTGCTCGAAGCGGGCGGCCATCTCATCACCTGCACCTGCTCCTATCACATGAGCGAGCAGATGTTTCTCGACACCATCACAGAGGCGGCCGCAGACGCACGCCGCCGCGTGCAACTCGTCGAGCGGCGCACACAATCGCGCGACCATCCCATCCTCGTCGGCGTCCCCGAAACCCTCTACCTGAAGTGCATCGTCGCGCGCGTCGTCGATTGAGAAGTCGTTCAGTCGCGGAAGCGCGTGTCGTAAGCCTTGAGGCCGAAGGGCGGCTCGTAGGTGTGCAACAGGTTCGCGCCCTCGAACGGAGTGCAGACGGTGAAGGCGCGGTCGATGAAGGTGCGGTCGATGGTGCGATGGTGTTTGAGATGGTGCGCGAAGCCGAGTACGAAGCGCGCCAGACCGGGGCGCAGCCACGCCTGCGACTCGACGCGCAGATAAGCCGCCGCGAGAAGATTTTTCAGGAGCGGCGCGGAAGGGACGAAGGCAGGCCAGCGCGTATCTGCGAAGCGATAACGGGCTTCATCGGCGCGCATCCCGTTTCTTCCGGCGTCGCCTTCGATGAGGACGAGCGTCTGCGGGTGACAGCAGTGACGGATTTGCGCGAAGGCGTAGAACGGGTCGAGCAGGTGATAGTAGACGCCGAAGCAGAGCACCACGTCGAACTTGCGTCCGAGCGTTTGCAACTCGTAGATGGGAAGGTCTTGTTTGACCTCGACGTTTGAGCCGAGCAGTTCTTTGGCGAGGAGGAGGCCGCCGCCGTCCGCCCAGTTCTGCGTCGCATCGTCGGAGGCAAGGACGCTCTGCGCGCCCCGACGCTCGGCGTAGAAACTCCAGTAGCCGTCCCACGCGCCGATGTCGAGGACGGACTTGCCGCGAAAATCGACCGCTTCAAGCTGCCGCTCGATGAAGCGCCAAATCCTGCGATGGTCTTCCACGTCGGGGGCGTTCGAGCGTGCGCGGAGGCCGCCGCCGAAGTCGAATTCGTGAAACCACTGAACCGCGTCGATTCTCGCTTGCGCGTCGCCTTTGTGCATGTGCAAAAACCGTTTCGCCGAAGGCGTCAGAACATCGTGTTGGCGTTGGCGCTCTCGGCGGGCACGCGTTGGAGCACGTCCCAGTGCTCGACGACCTTGCCCGCTTCGTCGAGCCGGAAGATGTCGATGCCCGCCCAGAGACCGTCGTTCGGCCACTCCTGCCGACAATGCAGGACGACGTAATCGCCTTCGGCGAGCACGCGCACGAACTCGACGCGCTTGCCCGGATACTCGCGCGCCATCCTCTCGAAGTATTCGATGAAGACCTGCTTGCCGTCGCCGACCACAGGGTTGTGCTGGATGTATGTGTCGCCCGTGTATTGCTCGATGGCTGCGGCCGGACGACATTGGTTAAACATCAGGTCGTAGAAGGCCGTCACCGTCCGCTTGTTTCGTTCGAGCCGTTCGTCCATCGCTCAACCCTCACGTTGACGGAAAAATCCCGCACCGCTCTGACGACTGCCGCCGGACTCTCGCAGACGACATCAGCTCCGGCCGCGCGCAACTCCTCGGCCGAACCATAGCCATAGCTGACGCCGACGGCGCGCACACCGTTGCGCTTCGCGGCCGCTACGTCGTGAAGACGGTCGCCGACCATCAAGGTCTCCGTCGCCTGCAACGAGCGAGTCTGCAACAGGTCGCGCAGCAGGTCGGCCTTGTTGTCGAAGCGCCCGTCGGCTTCCGCGCCGAAGATGCCTGCGAAGTAGGAACTGAGACGGAAATGTTCGAGTATCTTTTCCGCGAAGAGGCGCATCTTCGAGGTCGCCACGTAGAGATTGTAGGAGTCGGAGCGCAACTCGTCGAGCATCGACGGCACGCCCGGATAGACGACGTTCTCGTAGAGGCCGAGACTGGAAAAGCGTTCGCGGTAGAGCGCGACGGCGTGCTCGACCATGGACTTGTCGTCCGAGCCGAGCAGCGCGGCGAAGTTCTGTCTGAGGGGCGGCCCGATGTAGATGGACAGTTCGCTTGAGGTCGGACAGGGGCGGCCGAGTTTTTCGAGCGCGTAGCGGAGACAGTTTGTGATGCCTTCAAACGGGTCTGTCAGCGTGCCGTCGAGGTCGAACAGAACATGCTTGATGTTGCTCATCAGCTAACCGAAATCTCAGCGACACGCCGCGCCCGTCAGGTGCGGGAGATGTGGCCGACCGTTTCGGCGAGACTCCGCGCTTCGGGCAGGAGTTCGAGCGCGCGTAGCATCTGCGGGTCGGCGTCGAGCAGGACGCGCGAACCGGCCTCCGCACCGTAGGCGGCCGTCACGATGTCGTCGCGCAGGCGCAGGCGGACGTAATCGAGTTCGGCCTCAACCTGCGCGGGCGTCAGCGAAGACTCAGGATGTTGCCGGACGTACGTGCGAAAGGCTTCGAGGACGCGTTCGTTGACGGGGAGGTCGGTCGGTCGCGGGTAGCGGCCGAACTGCGGGCCGCCCTCGATGCGGTAGTTCTCAAGCCCTGCGACCTGTCCGCCGATTAACTCGCGGACGAAGTAGAAGCTGGCCTCAAAGACGCGCAGACGCGTCGGCGTCGTGATGTCGAGCGGCTTGACGACGTAGTCGGGCGTGATGCCGCCGCCGCCGTAGAAGACGCGTCCTCCGGCCGTCTGGACGGGCGTGCCGGAAGGCGTCGGCTGCGGCGTCGGTTGCGGCGTGGGCAGCGAGCGCGCCGCGCCGACAGGCGTCGCGGGCTGCGAAGGCGAGGCGGGCTGCGCCGGTTGCGGCGCTTCCTGCTCTTCGTGCCGCACGTAGTAGTCGTAGAAAGAACCGCTCGTGTACTGTCTCTGGATGAGCCGCCCGTAAGGCGTGTAGTAGTGCGCGGTCGTCAGCGTCAGCCCCGCGCCGTAAGGCAGCGGGAAGACGCGCTGGACGAGCGCCTTGCCGAAACTGGTCTCGCCGACGATGAGGCCGCGCCCCTGGTCTTGTATCGCCCCGGCGACGATTTCCGAAGCGGACGCCGAGTTGCGGTTAATCAGCACGACGAGCGGAAAGTCCACCGGGTCTGTCCCGTTATTCTTGTACTCGCGCGCCGGTTGGCCGTCGCGCCCGCGCACGGAGACGATTGAAAGCCCGCGTCTTAAAAAGAGGCTGGCGACGCTGATTGATTGTTCGAGGATGCCGCCGGAGTTGTTGCGTAGGTCAAGCACAACCTGATTCATCCCCTTCTGTTCAAGGTCGGCCAGCGCGTCGCGCAACTCCTGCGAGGTGGTGTTGGTGAAGCCGCCGACGAGCGCGACGTAGCCCGTACCGGGACGAATCATGTAGGCGCTGCGAATCGAGGGCTGCGGGACGGAGTCGCGCGTGATGTTGAAGTACTGCGGGGCTGCTTCGCCCGCCCGTTCAATCGTCAGCTTGACGCGCTGGCCGCGTTCGCCGCGCACGGCCTTCGAGACCTGCTGCGTCGTCCACTCACGCACGTCCTTGCCGTCAACTTCGACGATGCGGTCGCCGAAACGCAGTCCGGCGCGAGCCGCCGGTGTGCCTTCAACCGGCGACTGCACGTAGACGCCGTCGCGGTGGCGCAGGATGGAGACGCCGATGCCGATAAAGCGCGAGTCCTGGTCTTGGAGCAGCTTTTCGTATTCGGCTTTGGTGAAATAGTTCGAGTGCGGGTCGAGCGACGAGAGCATGCCCTGTATCGCCGCCTGACTCGCCTTCTCGAAATCAATCTCGTCGGCGTAGCTCTCGGCGACGGTCGAGAGCGCCTCGTCGTAAGCCTCTTCGACGCCCTGTAGCGCGCCGTTCGATGTACCCGCCGAGAGCGAACGCAGCGCGCGGCTTTTGCCCGCCATCCCGCCGAGCAGGGTCGCCGCCACCAACAACGTCACGGCCACGACGCGTCCGAAAGTTTTACTGCTCATGCTGATAAACCCCACACCGCTTCCACAACGCCAAACTCCAGACCATGATTCTAACACAAGGCGCGCCCTCGCAACTGCGCCCCGCCCGCCCGCCTGTGTTATAAAACAGGTGATAAGTGATAGGTGATGGGTGATAGGACAAATTCGGTTTTCTCTTATCACCCATCACCTATCACTTATCACTTATCACTTATCACCATTTAAGCCTTTGAGGTTTCTTGATGCCGCCATCTCTCTCCATCATTATCCCTGCTTACAACGAATCGGCGCGGTTGAGTAAGACGCTCCACACCATCTTCGCCTATCTCGGCGAACAGCCTGCGGAAAGCGAACTGATAGTTGTTGACGACGGCTCTCAGGATGAAACAGTGCGCGTCGCCGAAGAGGCTTTCGCAGCGGCCGTGCGGCCGAGGACGGAGGCGCGCGTCATTCGCGTCGAGCCGAATCGCGGGAAGGGCAACGCCGTCAGGACGGGTCTGCTCGCCGCGCGTGCGCCCGTCGCGCTCTTCTCCGATGCAGACCTCTCGACGCCGATTGAGGAGACGCCCAAACTCGTCGCGCCGATTCGCGCCGGAGAATACGACGTGGTCTTCGGCTCGCGTGCGCTCGACCGACGCCTCATCGGCGTTCATCAACCATGGCTGCGCGAGCAGAGCGGTCGTTTCTTCAACCTGCTGATGCGTCTGAGCACGGGGTTGCCGTTCTGGGACACGCAATGCGGCTTCAAGGCTTTTCGGATGGACGTGTGCCGCCCCATCATCGAAGCCTGCCGCATCGACCGCTTCGGGTTCGACGTGGAACTGCTCTACGTGGCGCGCGCGGCCGGATTGCGACTGAAGGAGTGGCCTGTGCGTTGGGACGACGTGGCGGGCAGCAAGGTCGGCTTCCGCACCGGCCTGCAAGGCTTCGCGGAGTTGCGCGAACTGCGCCGGCAGGCCAAGCGGGGCGTCTACGACGAAGCCATCGAGGCCGCACGCCGCGCCGCGCGACAAGCGCCCGCACGCCTGCCAACCATCTCCGGCGAAGACGTGTCTACACAAAGCGACGCCTCCCCCGAACTGGCCGGAGCCGCGCGTAGAATCTGAAGGTAAGAAGTGATGGGTGAGAGGTGATGGGTGATGGGAAGTAGGTGAATAGTGGATAGTGAATGACTGTTTAATACATTTACTATTTACTAATTACTAATAATTGTTTATTATTTATTCCTATCACCCATCACTTATCACCTTTCACCTTCACCGGGAGAGCTATGACAGCCAGACTCAATGTGAACATCGACCATGTGGCGACCGTCAGACAGGCGCGGCGCGCGCCTGAGCCGAGCGTGGTCGCGGCGGCCATGATGTGCGAGGGCGCGGGAGCCGACGGCATCACCGTCCACCTCAGAGCCGACCGCCGCCACATGCAAGACCGCGACCTCTACGCGCTGCGCGCGGCCGTGACCACCTATCTCAACGTCGAAGTCGCGGCTACCGACGAGATGGTCTCAATCGCCCTCGACGTGCGACCCGACGCCGTCTCGCTCGTGCCCGAACGCCCCGGCGAGATTACGACCGAAGGCGGATTGGACGTGCGCTCGAACTTCGATGCCGTGCGCGCGTCGGTCAACCGCCTGCGCGAGACGGGGATTCTGGCGAGCCTCTTCATCGACCCGGAGGCCGCGCAAATCGAGGCCGCACGCGACGCCGGAGCGCAACAGGTCGAACTCTGCACGGCTGCCTACGCCGACTCGACGCTCGGCGCGCTCGCCGCGACGCCCGACGGCGAGCAGCGCGCCGCACATGAGTTGAAGCGTCTGCACGAAGCGGCCGCGCTCGCCGCGCAGTACGGGCTGAGGGTCGCCGCCGGTCATGGTCTCACCTATCGCAACGTCGGCGCGGTCGCTGCGGTAAGCGAGATAACGGAGTTCAATATCGGTCACAACATCGTCGCGCACGCCCTCTTCGTCGGCCTCGATGGCGCGGTGCGTGAGATGCGCGAGCGCATCCGCGAAGGCCAGAGCAGGAAACCTTCGGCGCTCGCGCGGCAATCTAAAGACCTCCCCTGAAGGCTCTCGAAGGAAAGAAGTGTGATGGCTTTTCTACACCCTCGCGCGCCGCGCGGCACGAGCATGAGAATCCTGCTCCTCGTCGTTGTCGGCCTCCTCTTCACACAACTCGACGCGTCGGCGCAGACGCCGCCGCCGCAGCCGTCGCCGCAGCAGCAGAACGGCGTGCGGCTCGCACGGATTGATGTCACGGGGCTTGAACGACTGAAGCCCGAACAGGTCGTGACGGAGAGCGGGTTGCAGGTCGGGCAGGCGATTGACGCGGACATGCTCGACGCGGCGGCCGAGCGGTTGCTCAATTCCGGTCTCTTCAAAAAACTGAGTTATCGTTTCAGCTCGAAGGCGGGCGAGGGCGTCGTCACCTTCGTCGTCGAGGAGGCGGCGGCGAACATGCCGGTCGTCTTCGACAACTTCATCTGGTTCACCAACGACGAACTGCTCGCGGCCGTGCGCAAGCATCTTCCTTCGTTCGACGGGACAGCGCCGGAGGCGGGCGGCGTCACTTCGACCATCGGCAGGGCGCTCACAGAGTTGTTGCGCGAGCGCAAGATTGCGGGCGAGGTCGAGCACATGTTGTCGGCAACGCTCACGGGGCAGCGCGCAGAGCACGTCTTCAGCGTGAAGGGCGCGGGGCTGCGCGTCTGCAAGCTGAGCTTTCCCGGCGCGACGGCCATCGCCGAACAGGCGCTCGTGGAGAAGTCGAGCGGGATTTTCAACAACGAATATTCGCGCGGCTTCGTGATGGAGTATGCTGCGAGCAGTCTCGCGCCGCTCTATCACGAGCGCGGATACCTGCGCGCGAATTTTCATTCGCCGGAGGTGGCGTTGGCGAAGGACGCGGACTGCGCCGGGCAACTGTCGCTGTCGCTGCCGGTAGACGAAGGCTCGGCCTACGTCTGGCAGGGCGCGGAGTGGAACGGCGCGAGCGGCGTGACGGCGCAGGAACTCGACGCCGCGCTCGGCATGAGAGCGCGAGAACTAGCCAACGGCGCGAAGATAGCCAACGGCCTCAACGCCGTACGCAAACTCTACGCGCGGCGCGGCTATCTCGCGCCGAGGGTCGCGGGCGCGCCTGAGTTCGACGACGAGAGCCGCAGCGTCCTCTATCGCTTCAACGTCGAGGAAGGGCCGCAGTATCGGATGGGCGAGTTAATCATCAATGGCCTGTCGGAGAAGGACACGAACGACTTGCGCACGCGCTGGCGTCTTGCGCCGCGCGAGGTCTACGACAGCAACTACCCGGCGGAATTCCTGCGGACGGGCTTCCGCGAGTTCGTGCAGGAGTTGAGGACTAGGGAAGGGCGCACGCTCGGCGCTTACAAGGTCGAGACTTCGGAGAAGCCCGACCGCGAGCGGCTGACCGTAGACGTGACCATCACCGTCCGACCGGACGAGAAGAAGCCGAGCACGCTGCCGTAAGCTAAAAAAAATCCAGTCAACAAAAAACGCGCCGGGCGAGACAGTCAGGAGGCTCCCGATCCATCCTGACGCTCGCCCGGCGCTCGTTCGGCCTCATGTCACGCAAAAGGCCGAAACTCGTGAATCGTCCGGGTTCGTCTACTTTAGATGCGCCGCGAGGCGGCGGCGTGCGTTCATCCGGCCAACAGGTCGCCCTGTGTTTTCGGCGGCGTGAAGCCGAGATGTTTATAGGCGGCGCGCGTGCAGACACGCCCGCGCGGCGTGCGGTTGAGGAAACCGATTTGAATCAGATAAGGCTCGATAATCTCTTCGATTGACTCGCGCTCCTCGCTGATGGAGGCCGAGATGGTGCCGACGCCGACGGGGCCGCCGTCGAACTTCTCGATGATGGTCGTCAACACCTTGCGGTCAATCTCGTCGAGGCCGAAGCGGTCAACCTCCATCTCGTCGAGAGCGCGGCGCGCCACCTCCTGCGTCACACGTCCGTCGTTTAAGACCTCCGCATAATCGCGCACGCGACGGAGCAGGCGGTTGGCGATACGCGGTGTCCCGCGCGCCCGCCGCGCAATCTCGCGTGCGCCCGTCGCCTCAATCTCCACGCCGAGAATCTCGGCCGAGCGATGGACGATGATTTCGAGGTCTTTCTGCGAGTAGAAGTCGAGATGAAAGACGATGCCGAAGCGGCCGCGCAGAGGGGCTGTGATGAGTCCGGCGCGCGTCGTCGCACCGACCAAAGTGAACTTCGGAAGGTCTAACTTGATGGAGCGGGCGGCCGTCCCCTGCCCAATCATGATGTCGAGTTGATAGTCCTCCATCGCCGGATACAAGACCTCTTCGATTTGAGGCTTGAGACGATGTATCTCGTCGATGAAGAGAACTTCGCCCTCCTGCAAGTTCGTCAGCACAGCCGCGAGGTCGCCGCCGCGCTCGATGGCCGGGGCGCTCACAGACTTCAAAGGAGCGTTCATCTCGGCCGCGATAATCTGCGAAAGCGTCGTCTTGCCCAGACCCGGCGGGCCGAAGAACAGGACGTGGTCTAAAGCCTCTCTGCGAGCCTGCGCGGCGCGCAGGAATATCTTCAGGTTGGTCGTAATCTTCGGCTGCCCGACGTACTCTTCGAGCCTGCGCGGACGCAGCGAAGACTCGACCAACTGGTCGTCGGTCGTCGCCTCTCCGGAAATCTCACGCGTCGCCTCAGCCGCCGTTTTGGCCGCCGCCGATATCTTCTCCGCCGTCATCTGTGACATCAAAAATTCCCCTTGCAAACGCTCTCCAAAACTCTCTCGAAACGAAGCCGTATTATACCGTCTTCGGGCTGTTGTTTCAAGCATGAAACAAAGAATATTCGATAATTCGAGGGGCAGAAAACACCGGCTCTCTGCCCCTGTGCAATTTATCCGAGCGGTTTTTTAACGTGTGCTGTCGGAGGCGAGTTGGAGGCGTGCGTTGGCGCGTTCGAGTTCGGCGCGGACGCGTTCGAGTTCTTCGGGTGCGCCGGAGAAGCCGTTGAGGGCGCGTTCGGCCTGCTCGCGTTCAAGGCGTGCGCGTGCGGCGTCAATCTCGTCGGGCGTCTCGGCCATGTCTGCGAGGACGGAGACGCGTTCGCCGTTGACCTCGACGAAGCCGCCGGAGACGAGCAGGCGGCGCGTCGTCGCGCCCTGCGTGTAGGAGAGGACGCCCGACCTGAGCTGCGAGATGAGCGGCGTGTGACCGGGCAGGATGCCGAGTTCGCCGCCGAGTCCGGGGACGGTCACGGAATCGACCGACTCGGAGACGAGTCGGCGCTCCGGCGTGATAACGTCGAGTTGGATGCGTTCAGCCATAACAATCAACAGGTGATAGGTGATAGGTGATGGGTGATAGGACGAGAGTGATAAGTAATGGGTGATAGGTGATAGGAGAAATCCTGTCTTCTCTTATCACCTATCACCTATCACCTATCACTTCTTTCCTCTCACCCATCACCGCTCTTACGCTCCTGCGGCCATGCGTTCGGCGCGTGCGCGCGCCTCTTCGATGGTGCCGACCATGTAGAAGGCCTGTTCGGGGAGGTCGTCGTGCTTGCCGTCGAGAATCTCCTGGAAGCTGCGGACGGTGTCCTCGCGTTTGACGTACTTGCCTTCGAGGCCGGTGAACTGCGCGGCGACGAAGAAGGGCTGCGAGAGGAAACGCTGAATCTTGCGTGCGCGCGAAACCACCAGCTTGTCCTCTTCCGACAACTCGTCGATGCCGAGAATGGCGATGATGTCCTGAAGGTCTTTGTAACGCTGAAGAATGCGCTTGACGCCCTGCGCCGTGTTGTAGTGCGCCTCGCCGACGACGCGCGGGTCGAGGATGCGCGAAGAGGAGGCGAGCGGGTCGACGGCCGGGTAGATGCCGATTTCGACAATCTGGCGCGAGAGCGCGGTGACGGCGTCGAGGTGTGCAAACGTCGTCGCCGGAGCCGGGTCTGTGTAGTCGTCCGCCGGGACGTAGACGGCCTGAATCGACGTGACCGCGCCGGTCTTCGTCGAGGTAATGCGCTCCTGCAACTCGCCCATCTCGGTGGCGAGGTTCGGTTGATAACCGACGGCCGACGGCATGCGCCCCAGCAGCGCAGATACTTCCGAACCGGCCTGCGTGAAGCGGAAGATGTTATCGACGAAGAGGAGCACGTCCAACCCCTGGTCGCGGAAGTATTCGGCGACCGTCAGACCGGAGAGCGCCACACGCAGGCGCGCTCCCGGCGGCTCGGTCATCTGCCCGTAGACGAGCGCCACCTTCGATTCCTGAATCGCCTGCATGTCAACCTTCGTCATGTCGAACTCGCCGGTCGATTCCATGTGCTCGTAGAACGACTCGCCGAAGTTGATGACCTTCGACTCGACCATCTCGCGCAGCAGGTCGTTGCCCTCGCGCGTGCGCTCGCCGACTCCGGCGAAGACCGAGAAGCCGGAGTGCGCTTTGGCGACGTTGTTGATGAGTTCCATGATGAGCACGGTCTTGCCGACGCCCGCGCCGCCGAAGAGACCGATTTTGCCGCCGCGCAGGAAGGGCTGGATGAGGTCGATGACCTTAATGCCCGTCTCGAACATCTCAAGTTCGGTTGACTGTTCTTCGAGCGCCGGGGCGTGGCGATGAATCGGATAGCGTTGCTCGGAGTTGACCACGCCGAGATTATCGACCGGCTCGCCGATGACGTTGAGGACGCGACCCAGAGTGGCCTCGCCGACGGGCACGGTGATGGGATGCCCGGTGTCGATGGCGCGCATCCCGCGCACGACGCCCTCGGTCGGCTTCATCGAGACGGTGCGGACGCGCCCTTCGCCGAGATGCTGCTCGACTTCGCAGACGATGTCGACCGGCGTCGGCACATCGAATCCTTCGGAGGTGACGCGCAGAGCCGTGTAAATCGGCGGCAGATAGCCGTCGCCGAACTCCACGTCGAGGACGGGGCCGATAATCTGCACGACGCGCCCTGCGCGTCGCCCGTCGGTGTTCTGTTCGTAGGCCGTAGACATACTTTTACTCTTAACTCCTCAGTTTACTGATAAGGCTTAGGAAGGCGAGAAATGCCGTTGTTACTTAAGTTCGACAGGGTAGCACACGCCGAGCGCGTCTGGCAAAAGCGTGCGCTCAGGGCAATGGTGGAGGAAGGCGCGGCGAGGCAGGAGTGCTAACGGCGTCGCCCCATGCGGAAGAAGATGGCGAAGGCGGCGAGCGTGATGATGAGACTGACGATGAGGAGGAACGTGCCGCCGACCTTCTGACCGAGACCCGGCACAGCCCCCTCGTTTCCTTCGGAAATCAGGCTGACGACGACGAGGAAGAGACCGAACACTCCGACCAGCAGCGAGATGATGCGTGCGATGTTCATGAGCCTGCCCCCTGTCCTCTGATGAGTTAGTCGCTTTCGTCGATACGAATCTTCATGCTGCGCAGCGTGCGCCGGTCTTCGTCCGTGAGGACGAGGCCGCGCGGGTCTTCGTCGTCGTCTGCGGAGAGTTCGCGCAGGCCGATTTCGAGGCGCAGCGTCAGTTCCATCTCGTAACCGGCTTCGCGCAGCCGCTCGATGGCCTGCGCCACTTCGCCGGAGCTTTCGACCGCCGCATTAATGGCCGCGCCGAGTTCCTGCACAATCTCTTTGGCTTCGTCGTTGATGTCCAAGTTGATGTTCTCTCGTCTTCGAGTGCCTTCACAGCGCGGGTGGCGTCCGTTGGCAGGATGCTACGCGAGCGCGCGTCCGAAGGTCAACCGGGAAAGCCACAACGCAGGGAAGTTCGGAAGGCGTGACAAGACAAGCGGGGCAGAGGAGTTGTCCTCTGCCCCGCTTGAAATTTACTCGGCGGAGGCGGCGGCGCGCGCCTTGAAGTGGACGAGACTTTCGAGAGAGGCGTAGATGCGCAGGTACATCTGCGTCTCGCGCGGAATCAGCGTGCGCCACGCGGGGCCGCCGCGCGCGAGGTAAGTGGAAAGACGCGCCGGGTTCGAGTTGTAACCGGCGGCCAGCAGTTCGGCCTGCGTCGCCTGTCCGGTCTGCAAGGCCATCTGCACTTCCGGCTCGCGTGCGAGCGCCGCCCACGTGTCGTGCATGTAGAGAAGCATCGCTTCGAGCGCGTTCGAGTGGTCGCGCATCCCCTTCACGAAGTCTGCGTCGAGACCGACCGAGGGGTATGCGTCTCTGACGGCGCGATAGGTCGGCGGAATCATCTGAATCATCCCGCCCGCGCCTGCGCTGCTCACGGAATAGCGATAGGTGTCGCCCGCGTTCAGGGCATAGAGCGTGTAGATTTCGTCAAAGAGCGCAGCGCGGTCTTCCATCTCGAAACGCTTGTGGTCGGCGTGCTCAACCGTGCAGAGACGCTCTGCGGCGTCGATGATGCGCGCATCGACGCGCACCCCTTTTTTCGCCAGCCGACGCGCTGCCTCGTTGAGTCCTTCGCGGACGTAAGCCTGTCCGGCGTTGACCAACTCGCGCGAATGGACGGCCGGGTGAGCCGAAGTGTAGTAGGCCACGTCGGAGAGCGTGCCGCCTTTGACGACCGGGTACTTGACGGCGAGCGGTCGCAACTCGCGGCCACGCGCGTCGCTGACGCGGACGGCCGTGTTGACGTAATTCGGGCGCACGACGCGCAGCCGCAACGATTCGCCGTTGGAGGCCGTCAGTTCCGTCTCCGCGCCCGCCGCGAGGAAAGTCTCTTTCGGCACGTCGAAGAGGTGTATCTCGGCCGTCTCAGCGTCTTCGGCCGCGAGCGTGACGTGGTCGTTCGAGGGCAGACGCCGCTCTTTCAACAGACGACGCGCCTCTGCGACGCGCGCGCGCACCTTGTCCTGAGCGAGACTCGCCGACGACAGCCCGGCGGCCGTGACCGTCCCGGCGTCGGTCGAAACCGTGCCTGATGATTTCAGCGAAAGCTCTCCCGTGAGCATGGGGGCCAGCAAAAACACGAGGGGCATGACCGAAAAAAGGGTCTTCTTTTTCATCGGCTACTTTCGGTTGTCGTTGATTATCGAGTGCGGTTAGGGGGTAACGGAGTTCAGACGCGCCCCGCGCCCGTCTCGTTGCTTCGTCGGCGGCGAAAATTCGACCGACAATTTCGTGTAAGTCACAACACCATATGGATTAGAGAACGCGTCTGAAGCCTCTCTTGAGACCGTCCCGCCGACGCGCGCGGACGGCTTCGCGAGCCTGTCGAATATAAGGCGCGAGCGGCGGCGCGCGCTCCGGCGTGAGACGTGGAATAGTGTTTGCCAGCCGCGTCCGTTGAAAAGAGAATTTGTCTCTCCCGACTTCATCAGAGGGAAATCCGAAGGAGCTTTATCGTCATGAAAAAATTCTTACTGACCCTTTTGTGCGTCGCCGTCCTGACGGCGGGCATAGTGCCGACCGCTTCGGCGCAGGAGCGCGGGCGTTCGCGCTTCGGCCGGAAGGCGCGCACGGCAGCCATCATCGGCGGCGGCGCGCTCGTCGGCGCGCTCGTCGCGGGCAAGAAGGGCGCGGCCATCGGCGCAGGCTCAGGCGCGCTCTACGCCTTCAACCGCCGCGCGGCGACGCGCAACTTCTCTTCGCGCAACCGTCGCATCGGCACGGTGCTCGGCGGCGCGGCCTTGGGCAGCGGACTCGGCGCGGCCTTCGGTGGCCGTCGCTCGGCGGCCGTCGGCGCGCTGGCCGGTGCGGGCGCGTCCTACATCTACACGCGTCGCAGCCGTCGCTACGCGCGTCGCTTCTAAACGACCGCGCACAGAGCCTGCGCCTTCAGCCGACGCCTTCGTCGAGACGTTTGCCGTCTGCGGCTCGTCTGTGCGGGCGGCGGGCGTCGAAAGCAAGTCCGAAAAAAGTTCGGGGCGACCAACTATGTCGCCCCGAACTTTTTCTGTCGTCGAGGGTCGAAATTCGAGCGCGTTGCGACGCCCGCGAGCCGTGTGCTAGGCTTCCGTGCAATCGACAATGGCTCGGAAAACTTTGTCACAGGCGCGGCGCGAACGGGCCGCCCGACGTGGAGGCGTGAATGACGACGAAAACGGAGAGCACCGCCGGTCGCGAGCGGCGTGAAACCTTCGAGACCTCTTCGGGCATCCCCCTCCCCAACGATTTCAACCCGTCGAACACAGACGCGCTCGATTATGAACGCGACCTCGGCGCGCCCGCAGAGTTTCCCTACACGCGCGGCGTCCGCCGCAACATGTATCGCGGACGCTTCTGGACGATGCGCCAGTACGCCGGGTATGCGACGGCCGAAGAATCGAACGCGCGCTACAAATACCTCCTCGCGCAAGGCACGACCGGGCTTTCCGTCGCCTTCGACCTCCCGACGCAAATCGGGCTTGACTCAGACGACCCGCTGGCCTCCGGCGAAGTCGGCAAGGTCGGCGTTGCCATCGATTCGCTCGAAGACATGGAGCGGCTCTTCGATGGTATCCCCCTAGACACCGTCTCGACCTCGATGACCATTAACGCGACGGCCGCCATCCTGCTCTGTCTCTACGTCGCCGTCGCGCGTCGGCAGGGCGTGGCGGCCGAACAACTGCAAGGCACGATTCAGAACGACATTCTCAAGGAGTACATCGCGCGCGGCACATACATCTATCCGCCCGCGCCGTCGCTCCGACTCGTCACCGACACCTTCAGTTTTTGCGCGCGCGAAGTGCCGAAGTGGAACACGATTTCCATCTCCGGCTATCACATCCGAGAGGCAGGCTCGACGGCCGTGCAGGAGGTCGCCTTCACTTTGGCCGACGCGATTGCCTACGTCGAAGCGGCGCTCGTGGCCGGTCTGAAAATCGACGAGTTTGCCCCGCGTCTCTCCTTCTTCTTCAACGCGCACAACAACCTGCTCGAAGAGGTCGCCAAGTTTCGCGCCGCCCGTCGCCTGTGGGCGCGCACGATGCGCGAACGCTTCCACGCGCGCGACCCGCGTTCGCTGATGCTGCGCTTCCACACGCAGACGGCAGGCTCGACGCTGACGGCGCAGCAACCGGAAGTCAACGTCGTGCGGACGACGATTCAGGCTCTCGCGGCTGTGCTCGGCGGCACGCAGAGCTTGCACACGAACGCGATGGACGAGGCGCTGGCGCTCCCGACCGAGCAGGCCGCGCGCATCGCCCTGCGCACGCAGCAGGTCATCGCGCACGAGTCGGGCGTGGCCGACACGGTTGACCCGCTTGCAGGCTCTTACGCCGTCGAACACCTGACGAACGAGATTGAGCGGCGCGCCGCCGACTACATCACGAAAATCGACGCGATGGGCGGGATGCTCCGCGCCATCGAAACCGGCTACGTCCAGCGCGAGATACAGGAGGCGGCCTACGCCTACCAGCGCGCCGTCGAACAGGGCGAGGCAGTCGTCGTCGGCGTCAACCGCTTTCAACTCGAAGCCGAGCCGTCCGTCCCGCTCCTGCGCGTCGATGAATCAATCGAACGCGCACAGGTCGAACGCCTCCGCGCGTTGCGCGAGCGCCGCG
>DASZCR010000081.1:0-3983 GCA_035942915.1 Pyrinomonadaceae bacterium | reverse complement strand
CCTCCGGCGTTCTGCGGTCTACTGATTCTGTTCGAGGGGCGGGTTGGTCGGGAGATGTGCGCTCGTCCACGCGTGCCAGCCGCCGAGCAGGACGGCCACGTTGTCGAATCCTTTAGCTTTGAGTTCGAGCGCCGCACGGGCGCTGGAATGTTCGTTCGGTCAAGCACAGTAGGTGATGATGAGCTTGTCCTTCGGCAGATGGTCGAGCGAGCCGTGAAGCGTCTTTTCGTCGAGCAGAAGGGCGTCCTTGATGTGGCGCGTGTTGTAGGCGTCGCTCGGACGCACGTCGGCCATCACGGCCGTCCCCTTCTCGAAGGCTTCGCGCGCCTCTGCGACGGTCATGCGGCGCACGTCGGCCAGCGCGCTGTCGTCGTGGTTGTCGGCGCTACTGGCGGGCGGAGCGTTTCTCGCGGGCGCGTTGGGTGTGGTCGTGGTGGCGGCGGCCGGGCGTCGCGCGGGCAGCGTCATCGCGACGTTCTCCGAGTGCTCTGTGCTGTTTCTGATGAGCGTCCAGAAGCCGAGGCCGAAGAGTGCGACGGCGAGGAGCGCGAGCGCGATTCTGAGAGATGACCGCCCCGCGCCTGCGTCGGCGTCGGACGGGTCGGCCTGCGGCGTCGCAGGCCGTGCGGAAGCTGTGAGCGTCGAGCCGCACGCCGGACAGGTGGTCGCTCCTTCCGTCACGGACGCGCCGCAGTATTGACAGATAGGCATGGTGAGAGTCCTCTTTCGCGGCGAATTTCTTCGCGGTGTTGCAACCGTAGCATCGCACAGAACGCTCCGTGATTGGAAGCGAGCGGCGGCACACTCGCTGCGTCCATCTTCCGAAAAAGCCGGAGGTGTGTTATAGAGCCTGTCATTCTCGTCAATCACAAAAAGGTGTGCGCGCGGCGCGAGCGGTTTCCGAAGACACTTTGGGGTAGGGGGCTTGCCGGTGATTCTTCAGAGAGGTGCATCGGTCGGCGGAAAAAAGCGTACTTGGAGCGCGCTGGCGCTGCTGCTGGCGCTGCTTGTCGTAAGCAATTGTCTGCCGAAACCGCCTGCACAGCGGGGCAGCATCCAGATTACGCTCTACGGCTTCTCCATCGTCAAAGAGGTGATGGAGAAGGCCATCTATCCGGGCTTCGCCGCGAAGTGGAAACGCGAACGCGGCGAGGACGTGCACTTCGTCTCCTCTTTCGCCGGGTCGGAGACGGTGACGAACCAGATACTACAAGGCGTCGATGCAGACCTCGCCATTCTCTCCATCGAACGCGACGTGGAGCGGCTGGCAGAGGGAGGTGCGGTCACGGCGAACTGGCAACAGGCGCCGCACAAGGGCATCATCAACAAGACGCCCTTCATCATCCTCGTCCGGCCGGGAAACCCGAAGGGCATCCGCGACTTCGCAGACCTCGGCAAGCCCGGCGTGAAACTGATTCACCCCGACCCGATTAGCTCCGGCGGCGCGCAGTGGTCGATTCTCGCCATCTATGGCTCGGAGCTTTTGAAGTCGGAGCGCGCAACGGGCGGCGCAGACCAGGCGCGCGCCATGCAGACTTTGCAGGCCGTTTGGAAGAATGTCTTCTCGTCGCCCGCCTCGGCGCGCGAGGCGCGGACGAACTTCGAGACGGGCTACGGCGACGCGCTCGTGACATACGAGTTGGAAGGTCTCTTGATGAAGCAGGCGGGCGCGCCCGTCGAGGTTGTCGTCCCGCAGGCGACCATCTTCAGCGAGCACCCGGCCGTCATCATCGACCGCAAGGTGACGGCCGCCAAGCGTCCGGTCATCGAAGCGTTCCTGCAATACCTGTGGAGCGAGGAGGCGCAACAAGCCTTCGTCAAGTATCACTTCCGCGCGGTGACGAACGAGAGTTTCAACGAGACGCACGCCGAGTTCGCGCGCATCGAGATGCCTTTCACGGTCGAATACTTCGGCGGCTGGCAACGCGCCTACCCCGAAATCATCGACGGCATCTTCCGCAACCGCGTGCAGAATAAGTGATAGGTGATGAGTGATAGGTGATAGGAAAATTGTGATGGGTAATAGGTGATAGATGATAAGAGAAAAGCTTTTCCTATCACCCATCACCTATCACTCATCACCTCGAATTTTATGAGTACAGCAATCTCCACGATGCGGCATGTGCGCGGGTTCGACGTGGTGCGGCCTCTGAGCGTGGCGACGATGCTCGGCATCATGTTGCCGCTCGTGCTGTTGCCGCTGGCGTCGATTTTCATCTTCGGGACGAGCAAGGGTCTCGGCAGTTTTTGGGCAGCGTTGACCGCGCCCGAAGCCATCTTTGCGCTGCAACTCTCGCTCGTGACCAGTTTTTGGGCGACCGTCTTTAACGTCATCTTCGGCCTTTACGCCGCTTACGTCATCTCGCGCCATAACTTCTGGGGGCGCAACGCCGTCATCGTGATTATCTCTCTGCCGACGGCCATTCCGACGGCCGTCGCGGGCTTCGCGCTGCTGCTGCTGTGGGGGCCTTACGGCACGCTCGGCCGCCTGCTCGCACCGCAGGGCGTGCAACTGATGTTTACGCCGTGGGCGATTGTGCTCGCCAACATCTTCGTCACCTTCCCGCTCGCCTTCGGCGTCATCAAGCCGGTCTTCGACACCATGAGCGCCTCGCTCGAAGAGGCTTCGGCGACCATCGGCGCGACGCGCTGGCAGACCTTCTGGTACGTCACCTTGCCGTCGTTGCGCGGCGCGATAGTGACGGGCGCGCTGCTGACGTTTGCGCGTGCGGTCGGCGAGTTCGGCTCGACCATTCTGGTTTCCGGCAACCTCGCCGCACGCACGCAGACCGCGCCGCTCTACATCTTCGCCAAGTTCAACGAAGGGCAAATCGAGGCCGCCAACGCCATCGCCGTCGTCCTCGCGCTCTTCTCCTTCGTCATCTTCAGCATCCTCTTCTTCGCGCGTGACTGGCTGGAAAACGAGTGAGACCCTCACCAAAATCTTATGCGGCCTGAAGAGCTTAAAAGCAACTACGTTGACGAGGAAGAGGACGCCGCGCGGCCGAACGGCGCGGCGCGACCTGTGGCGGCCGCCAGCGTGCGCGGCGTCAGTAAGAGGTTCAAGCAGACGCGCGTGCTCGAAGACATCACGTTTGACGTAGGCGAGGGCGAGGCGCTCGTGCTCTTGGGCGCATCCGGCTCAGGCAAGACGACCATCCTGCGCATCATCGCCGGTCTTGAGCAGCCCGACACGGGGCGCGTCATCCTGCACGGGCGCGACGTGACGGAGTTGCCTGCGCGCGAGCGCGGCGTCGGCGTCATCTTCCAGTCTTACGCGCTCTTTCCGCGCATGACGGTCGAGCAGAACGTCGCCTACGGCCTGCGCATCCGCAAGCGAC
The DNA here is from genome assembly GCA_035942915.1 of Pyrinomonadaceae bacterium. GTDB lineage: Bacteria > Acidobacteriota > Blastocatellia > Pyrinomonadales > Pyrinomonadaceae > DASZCR01. The sequence continues at coordinate 642 of DASZCR010000081.1, read as the reverse complement.
CGCGCGCGGAGATACGCGAGACGGTCGAGCGTCTGCTCGCGCTCGTCAAACTCGAAGAACATCGCGGCAAATATCCTTCGCAGCTTTCCGGCGGGCAGCAACAGCGCGTCGCCATCGCGCGCACGCTCGCCTACCAGCCGCAAGTCCTGTTGTTCGATGAGCCGTTCGGCGCGCTCGATGCGCAGACGCGCGTCCGTCTCCGGCGCGAGATACGCGGCCTGCTGCGTGAGGTCAACGTCCCGGCCGTCTTCATCACGCACGACCAGGAGGAGGCGCTCGAACTCGGCGACCGCATCGCCGTCCTCAATGCAGGAAATCTCGAACAGGTGGGGACGCCGGACGAGGTTTACAACCGGCCGGAGACCGAATACGTGGCGACGTTTCTCGGCGCGGCCAACCTCCTGCTCGGCGTCGTCAACACGGCGCGACAGGTGATAGACGTGGGCGCGGTGGCGCTGCCCGCGTCCAGAGAGGTTGAGCGTTTTCGTGACGGGCAGTCGGTAAAGATTGTCTTCCGACCCGAAGACGTGCATCTGAGCCGGACGGGCGTGCTGCCGGAAACCTGTCGGCGTCTGACCAACGGCGTCGTCGATGAGATACATTTCGTCGGTGCATACGAGCGTCTCACGGTGAGGCTCGACC
>DASZCR010000080.1:0-19156 GCA_035942915.1 Pyrinomonadaceae bacterium | reverse complement strand
TCTCATCACCACTCCGGCCTTATTGAGCTTTGCGCCGGTCGGCTGTTACTTGACGATGCCGTGAATGCGCAGGTTGACGAGGTCTTCGACCGAGAGGTCGCGGAGTCCGCGCGCACGCGCCTTCTCGACGAAAGCGACATCGACGCCGTGAATCCGCATGCTCAGGAGTTGATTGACCGTCAGGCGGTCGTAGCCCGCCGCCTTCATGTCGCGGACGAACTCCGGCGTGACGCCGTGAATTTTCATTGAGACCAGTTTGTCAATCGAGAGGTCTGTGTAGCCGAGCGCCTCGAACTGCCGTGCGAACTCGGCCGTCACGCCGTGAATCTTCATCGAAGTGATTTTGTCTATCGACACGTCGCGCAACCCCATCGCCTTCGTCTCTTCGATGTACTCGCGCGTGACGCCGTGAATTTTCATCGAGAGCAGTTTGTTGAGTGGAAGCGGTTCGTTGAAGACGCCCTTGAAGCTCTGCACGTAGCGCGGCGTGACGCCGTGAATGCGCAAGGCCACAAGTTTATCGACGGGGATGTTGTCGTAGCCGATGGCCTTCATGTCGTTGACGTAAGCGCGGCTGACGCCGTGAATGCGGAGGGCGAAGAGCTGGTCGAGCTTGAGATTCTCGAATCCGAGCGACTTCATCTCGTTGATAAAGGCGATGCTGATGTCGTGGACGGCCATCGAGAAGAGCTTGTTGGAGGGCACGTCGTCGAAGCCCTGATTCCTCAGTTCGCTGATGAAGGCCATGTTGGGCGTGAAGGTGAAGTGGCCGGAGCCGCGCCCCTGCTTGAACCAGCCTTCGCAGGCGAGCGTCCCGGCGTCGCGCTGGATGGCGAACTGGACGGTCGTGCCCGACGGCGAGTTAATCTGCTCGCGCGTCAGCCCGCGCAACTGTCCGAGGCCGATGCCGTTCGACGACATCATGTTGCCGAAGTTCTTCTCGTCGCGGCGCGAGATGGTGAGCCGCAGCTCTTCGTCGCTGTTGCTGCTCGCCTCTCTCACTTCGACCATCCACTGCCCCGTCAACGTCTCCTGCACGAAGAGGGGTTCGACGCCCGCTTCGACCACGTTGACGTTCGATGTTGTCGCGTAGCCGACGCAGCACGCCAGCACGATGAGCGCGCAGGCGGTGACGCGCTTGGCCGCTCTTAGGGTTACTTTGCCGTCCATTTCACTTCCTCCAAAATTCGGGTTCTATCTGTTGACTGTTAGTTGGTCGGCTTGATGATTCCGAGCCGTTTCAGATGCATTAACTGCTCGACCGTGAGGTCGTCGAAGCCGCGCGCGCGCACCGTCCGCACGAACTCCGGCGTGACGCCGTGAATGCGCAGGCCGATTAGTTTGTCCAGCGAGAGGTTCGGGTAGCCTGTCGCGGCCATCGCGCGTGCAAACTCCGGCGTGACGCCGTGAATCTTCGCCGACGTTAGCCTGTCGGCCGACACGTTGCCGAAGCCGGCCGACTTCATCGACTCGATGTAGTCCGGGTTCACGCCATGAATCTTGAGCGCCAGCAGTTGGTTGAACGTCAGACCGCTGCCGAGACGCGAGCGCATCTCGCGGACGTAGGCGGGCGAGAGGCCGTGTATGCGGACGGAGAGAAGCTGGTCGGGCGAAAGCTTGTCGAAGCCTGCGCTGCGCATCGACTCGACGGTTTCGGCCGAGACGCCGTGTATCTTGAGCGCGACCAATTTGTTGACCGGCAACTTATCGAAACCGAGCGCACGCATCCGCCGGATGTAGTCGGCGCTGACGCCGTGAACCCTGAGGTCGATGAGTTGGTTGACGGAGAGATTCGTGTAGCCTTCGGCCGCCAACTCGTCAATGTAGTCGCCGCGCGGGGCGGCAGCGTCGCGCGCCTGCTTCTCCTCTTCGTCCTTGTCCTGCTCGCCGGGTTCAGCAGGCACTTCCGCCTCGGCGAGCTCTTCGGCTTCTTCCGACATCGCCTCAGCTTCGTCCTCAATCCCCGACACGTCGAGCTCTTCCTCTTCTTCGTCCTGATTCTTTTGCGCCTCCTCCTCCTCATCCGCCTCCGGCTTCTCGTCCGCACGCTGCGGCGACTGAGCGTCGCGGAGCGTCTCATCCTGCGTCGCAGACTCGTCGGCCGAAGGCTGCTGAGCGATGCTGCCGAGCGCGGCTGCGCTGGCGTGCGCCGAGACGCCGGGGCGCGTGCCTGCCCAGACGCAGAGCAGGGTGGCGGCGGCGATGAAGCCCGCCAGCAGGGGCGAAGAGCGTTGCGAGCGGGGCGCGGGCATCTTCACCAGCCGCCCGATGCGCTCGACGAGCGAGCCGCCCGAAGCGGCAACGGCCATCGCGGGCGCGTCGTAGCCCATCCGCAGTTGTTCGAGTTCGGTCAGAGCGCGCGCGTAGACGAGCACGTCGCCGCAGGCCGCGACCGCCGCATCGTCGCAACAGTTCTCGCGCTCGACCCTCATCTGGTGCGACACCCACCAGACCGCCGGATGATAAAAGAGCAGCGTTTCGACCGCCGTCTGAAAGAGGTTGACGAGATAGTCGTGACGACGTATGTGCGCCAGTTCGTGCGCGAGCAGGGCTTCGAGTTGTTCGGGCGTCATGCCGGTCAAAGCGCGCACGGGGACGAGGACGACCGGCTCAAGCCAACCAATCACGGTCGGCACTTCGACGAGCAACGATTGGCACAGACGCACAGGACGCGTCACACGCAGGCGCACGCATAAATCACGCAGGCGCTCCTGCCATTCTTCGGGAGCGAGCGTCGTCTGCTTGCGCTTCAACCTCTGCGCGAAAGCCCAACCGCCCGCCATGCGCAGCGACAGGAGCAGCACTCCCAAGACCCACGTGCCGACTGCCCAGGGCAACAGACCTTGCAGCCGCCGCGCCATCTCGCCGCGCCGCCACACGGTCGGTATCAAGGAAGCGTCTTCTGTCCGGCGTGCCGTCGCCGCATAACTGTCGGTCGTCGGATTGACGGCCGTGTCCGTCGGACGAGAGGCCACTTCCTCGACGGTCGTCTGCGTGGCGGGCATCGTCTGTGCGCCCGTCTCCGCATTAAGACTGAGCACGCAGAAGGTCGTGATGGGCAGCGCCAGCATCAGGAGCATCGCCGCGCAGGAGAGCGCATAACGCAGGTTGGCCGAGCGACGGCGCAGGACGGCTTGCAGGTTGGCAAAGAGAATGGCGACGAGCGCGCCCTGCCACAGGAAATGCAACAGCGTCCAACCGAGCGTCTGGACAAAAGGGTTCTCAAGCAGCGTCTCAAACGCGTTCATTTCGCTTCCTCCTCAAATTCGCTCAACAGTTGACGAATGGCCGTCAACTCTCGCGCGCTGGTCTTCTTCGTTGCCAGTGCCTGCATGACGAGTTTCGACGCCGAACCGTCGAAGACGCGTTCCAGAAGGTCGCCGACCATCTGCCGTTCGGTCTGCTCCTGCGCCAGACGCGCTTCGTAGACGTGCGCCCGCTGTCCCTCGTCGCGGCTCACCAAACCCTTCTCGGACATAATCTGCATGAGCTTCAGCACGGTCGTGTAGCCGGTCGGGCGCGACTCGTTCAAAACGTCGTGCACCTCGCGCACCGTGCTCGCCCCGCGCTGCCAGAGCACCTTGAGAATTTCCAGCTCGGCGTCGGTCGGTCGTGGCGTCTGCCTGTGTGTCGTCAAAGTCTTCTCCCCTTCCTTCCCGAAACTCGCCGCGCACCTTACTACGAAGGATTTCGTAATGTCAACGAAAATCTTCGTAGTTAGGTTCCGAGAAAGTTATCGGCGGCATTAATTTTCGGCGGCGCGGGGCGTCCGGCAGCCTCGCTTGACGCCCTCTCACGCGGCGTGTTAGGTTTCGTCTTCAGTCAATATTCAAGCATTTCGTCCGACAAATCCGCTCTCGCGCTAACGCGATAGGAGACCAGTGTGACCGCGCCGACGCTGAAGCAGACGCCGCTGAACGCCGCGCACCGCCGGATGGGCGGGCGGATGGTCGATTTCGGTGGTTGGGATATGCCCGTGCAGTATCCTGCCGGAACGGTCGAAGAGCACAACGCGACGCGCACGCGCGCAGGCCTCTTCGACGTTTCGCACATGGGCGAGATAGAGGTACGCGGGGCTGATGCCATCGCCTTCGTCAACCGCCTCTGCTCGAACGACGTGACGAAACTGGTTGACGGGCAGGCTCACTACTCTGCGCTGACGACGCCTGCCGGCACGGTCGTCGACGACCTGCTCGTCTACCGCTTCGGCCCCGAACATCTCCTGCTCGTCGTCAACGCTTCGACGACCGAGAAGGACTGGGACTGGATTAACTCGCATCTGGCGGGCGAGAGCGTGACGCTCTTGAACCGCAGCGCGGACTTCTGCCAACTCGCCCTGCAAGGCCCTGACGCCCTGCGCATCCTTCAACAATTGACCGAGACGCCGCTCGACGAGATTAAGTATTACCACTTCCGCGAAGGCGAAGTTGACGGTCTGCCCGCCATCATCTCGCGCACGGGCTACACGGGCGAGGACGGCTTCGAGGTCTACGCCGCCTCAGAGCAGGCCGAGCGTTTGTGGGAGCGTATCCTCGACGCCGGACGCTACGGCACGCCCGAAGGGGTCGTCCCGTGCGGTCTGGCCGCGCGCAACACCCTAAGGCTCGAAGCGTCGATGGCGCTCTACGGCCACGAGATAACGGACGAGACGACGCTGTTGGAAGCCAACCTCGGTTGGATTTGCAAGCTCAACAAGGGCGACTTCATCGGGCGCGAGGCGTTGCAGCGGCAGAAGGAAGAGGGCTTGCGCCGCAAGCTCGTCGGCTTCGAGGTGACGGAGCGCGGCATCGCGCGCGACGAGCAGGAGGTCTACATTGCGGGCGAGCGTGTCGGACGAGTCACATCGGGCAGCCCTGCGCCCTACCTGAAGAAGAACATCGGCATGGCCTACGTCCCCGTCGAGCACGCGAACGTCGGGCAGGAGTTGGAGATTGACGTGCGCGGACGACGCGTCGGCGCGCGCGTCGTCCAGACCCCTTTTTACAAGCGCGAGCGCGCCGCCACGAAGTAGCGAGGAAGGCGTGATGCCCGCGCCATAGCTCGCGGCTACATAGAAATTTTGCGGTTTTCGATCTGCGATTTTCGATTGAAGGATTCCGGCGCGTGCGTCCGTCCCGTCCTCTTCCCATCGCATATCCGAGGTCGCAAATCTTTAATTCCCTTCGAGGAGAATGACGAACATGGCTAACGTCCCTGAAGATTTGCACTACAGCAAAGACCACGAGTGGATTCGGATGGAGGGCGAGATTGGCACGGTCGGCATCTCCGACCACGCGCAGAACGCTCTGGGCGACGTAGTCTACGTCGAACTGCCGAAAATCGGCGAGAGCTTCAGCGCGCATGACGTGTTCGGCTCGGTCGAATCCGTCAAGGCCGTCTCCGAACTCTACATCCCGGTCTCCGGCGAAGTCATTGAAGTCAACGAGTCTTTGCAGGACGAACCGGAGCGCGTCAACACAGACCCCTACGGTGCTGCGTGGATGATTCGCGTCCGCGTCAGGAATCCGAGCGAGGTTGATGGCCTGCTGACGGCGGCCGAGTATGAGGACTATCTCAAGACGGAAACGGAGTAAACGAGGAAGCCCGTGCGTTACATCCCCAACTCGCCGGAAGAGCGCGAGGAGATGCTCAAGGCCATCGGCCTCACGTCCGCCGAGCAACTCTTCGACTCGATACCGGCCGACATCATCCTGCGCGAGCCTCTGAAGACGCCGGAGGCGCTCTCGGAAATCGAACTGCTCGCGCGCTTCGAGGCGTTGGCCGCGCGCAACGCGGCGGCTCGTCGTCCGAGTTTTCTCGGCGCGGGCGCTTACGCGCACTACTCGCCGACCATCGTCGATAGTCTCCTGCAACGCTCCGAGTTCTTCACCGCCTACACGCCCTATCAACCCGAAATCTCGCAGGGGACGCTGCAAGCCATCTTCGAGTTTCAGACTCTGGTCTGCCAGTTGACGGGAATGGACGTGGCGAACGCGTCGATGTACGACGGCTCGACCTCTGTGGCTGAGGCCGTGTTGATGGCCGAGCGCGTCACGCGTCGCAGCCGCGTGCTCGTCTCAAGCGCGCTGCACCCGGAGTACCTGCAAGTCGCGGAGACTTACGTCCGCCACGCAGGCATCGAACTCGTGCGCGCGGACTTCGACGCCGAGACGGGACGGACGGTGCTCGACGGCGAACAGACTCCTTTAGACGAATCAATCGCGGCCGTCGTCGTGCAGTCGCCCAACTTCTTCGGCTGCGTCGAAGACTTGAAGGCGCTCGCCGAGCGGACGCACGCGGCCGGGGCGCTCCTCGTGGTGGCGATTACCGAGAGTATCTCGCTCGGCCTGCTCAAGTCGCCGGGCGAGTGCGGCGCTGACATCGTCGTCGCCGAAGGCCAGTCGTTCGGCGTGCCGGTCTCCTTCGGCGGCCCCTATCTCGGCCTCTTCGCAACGCGCGAGAAGTATGCGCGACAGCTTCCCGGAAGACTCGTCGGCGTCGCCTACGACAAGCAGGGGCGGCGCGGCTTCGTCCTCACGCTCGCCACGCGCGAGCAGCACATCCGGCGCGAGAAGGCCACGTCGAACATCTGCACGAACGAGGGACTTATCGCGCTGGCGGCGACCATCTATCTGACGACGATGGGGCGGCGCGGGCTTCAGGAAGTGGCCGCGCAGTGCGCGCAGAAGGCCGCTTACGCGCGTCGGCGGATAGCCGCGCTCGCAGGTTTCTCGCTGCCGCACACCGCGCCCGTCTTCAACGAGTTCGTCGTACGCGCGCCGCTTCCGGCGGCAGAGTTGCTGCGTCGTCTCGCTTCGGAGCACAAGATTACGGGCGGGCTTGCGCTCTCTCGTTACACGCCCGAACGACCCCACGACCTGCTCGTCTGCGTCACCGAACTGAACACGCGCGCAGAGATAGACGCGCTCGTCGCCGGACTCGAAGGCATCGGCTCATCGGCTCATTGATTCGTTGACTCGACGAACAGATGAATCAATGAACCGATGAACGCATGAACCATTGAATCAATGAAAGCCAAAGCCGCACCACACATCACGCAGAACGAAGACCTCATCTTCGAGCGTTCGCAGCCCGGCCGACGCGGCTACATGCTGCCCGCGCTCGACGTGGACGAGACGCCGATAGACGAACTGCTCCCGGCCGAGCTACGACGCACGGACGACCTCGAAGGCGTTCCCGAACTGAGCGAAGTTGACGCCGTGCGCCACTTTACGCGCATCTCGACGTGGAACTACAACATAGACCTTGGCATGTACCCGCTCGGCTCGTGCACGATGAAGTACAACTCGCGGCTCAACGAGCGCGTGGCGCGCATCGGCGGCTTTGCCAACCTTCATCCGCTCGCCACCGAAGAGGACGCGCAAGGGGCGCTCGAAGTCATCTATGAATTGCAGCAACATCTCGCCGAAATCACCGGCCTGCCGGGCGTCTCGCTGCAACCGGCCGCAGGCGCGCACGGCGAGATGACCGGCGTGATGATGATTCGCGCCTTCCTCGACGCGCGCGACGGCGTCGGGGAGCATGACGTGCCGCGCCGCAACGTGATGCTCATCCCCGATTCGGCGCACGGCACAAACCCCGCCTCGGCGCATCTCTCAGGCTTCACCGTCAAGACGATTCGCTCGACCGCCGAAGGCTTGACCGACCTCGAACACCTGCGCGAGTTGTGCTCGTCGGGCGACGTGGCCGGCTTGATGCTCACGAACCCGAACACGACCGGTGTCTTCGAGCGCAACATCCGCGAGATTTGCCAGATAGTGCATGACGAAGGCGGCCTCGTCTACATGGACGGCGCAAACATGAACGCGCTCGTCGGCGTCGCGCGTCCCGGCGACATGGGCGTCGATGTGATACATCTCAACCTGCACAAGACCTTCTCGACGCCGCACGGCGGAGGCGGCCCCGGCTCCGGCCCCTGCTGCTGCACGCAAGAGTTGGCAGAGTTTCTGCCCGTCCCCGTCGTCACGCGCGAGGACGGCGATACCGACAATCCGCGTTTTAGTCTCAACTTCGACCGCCCGCGCTCCATCGGCCGCGTCAAGGCTTTCTACGGCAACTTCGGCATGCACCTGCGCGCGCTCGCCTACATCCTGACGCACGGGCGCGACGGTTTGCGCGAAGCGACCGAAGCCGCCGTCCTGAATGCGCGCTTCGTCGCGCACGGGCTGGCAGAGACCTACGAAAAGCCCTTCGCCCCGCCGCCGATGCACGAAGTTCTCTTTACAGACAAGCGGCAATCGCGCAAGGGCGTCCACACGCTCGACATCGCCAAGCGGCTGATTGACTACGGCTTCCATCCGATGACCATCTACTTCCCGCTCATCGTGCAGGGCGCGATGCTGATTGAGCCGACCGAGTCGGTCGGTCGCGCCGAACTTCAACAGTTCATCGACGCGATGAAGGAGATTGCGCGCGAGGCCGTCGAAGACCCGGAGACGGTCTTGAACGCGCCGCACACGACGCGCATCGGGCGTCTGGACGAAGCCGCCGCCGCGCGCAAGCCCGTCCTGCGCTGGAAGCCTGCGGCCGAAGCCAAAGGCGCTTGACGACAACCGAGCCGCGAAACTTACGTCCCGCCAGTCGCCGACCTATTGACATCGCCGCGCCGACGCGCTTATCTAACCCGTCGGGAGGAGCGTTTTTCTCAAACGCCCGACCCCGACGGGTGACCCATGAGCGACGAAATCAACGCGGGTAATGCGGGCGGCGCAATCTCCGACGACGACCTGTTGACGATTATCAGCAACCCCGGCGACTACAACGTCGAGGTGGTTGATGGCGCGCGTCTCGAAGCTCAACTGCGCGGCCTCGTCGGGCGCTTCGACGACGCCGAGTACAAAACCATCACGCCGGACGGCCGCGAGCACACGCACCTCGACGTGGTGACGCTCAAAGGGCTTTACCTGAGCGGCTTCCTCAACCGCGAGTCTCCCGTCTTCGTCGCCTCGCAAAATCAGTGGTTGCCCCTCGCACAGGTCTTCGACGTGAGTCGCTGGCAGGCGACCGGCGAAGTGACGCCTCCATCCATCTCTCCGGGCGAAACGGGCACGCCCCGCGCACGCACGCCCCGCACGCAGACCACCGTTCAAGATACTTATCTCGGCGCAGACTTCCCCCTTCAGCAACCCGCGCCGCTCGCCACCTCCGGCGCGCTGCCGCCGACCACCTACGCCAACTCTCCGGTCTCTGCGGCTCAACTCTCCGGCCTCTCCGCCTACTCGGAATACAAGGGCGTCGGCGGATGGCTCGCCTTCTTCATCGTCTGGCAGTTGGCGTGTCGGCCTCTGAGCATGTGCGGCGCGATGATGAACGGCACGACCAACTTTCCGCTCACCTCGACGCTGACGAGTTTCCTCGTCGGGGTCAGCCACGTACTCAATTTCGGCACGTTCGTCTTCGGCGTCATCGTCGGCGTCAGTCTCCTGCGCAGCACCGATGCGAGCGTCGTCGAGTTGACGAAGAAATACCTCATCGCGCTGCTCGGCGTCACGGTCTTCGATATCCTGCTGATAGCCTTGACAGACTTGCCGTGGTTCTTCAAAGGGCCTGCTCTCGGCCAAGCCTTCTCGACGGCGTTCATCACCGGCATCTACGTCCTCATCTGGTATCAATACTTCACCAAGTCGAAGCGTGTGCAGGCGACCTATCTTGAGGAAGACGAACAGGGCGGGTCGGCCTTTACGACCATCGGCCTCAGCTCGAAGCAACCTTAAGAGCAGGCACGACAGTCTGTAGGATATGAGTTCTCAGAAGTCAGTTCTGAAGACGGCGCTGGCGTCGGCGGATGCGCCGCGCCTCGTGCGCCTGCTCGCCTGCTCCGTCCTGCATCTGCTGGTCTTCGTCTCTCTTTCAACTCAGGCTGAGGCCGCGCAGGAGTTTGCGCGCGCGACCGTTATCGAGCGCGTTGTCTGCGCCGCAGATGCCTCGCAGAGTTATGCGCTCTATCTTCCTTCAAACTACACGACGGCGCGGCGCTGGCCGATTATCTACGGTTTCGACCCGGCGGCGCGCGGGCGCGTGCCCGTCGAACTGTTCCGCGAGGCGGCCGAGAAGTACGGCTTCATCCTCGTCGGCTCGAACAACTCGCGCAACGGCTCGGACGTTGACCTGACGGCCGTCGTCAAGGCGTTGTGGGACGATACGCACGCGCGTTTCTCGATTGACGGGCGGCGCGTCTACGCGGCCGGAATGTCGGGCGGCGCGCGCGTCGCCTTCGCCTTCGCACGCTCTTACGGCGGGCGCGTGGCGGGCGTGATGGGCTTCGGCGCGGGCTTTCCTCCCGGCCTTGCGCCTTCGCGCGAGATGCCTTTCGTCGTCTACGCCGCAGCGGGGGCGGACGACTTCAACCAGCCCGAACTGTTCAGACTTGATAACGCGCTCGACGACCTTGGCATCGCGCATCGCGTAGAGACCTTCGAGGGCGGGCACGAGTGGCCGCCGAACGTTTACGCGACGCGGAGCGTCGAGTGGATGGAGATACAGGCGATGCGTGCGGGCGTACGCGAGCGCGATGAGACGTTCGTCGCGGAGCAATTGGCACGTGCGCTCAAAGAGGCGCGCGCGTTTGAGACGGCGGGCGATTTTTACAACGCGCACGCGGCCTATCGTGCGCTCTCGCTGTTCAAGGGTTTGCAGGAGACGGCCGAGTTCGAGCGTGCGGCGACGCGCATCCGCGAGTCGAAGGAGTTCAAGGCAGCGTTCGCACGCGAGCGCGAGGCCGCCTCTCAACAGCAACGTCGCGCCACCGAGTTAGACGCGCTGGCACGCGCTCTTGAGTCGGCCGTCGAGAACCGTTTCGAGGCGGAGACGAACCTGCGCGACGCCATCAAGACGCTCCGCAGACAGGCCGCCGCGTCGAATGATTCGACGGCGCGACGCATCGCGCGACGTGTGCTCGAAGGCTTCTCCGTGCAGGTCTTTCAGGAGGTCGGCGAGTTGTTCCGGCGCGGAGAGTATGCGCGTGCGGCCACGCGTCTGGAAGTCGTCGCGGAGGTCAAGCCGGAGGATGCGGGCGCGCGTTACGTGCTGGCGCGCGCCTACGCGCTCGGCGGTCGCAAGAAGAAGGCGCTCGACGCTCTACGCGAGGCGGTCGAGCGCGGCTTCAAAGACTCGGCGCGCGTCGAGCAGAATCGCGACTTCGATGCGCTGCGCGGCGAGGCCGCGTACAAGAGATTGGTCGAAGAGTTGAAGCAAAAGAACTGACGCGGACAGAGTTGATGCGCGATGAGCGTGCGGCTCATCCTGCGTCGTCAGTCGATGTCGAGCGGGTTCAGGTATGGCTTGTCTTTGTCCTCTTCGGCGCGTTTGAGCGCGTTGCGAAACTTCTCTTCGAGCAGGCGTTCGCGGTCTTTGAGCGAGCCGAGTTCCTGCGCGAAGACCTGTTCGCGCGTCTGCTTCTGTCGCTCCAAGTCCTTCGCCATCTCCTCGAAGGAGGCGAGCGGCTTGGCCTTTTCGCGGTGCGAGATGATAGCGCCGGTCTGCGCGTCGATGACCATCGTCGCCTCGCAGCACGGGCACAGAACCGTCCAACTCTTAGACTCGTCCACGTCTTCTGTCACCTCACGCATCGGATTGATTAACCCGTCGAACAGTATAGCAGAGCGCGCACCGCTCAGAGGAAAGGCGTCCGCACAGGAGCAGGTGCGGACGCCCGTTGAAGTCGTCGAATGTCGCCGCGCGCGAGGTGTTAAGGCGTGACGGCGTCTTTGACCTTGTTGCCGACCTTCTTCGCGCCTTCGGCCGCCTTCTTCGCGCCTTCCTTCGTTTCGTCCGCGACCCGCTCGCCGGCTCTGCGTGCGCGGCTGCCGACGGCGCGCGCCCCTTCGGCCGTCTTCTCGGCTCCGGCCTTGACGCCTTCACCCGTCGCCTCGACGACATCGCCGCCCTTATCCCTGACCGCGCCCGCCGCGTCCTCTGTCTTATCAGCGACCACGCCGCCCGCGTCGGCCAGCGTCTCGGCCGTCGCCGTCAGAGCATTCTCGATTTGATTCTCAGGCAGTTCCCTGACCTCGCCCGCGCGATAGTGGACGCGCGCCGTGCGCCGTCCGCTCGCATCCGTGCGGACGACGACGCGCTCGATGCGACCGTTCGGGTCGGTGAAGGTGCGCGTCTCGGTTCGCACGCCGTCCAACGTCTCCGTGCGAATCTCAGACCCGTCGGGCATCGTGCGCGTCTCCTGCGCCGTCGTGGTAGTGGTTGTCGTGTTGGTGGTCGTCGCGTTGGCTGTTGACGCGTTGGTGTTGGTGGCGCTGTTGGTTGTCGTGTTGTCGCCGCCGCTGCAAGCTGCCGCGAAGGCCGCGAGCGCGCAGGCGGCGCAGGCAGTCAGGAATCTTTGATACACCTCTTATCTCCTCCGTCTCAAGCTGGATAGTCCCTTTAAACGAGTCTGTGAAGCGCAACCGACGTGCCAGCGCGCGCCGCGCACGCAAAAGCCGACAGACAGGCAAACGCGCCGGAATTTGCCACTCGACGTGCGCGTTCCTGTACGGCCGGGATGCAAGTCTGTCTCTTAATGATACTGAGGCGAAGAACTACGGCGAGGCGAAAAAAGGAATCCGGCGAACGCGCGCCGGATTCCTTTAGTTCTCAGGTGAAAAGCGGGAGACGGGACTCGAACCCGCAACCCATAGCTTGGGAAGCTATTGCGCTACCATTGCGCCACTCCCGCTCAAAGGTTGACGAAAAGATACTCACTCGCGCGCTCAGGTGTCAAACGGCGCGCGGCCGCAGAGGCTCGCTCAGTCGCCCTCGACGGGCTGTTCGAGCCGCTCCTCCTCTTCGCTGAACAGTTCCTCCGCCGCATCCGTGCCCGCGCCGCCTTCGATGAGTGGGCCGACGGCCGCGTGCGGGTCTGCGATGTAGGAGCGAAACTGTTCGACGAGCGGCGTGGACGACCAGCGACCGAGGCCGTCGTCCTCCTCCGTGCTGCCGAGTTTCTGGCGCAGGCGATAGAGGCCGAGTTCGAGACGATACTGCTCGATGGGGCCGATTTCGTGTCGGTAGCGCCAATCAATCATCGTGAAGAGCGGAAACCATGTGTAGCCATAGACGGGCACGCCCTGCGAGCGCAGAAACTTGACGGCGTCGAGCGAGGTGCGCAGCCAGTTGGCGCGCAGTTCGTCGGAGCCGAAGGCGCTCGTCTCGGTGATGAGGACGGGCGCGTTATAGCGTCTGTGATAATCGTTGATGATGGCGGCCAGACCGGCGCTGTCGTCTTCGGTCGGACGGAAGGCGAGCCTGCCCTTCTTGTCGATGAAGAGATGCTGCGTTGACCACTGCGGGTAGAAGTTCAGGCCGAGCACGTCGAGTTCAATCGGGTGCGCGGCAATCTCTTGCAGGTCGTCGGCGGATACGCCGTTGCGCACGAGCCACGTGAAGAGCGGGTGGTCTGCGCGGACGCGCCCCGTCAGCAGGTCGTAGGCGAGATAGCCCCTGTGCTGCTCCTCGACGGCGAGCGCCTCCAAGTCCTGCCTGATGGCGCGGCTCAGCCCCGTCGCCTCGACGTGAACCATTCGCGCCTGCGCGTCCTCTTCCTTGACGGCCTCGACGGTGGCGGCAATGCCCTTGACGAGTTGCAGCATGACGCGGATGTAGCCGTTATCGCCGCGCAGGTAAGGCGGCCACAGACCGCGCTTGCCGCAGTAGAGCGAGTTGACGAGCGGCTCGTTGAGGGGCGTGTACCATTTGATGAGACTGTGGTAGCGGCGCACGAAGGCGGCCGAGTAGGAGGCGACGGCGCGCGGGTAATTTTTGTCGATGAACGAGCGCGTCAGCCAGAAGGGCGTGCCGTAGTGCATGAGGTCGATAATCGGCGTGATGCCGAGTTCTTCGACCATGTAGGGAATCACTTCGTCCGTCCAGCCCCAGTCGAACTCGCCCGGCTGCGGCTCGACCCTGTACCAAGGCACGCCCCAACGCAACGCGTCGAGGCCAAGCTCGCGCGCCAGCGCGAGGTCTTCGCGCCAGTGGACGTAGTGCCCCATCAACTGGTACTCGTCGAGCGGGCGATGTCCCGGCTTAACCTGCGGAACGAAAGTGTCTTCGATGCCGCTTGCCCAGATGAAATCTTCGGGGTCTGGCGAAAATCTGATTCCGTTCATCGTCTGAGAATGGCGCGCGAGGCTGTTGACTCAAGCGCCCTGTATCATCGTCACTCTGACCAAATCGAAAGCCGTCACGCTGCCGCGCGCCGTGAGCGCAACCCGCGTCGGGATAGGCGGCGCATCGACGGTTGCGACCGACTCGCCGCCATACTGTATCGTCAGCCGCCCGCCGAGTTTGATGAAACGGAACTGCTGAAACGCCTGCGGGTTGAAAGACCGGGGCAGCGGAAATTGCTGCGCCCCTGATGCCTTATTAGCATCGTCCTCATTCGCCGACTCGCGCATCAGTTCCAGCGCCCATCCGGCGTCCGTCCTGACGAGCGCGACGAGTGGCCCGCGCCCCTCCTCAGCCGCGTAAGCCGGATAGAAGCCGTAATCGCTCGAATCATCCGCCGTCTCTGAGAGACACGCATTGACGACCAACTCGTAATTTTCCAGCAGAGTCCCCTTCCAGATTACTCCCCGCTCCTCCGACGCGGGAGCATACCAAAGTCTGCGCTCTCTGACATACCACTTTCCGACCGTCTCGCCGCTCATCGCCGCTTGCCAGCCGCGCGCCTCGATACTTGCGTCCATGAACAACTCTTCCCAACCGAGCGTCAGCGCGAAGCCTCCAAAGGCGGCCGACGCGCCGCGCGTCGCCAACGCGAGCCGTGCAGGCCAGACGCCTGTCCGCCCCTGCCAGCGAAACGCCGCCTCATCGAGCCGGACGCTGACCGCTCCTTCATCCGCTTCCAGACGAAGCAGATGGCGAGCCGAGAAGTCGAAATCGTCCGGGAGTTTTGCAAAGACGTGGGGTGAGTCGTGGTCGCCTTCGTTGGATGCGACGCGGACGCAACGGGTTTCAGGTTCGAGAAGAATTTCGAGCGTCCCCAGTCCGTCCTCCGCGCGTAGCGTCACGCCATATGACCCGCCCGCCGCGCCCGCGTCTTCTTCCGACACACGACGGAGCGTCATTTCGGCCAAGAAGCTGGCCGCCGCCGTCAGACAGCGCGCCTCGGACGACTCGGCCGTCGCGTCCTCCTGCACGGCCTCGCCGCCTGCGACCGTCCAGCGTCCGCCCGCGCGTTGCCAGCCTTCGCCGAGCGCCTCGCGTCGGCCGTCGAAAAAGTCCGTGAAGGTCGGCGTCAGCGGGGCGGGCTGCGGGGTGGTCGAAGGGCCGAGCACAATCATCCCGTCGCCGACCCAGTCGAGCCGGTCGATAGCCATCACGCGCCCGGCCTCCGCCCAGCGATGATAGACGCAGAACAATTGCCTGTTGTCTGGCCCGCGCACGACCGAATTATGACCGGGGCCGATGACGCGGCCG
This sequence comes from Pyrinomonadaceae bacterium, assembly GCA_035942915.1. Lineage (GTDB taxonomy): Bacteria > Acidobacteriota > Blastocatellia > Pyrinomonadales > Pyrinomonadaceae > DASZCR01. The sequence goes on along the minus strand of DASZCR010000080.1, from coordinate 3,745 downwards.
GGCACCGTGCGCAGAATCGGCAGCACGCTCTCTCCGTCGCAGAGTTGCGCCCACTCGCGCGGGTCGTCAACCCGCTCGCTGCTGGCGAAACTGACACCGTAGGTCGTGTTCTGCCAGTTGCCGCCGCTGAACATCTCGTAGTAACGCCCCTTGTGTTTGAGGACGGTCGGGCCTTCGACCGTGTGCCAGCGCACGCCGCCTTTCTCCTTGCGCACGGGGTCGTAGACCTGCCAATCGTAACGCGCGCGTGTGACCGGCACGGGGCGTCCGGCGAGCGTGAAGGGGTCGAGCATCAGGTCGCGGACAGTGCCGGTGCCGATGTGCGTGTGTTCAAGAAAATCTGTGGCGTAGAAGAGATAGCGCGTGCCGTCGTCGTCGATGAAGACGTGCGCGTCGATGGCGAACTGCTCGCGCGTGAGATTCCGGCCGGAGTCTACGAAAGGGCCTGTGGGGCTGTCGGCGACGGCGACGCGAATCGTCATATGCACTTCGTCGCCGACGCTGTAGTACATCAGAAAGCGGCCTTGTTCGTGGACGACTTCGGGAGCCCAGTAGCAGGGGTGGTTACCCGGCAGAGGCTCAAGCGCCGTGCCGACCTCGCGCCAGTTGACTAGGTCGCGCGAGTGGAGGATGCCGAAGGCGCGACCGTCCGTGCGCAGCCCCGTGCAATAAGCCCAGTATTCGCCCGCGAATTTAAGGACGTAGGGGTCTGGAAAGTCCCGGTCGTAGACCGGGTTCAGGTAGGTCGCCTGTCGCGCGGGCGGATGGAGTGAATCTTCCTTCATAGTCGGCGGCGGACTTCGCCCGACTTATAGTGCCATATGTTTGCGATTGTGTGGCGCTGAGACTTCGGTCTTGAGTTTCGAGAGCAACTTTTCCGTCAACCCCTTCTCAACTCGTCGAGCGCGGACAAGAGACGTGCCACGTCCGTCTCGTCGTTGAAGAAGTGCGTGGCGACGCGGAAGCCTTCGGGCTTGTAGGTGACGGCGACGCCCGCGCGCGAGAGATGCGCGACCGTGCGCGCCGGGTCGGCGGCCTCGACGAGCGTCTCGGCCGAACGCCTGCGCTCGTCGCGCAGAGGCGACAGGACGCGCCAGCCCGCCTCGCGCAGCCGCGTGGTCAGGTGTCGGTTGATGTCGAGCGCGCGCCGCTCGACGCGTTCCGTGCCGAGGCGCAGCAGATAGTCGGCCGCCGCGCCGAGCGCGAAGATGCCCGCAAAGTGTGGGCAGCCGGTCTCTGCGCGCGGCGCGGCGTCGCGGCGCACGGTGTACTCGTCGTTGCGCATCCTGAAAGGGTTCTCGACGCTCATCCAACTGATGGCGCGCGGGCGCGTCCGCGCCAGCAACTCGCGGCTCAGATAGACGAAGCCTGAGCCGTAGCCTGCCAGCATCCACTTGTGCCCGGTCGCGCAGAGCGCGTCGATGCGCATCCGCTTCACGTCGATAGGCAGCACGCCCGCCGACTGGCTCGCGTTGACGACGAAGGCGTGGCGGCCTTTGGCTCGGCCAAGCTCTTCGAGGTCGGCGCGAAAGCCGTTGGAATACTGGACGTGGCTGAGGCAGATGATGCCGGTGCGTTCGTCCGTCGCCGCGAGCACGTCTTCCGTCCGCAACTCTCCCGCGACCGGCTTGACCAGACGCACAGGCACGCCCCTGTGCATCCAGGGAATCGTCGAGACGGGAAACTCCAACTCGCAGGAGACGACTTCGCCCGCGCCCTCGAAGGCATCGACGATTAAGTTCATCCCGCCGGACGTGTTGGTCGTAAAAGCTATCTCGTCGGGTTCGGCGTTGATGAGGCGCGCCACCGTCGCCCGCGCACGCTCGCGCCGTTCGAGCCATTCGTTCCAGCGCGCGTCGCCGCCTTCCAGAGTTTCGGCGTAGAAGTTGGTCGCGGCTTCGCGGACGGGTAAGGCCATCGGCCCTGCGCCCGCGCTGTTCAGATATGCCATCCGGCTCGTCACGGGAAAGTCGCGGCGGACATTTTGCCAGTCCACCTCCGCTTCGGTCGCCGCTCTTGTCTCTTCCATCATCTCTTCCATCACCTTCGCGCACTTGACGCCCCCTGCGCGCGCGGACTATCTTCGCAGCCATCATCGACCCGATTCGCCACGCCATTTACCAAGGAGCACCTTAAAGCGCATGTCATCACTCGTGGCCTCTCCGACCGCGCCCGCGTGGACTATTCCCGGCTATCTCGAAGCGCGCGACGGACGCCTGCACATCAACGGCGTCGATGCGCTCGACCTCGTCGCGCGCTACGATTCGCCCCTCTTCGTCTTCTCCGAGCCGCGCATCCGCGCCAACGTCGAGCGCCTGAAGCGCGCGGCGGCGGCCGTCGGCCACCCGATAAAGTTCTGCTACGCGTCGAAGGCTAACTCGAACATGGGCGTGCTCGCGGCCGTGCGCGACGCGGGCATCGACATCGAGGTTAACAGCGGCGGCGAGCTTTACAAAGCTCTCAAGGCAGGCTTCCGCCCCGACCAGATAGTCTTTAACGGGACGAGCAAAACCGACGCCGAGATAGACGAAGCCGTCGGCGCTGGAATCTACGCGACCAACGTCGATTCCATCTACGAAATCGAACTCATCGAGAAGTCTGCGCGCAAACTGGGTAAGCGCGCACGCATCGCGCTCCGCCTCGTGCCCGAAATCGGCACGCGCTCGCACCTCGGCTTACAGACCGCGCTGCTCACTTCCAAGTTCGGCATCTCCTCTTCGGAAGTGCTCGAAGCCTTCCGCCGCGCGTTGCAGCACCCGGAACTGATACACGTCTGCGGCATACACATCCACGTCGGTTCGCAGACGCCCGACCTTGAGCCGTTCGCCGAAGCCTTCAAGGCGATGTGGGAACATCTCTCGACCGTCTATCGCGAGTCGGGACACGCGCTCGAACACATCAATCTCGGCGGCGGCATCCCCGTCAACTACCTGCGCGACCGCTCGCAGGCAGACCAACTGCCCGAACACGAACGCGACATGCTCGGCGCGGAACTCGAACCCTCAGACGTGCTCGCGGCGGCGTTGCGTGCGGCGCGCGAGTCTGCGCGCACGGCGGGCGTCGAAGCGTTGCTCGACCGCGTCGAGATTGTCCTCGAACCCGGTCGCAGCGTCATCGCCGACGCCGGGTTGGTGCTGACGACCGTGCGCAACATCAAGCGACGCCCCGAAACCGGCGACGTCTGGCTGCTGACGGACGCGGGCTACAACATCCTGCTCTCGATGAACAACTACAAGTGGTACTACCACCTCGTTTCGGCTTCGCGCGCCGACGCGCCCGCCTCGGCCGAGTACAAGGTGGCCGGGCCGCTCTGCGATTCCGGCGATGTCTACTTCGACATCGAACGCGAGGGGCGTCTGCCCGATTACCGTCGGCTGCCGGAGGACGTGCTCCCCGGCGAAGTGCTCGCGCTGCTCAACAGCGGCGCCTACTCGCTGGCGCAGATGTTCACCTACAATGGACGCCCCCTGCCCGCCGCCGTCATGATTCGTGAAGGCGGCCGCACAGACCTCGTGCGCCGCCGTGACTCTTACGCAGACCTGCTCACGGGCGACGTGTGGACGTAGACGACTAAGCAATCGGCGTTTGGAAAACGCCCGCTGATTGACTCTCAACGCTCGCCGTTCACCTGAATTTATGTCAACGCCTATCTCAAGAAACATCTCTCTGATTCGCGGGCTGTCGCTGATCGCGGCCACGTCGATCATCATCGGCAACGTCATCGGCACGGGCGTCTTCCTCAAGG
>DASZCR010000079.1:0-5934 GCA_035942915.1 Pyrinomonadaceae bacterium | reverse complement strand
CTGCGCCTCTTCGGGCGTCACCGCGCCGTCGCGCAGCATGGCGTCGATCACTGTGTCGCGGCGAGAGCGCGCGCGTTCCGGGTGACGGTCGGGCGCGTAGGAGGCCGGACTCTGAATCATCCCTGCGATGGTCGCAGACTCGGCCAGCGTCAGAGCCTTCAACTCCTTGCCGAAGAAGACGCGCGCCGCCTGCTCGACGCCGCGCACGGCGACGCCGCCCCTCTGCCCCAGATAAATCTCGTTGCAGTAGAGCGCGAAGATGTCGCGCTTCGAGAGCCTGCGTTCGATGACGCTGGCGAAGACAGCCTCGCTCAACTTGCGGCGCAGCGTCCGCTCCGGCGTCAGGTAAGTGTTCTTGACGAGTTGTTGCGTGATGGTCGAGCCGCCCTGTCGGCGGTCTGCGTCCTCTTCCCGACCGACGCCCGTCCAATTCCCCGCCATGCTCCACACGGCGCGCGCAATGCCAACCGGGTCTAATCCGTTGTGCTCGAAGAAGCGACGGTCTTCGATGGAAAGGATAGCGCGTGCCAGCGTCGGCGGGATGTCTTCGTAAGAGAGCGCGGCGCTCTTGCCCGTCTTCATCGCCGCGTCGTTAGTAAGCGACTCCGGTTCCAGCGTGTATGACTGAAGCGGTGCGCCGTCGCCCGTAATCGAAGCGATGTGGCCGCGACGGTCGAAGTCGATGCGGACAAGTTCCAGCGCCGCACGCCCGCCGTCCGCACTCGTGCGGCGCGGCTCAATCTCGACGCTCGTGCCTTCGACGCGGAAGCGCCCGCTCCATACGTTGCTCGCGTCGGAATCGACGTAGCCCGCGCGCCGCAACGTTTCCACTAACCGCTCGGTCGTCAGACTTTGACCGGAGCGCAGCACACGCGGCGCGGCGTAGATGCCTGCCCGACTCGTCAGGTAGCCCGTGGCGAGCCGCTCGTCAACTATCTTGGCGTAGGAGATGTAGAAATATGCGAAGGTGAGTACGGCGCAGGCGCAGAGAACGAGGAGAGAGAGGCCGCAGGCGCGAAGCAGGTGCGCGCGCTTGCGCGAGGCTTCGGCCTGCACGCGGACGCGCGAGGCGGCGCGGGGTCGTCTTCTGCGACCGAGACGCGGCAACTTCCTGCGCCCTTCCTGCTCCGATGTAATCTCGATTGCCATCCGTCGTTCTGTCCGTCCGCAGGCGACACTAATCCCGGCGCACACGCTCGCGCGCTCAAGAGCCTCACAAGGCTCGTCCACGTCTGTCCGTATGTGACAGGTAAACTGTTAATCGTCACGAAATTCTCGGAGCATTGCTCAACTCGACATCCACTGCGCGACCGCCGCCGTCGAGATGGCCAGAGTAATCATAATCATGATGATGGCGACGAGTTGCGCGAAACTGTTGGCTACTTCCTTCATCTCCCTGTTGCTCCCTCTTATCACTGTCTTCTCCCGTACAAAAAACGTTTGCAACGCCCATGCCGACGCCTGTTGAGCATCCTCCTCATCAGTCCTAAACCCTTGACGGGCAGAGACTAAACAGCCTCTGAGGGCTGCTCCGCGCAGACCGCGACATCCGTTCTCAAACGGTTTTCGACTGTTTTCGATACGCCTCTCATTCACCAACAGTTGAAAACAGCGTCTCGAAACAGTTCGCAGCTCTATTAAGTCTAATGGTTTGTGATATCTAGGCGGTCTGACGTGTACGTGTACGGCGGAAGTTGAACCAGCGTTGACGCGGTTCTTGTGTGGGTTCGAGCAGTTCGCGGATGGTGTGGAGGGCGGCGCGTGCGGCGCGCTCGCCCGCTTCGAGGAGTTCCGAGGCGCGCGCCATCTCGTCCCAACGAATGTGGCCGACTTCGGGGCTGATGACCACGTCGGCCGCCTCTCTCTGGTGCTGCGAGGCGGTGCGCTGGACGACCATCAGCGATTGGATGAGGACGCCGATGGCAGACTGCGGCGGCCCCAAAAACTTCGCGCCCTCAGCGTTCACATCGACGGCGACGACGAGGTCTGCGCCGAGAGAGCGAGCGGCCGACGAAGGGATGTTGGCGACGAGTCCGCCATCGACGAGTTGTCGCCCGTCGGAAGCGACGACGGGAACGTACCAGCCGGGGACGGCGCAACTGGCGCGCACGGCGAAGGCCACGTCGCCCTCGTCGCGCATGACGACGGGCAGCCCCGTCCGCAGGTCTGTCGCAACGGCGGCGAACGGAATCGGCATCTGCTCGAAACGCGTGACCGGGTAACGCTCGCGGACGTACTCCTCCATGCGCGCGTTGGTCTGGACGCCGAGGCGCGAGAGCGTCATCCGTCCGAAGTCGCGCCAGCGCAGAGAGCGTCCGAGTTCTTCGAGTTCAGGGATGCTCATCCCGGCAGCGTATGCGCCCCCGACGAGCGCGCCCGCAGAGGTTCCGGCCACATAGTCGATGGGGATGTTCGCTTCGATGAAGACCTTGAGCACGCCGACGTGTGCGACGCCGCGCGCCGCGCCGCCGGAGAGCGCCAGTCCGAGGAGCGGTCGCTTCGTCTTCGTCTCGTCTTGAGTTCGACGCATGTGCGTTTCCAGCAAACCTCCGCTGCTACGTCTCAGACAGGACTGAGGATGACTATCTCCGCTCCGGCGCGCGCGTCTTCGAGAAAGGCGTCGGTGTCGGATTCAACCTTGCTCTCGACCAGTTCGCGTTCAATCTCTTTCGAGACCTCTTCGAGTTTGGGGATGATGCGTCCCGGCGCTTGGCGTCGGCGGCGCGGCAGGTACACGTCGCGGTAATAGTCTGCGACCTCCTGCGGGGTGACGATGGTGAAGGAGCGGAAGCGGAATTCGAGATAGTTCTTGATGGCGACGCGCTGGCGGATGATTTCGCGCAACTGCTCGGAGTCCTGACCGAGACCGACGCGCGCGAGGCGCTGATAGAACTGCTCGCGCGAGGGGAAGCGACTGATGAGGTCTGCGATTTCGGCCTGAATCTCTTCGGGCTTGGGCGCAATCGTCGGGAGTTTCTCGGCCTCCTGCGAGATAAGCCGCTGGTCGATGACGAGTTGGAGCGCGCGGTTCAAGTCCTCGGAGCGCGGATTGTCCAGAGGTATGTCCGGCTGCAAGGCGAGTTGCCAGAGCAGGTCGCTGTAGGTAATCAACTCACGCCCGTTGATGACGGCCACCATCTTATCGACGACCTCGCCCTGCGCCCGCACAGGAAGCCCGGAGGCCACAGGTAAAAGGAGCAAGGAGAGGACGAAGACGCTGATGCGTATGGCGTCGCGCAACGCGACACGCGTCGCGCGCCGTCTCGACTGTGATTGATTGCGTTTCCAGAACTGCTTCATCATCGTGCGTCTTCCTCTGCCCTCCTTAGAACGTTTGGCCGAAGCGGAAGTGTAGTTGTGTGCGACGCGCCGTGACGGTCGAGGTCAGGTTGTTGGCCTGCGGGACGACGAAGACGGGCGGGTTCAGGAGCAGGCCGTAGTCCACGCCGAGCGAGCCGACGGGCGTCTTCAGGCGGAAGCCGAGGCCGACCGTGTGCGTCCATTTCGCGCAGGCGTTCTGCCGGAACGGGTCGGAAGCGGGCAGGTCTTCGCAGCCCGGCTTGAAGATGTCTTTGACGCGGCGGAAGACGTTGCCGCCGTCGTAGAAGGGGACGGCCTGTACGTTCTTCGTCAGTCCGACGCGCGCTTCGAGATTGACGATGGCGAGCGCGTTGCCGCCGGTCGGCACGAGGAACGGTTTGACCTCGACAGGCTCGCCGTTGCTGTTGAAGAAGGCGTTCTGCGGGAGGACGCCGAAGCGCGGCCCTGCTTCTTCAAAGCCGAAGCCGCGCAGCGTCGTCGAGCCGCCGGAGAAGAAGCGTTCGCTGATGGGAAGGCGGCGGTCTGATTCGTCAATCGTGCCGTTGTCGTCGCGGTCGGGCGGGTTGTAGAGCGTGGCGAGTCCGAGTTGGATGCTCGCGGCCAGCACGGTCTCGCGGACGCGGTTGAGGCGATAGTAACGACGATAGTTCGTCAGCAGTTTGCTGAAGGAGAGACTGCCGCCCAAGGGTTTGAGCGCGAGGGCATAATCGACCGAGAGGAATTCGCCGCGCGAGGGGTCGAACTGACGGTCGCGCGTGTCGCGCGCAAAACTCGCGCCGAAGCGCGACAGACGCACGGACTGGTCGGGTCTGAGCAGCGGCGCGACGAGGAGGCTGCCGATGTTGAAGAGGCGCACGTCCTCGTAGTTGTAGCGCAGGAAGAGCGTGCTGCGCTTGCGTATCTGCCCCTGTGGCCCTAGTTCGAGTTCGATGTCGCGTTGCGTTTCGGCGTTGATGGTGAAGCGATTGATGGAGGGTTCTTTGACGCTCTGTCCGAACTCGTCAATCAGGTTTCCTTCGGCGTTGAAGCGTTGGACGATGCCGTTCTCGCCCCGGTCGATGGTCGAGCGGAAGAAGCGCGTGACGCTGGTGTCGCGCTGGTATTGCAGCGAGATGGTGAGCGGGGCAAACTCCTTCGCGCCGTAGCGGCGAAAGCGCGGGTCGAAATACTCGAAGCGGACGAGTTGCTGGCGGCGGCTGAAGCGCGAGCGGAAATTGCCCTGCTTGAGTTCGCCGAAGAGGTTCGTGTTGCGCAGTTCAAAGCCGCCGAGCGGCCCGTTGTCGGTCGAGAAGCCCGCGATGTAATCGGTGACGATGTGCTTGCGCTCTTCGATGTCGATAATCACGTCGCGGCGACGATACCCGGAAGCGTTCTGTCCGGCTGGCTCTGTGCGGATGATGACTTGCCGGAAGGCGTCGGTCGTGTTGAGCAGGATGCGTTCGGCTTCGGCGAGGTCGCCCGCGCGCAGCACTTCGCCCGGACGCAACGGGATGGCGTTGAGTATCGCCTCCTTTTTCGTCTGGACGTTGCCGTTGACGAAGATGTTGTTGATGAAGACCTTGTTCGTCTCGTTGATGGTGTAGATGACGCGCACCTGCTCGTCGCCGGTCGCAGGGTCGCGCGGCAGTTCGACCACGTCGAGTTGGATGTCGGAGCCGAGATAGCCGCTGCGACCGTAGAAGGTGCGTATGCGGTCGGCGTCTGTGCGCGCTTGCTGGCGCGAGAACGCGCCGCCGATGATGAGGCACGTCTCGCCGGGAAGCGGGTCGCGCGGGCAACGCTCATCGCGTAGGCGTTCGGCCGTGTAGAGTTGGTTGCCGCGCACCTCGACTCCGGCGACGCGCGTCAGCGCACCCTCCTCGACGGCGAAGGTGATAATCAGATTCTCGCCTTCGAGCGAGACACCGCGACGGGCGACGACGTTGGCGCGCCGGTAGCCGAGTTCGCGCATACGTGCCTCGATGGTGCGCCTGTCCTGTTCGAGCGCCTCGTCGCTCGTGTAGCCGCGCCCGTAGCCGAGCAGCGGAATGATGCCGAGGACGGTAGCGCGTCGCGTCCGCAGGTCGCCTTCCACGTCATCTACGGTCAACTTCTCCGTGCCTTCGATGCGCACGTCCGTCAGCTTGAAGCGGCGTCCGGCCTCTACTTCGTAGACGATCTCGATGCGACTGTTGGACAACTCGTCGGGGTTGATGTTGAGGCAGGTTGCGCCCGCTTCGGTCTCTGTGCCTGCGGCGGGCGGCGCGAGCGGCGGCTGCGCGGAGCAGACCGCGTTGACCTCGGCGAAGAAGTAGCCCTGCTCCTGCAAGCGGTTGCGCAGTCGGCGCTCGCCCTCGACGATGGCCGAAAAATCTATCGTGCCTTCGCGCAGGACGGGCAGCAGTTCGCGCTGTGTCTTCTCGCTGACTTCGGAGCCTTCGACGCGCACGACCACCTGCGGGCCGAGCGCGCCCGCGAGGTTGACGGTCATGCGGTTGGTCGCCGAGTCGTAGAGGATTTGCGGCTCGTCGAGGCGCGGCGCGAGACGGTTCATCTCGATGATGGAGCGACGTATGAGCGCAATGTCTTCGCCGAGCGCCGACTGCGTGAAGACCTCTCCGCGACGCAGTTTCA
>DASZCR010000078.1:0-6141 GCA_035942915.1 Pyrinomonadaceae bacterium | reverse complement strand
CCCCCCCCTCCTGCTTTCTTGTCGAGTAACACAGCCCAGAGGTCGGAACTGAACGTGTTCAACGAGTGGTTAGATGGTCGGACGGCGCTATCGCTTCGACTTCACTTGGGACTCTTCTTCAGCCAATAGGATTCGAGCATGTGATAGCGCGAGGTCGTGCCGGCAGAAGTGTCAATCATGCGCGGCGAGATAAAATCTGTGCTCGGCTCGTAGCCGAGGCGGCTGCGGTCTAACGTCTGAATCTGTCCGCCCTTGACCTGCATCCGGTAGGATTTAATCGGCTGCCCGTTCACCTTGACGACCACCGCAAACTCGCCGTCCTTCGCCGTCAAGGCCGCCCTCGTCAGATATTGCCGCGTCGGCTTCCCGACCGTCTTCGCCTCGACCAACTCACGCGTCAGGAACTGCCAATCGTTGCTGCTCGGAACGACGGCCGAATTGCTCGCGGCAATCTCCTGCCCGCCCTGCATGATGTGAATCGTACACAGCGGTCTGCTCACGCCCGCAGGCAACTCCCGCAGGCTCATCCACCAGTTGAAGCTGACGCGTGCATCAGCGTCGTCAACCCTGACGGACAGAAAGCCCAAGTCCCGCCAAAGCCCCTCGCGCGTGAAGCGACGCGTCGGATTAAAGGGGTCTGAGCTCTTCTCCTCTTTCATCGAGAACGGCAGCACCGAGACGGCTTCGCCGTTAACTTTAATCGTGATGACGAAATCGCCCGGCTGTCCGACCTTGACGACGCCCGGATTGCCGTCCGGCACAAGCATCCCGAAAGCTGGAAACGCCCCGAACGGCTCAATCCTCAGAGGAACGCTCATCACTTCTCCGCCGCCGGATTTACTGAGGACGAACGTAGCGCGCCGGACGCCCTGCGGCGGAAAGACCAACTGCACGCCGTCTACCAGAAAGCCTCCATCCGCTTCGTAGAAGCGCATGTTGAGCAGGGATTGGTATTCGGCGGCGGGCTTATAAGTCTGCCCGAACGCGCTGGAAGCTACGACGAGCAGCAACGCCAGAACCACAAGTTCCCGTCGCGGATGTGAGAGCGTCATTCGCACGACCTCCTGAGCAAACTCAAAGAGCGCATCCTTCTATCACCTTTAAGTTCTCGCGTCCAGAGGGATGAGCAATGCGAGCCATTCTAACGCCGGAGCTAACACGGCCGCCTGCCACACACCCGACACTGACAAGGGTGATAGCAGGCGGCCGGAGCTTTGAGCGACCTGTCCGACGCGGCTGTAAGCCGAAAAATCACGAACTACTGTGCGCAACCGCTCTGAGTCCATCCCGTTCCCGTCGGGCTGCTACCTACCGCGCCCATATCGTCTGCGCATATCGTGCCTGATAGGTCGCAGACCACTTGTAATAGACGGCGCCGATTCTGCCACTCCCATATATAATGAATCTTCAACATCAAGCTGATGAAGCGAGGTGAGTTCTACGGCACTCTTTAGAGCAAGTCAATAAGCGCCAAACTATAACTCCGAGCACGTCACGCGGCCGATGGGCTTCACATTGCGCTGTCTTCAGGTATAAACTGCTCGAACTTAACAAGGGCGACAACTCACTCTCCCGCCGGTGAGGTTCGCAAGAATATCACCGGCCTCACATCAATCCTTTAAGGAGAAACCTCATGCCCACTTCCAAAATTAGAAAGACAGCGCGCAACCTGTTCATGCTCATCGTGCTTGTGTTATGCGTTGCGATGCCGCCGCATAGTGGCGGGGCACTGAGCACGCCGACTCTCTGCTGCCGCAGATGTCACGCTGAATATGACAGTTGTTTTTCCATCTGTCAGGGAGATACCGGATGTGAGTTTGCTTGTAACGACCGGCTAGCGGCCTGTGCCGAATCTTGCAGTCCGGGCGGCGCTCTCTGTCCCTATTAAGGACTCGACGAAATTAAGGACTCGACGAAAAAGCGGACGCTTGACCTCAAGGCGTCCGCACATCCAATCATCTCGGCCGTTCAGTGCTCGCGGCTTAATGGCCGTCATCTGCTCCAGCGCTGAAGAGGGTGAAGTTCACTCCTAAAAGGCGGGCTTTGGAAGCACCATGAAAGCCATGCTGTCGAAGCGTCGGGTTCAATGGGTTGTCGTGCGCGCTGCTAAAAAAACGCGTTTATGTCATTCCTCAGAGACTATTCCGGGCATCTGGCGCACGTACACCTATGAGTGCTGGTAGAGCCGCGTCTTCTGCCAACATATTCACACCTTTCGCATTCCCTGACCTTGTAACGGCGCCCGCCATACTTGTAAAGCTCTACAAAAAATCATCACCCGCCCGATGCGCCACAGCAATATCAAAATATCCATTCGTGACTGACCTTGTGAAACCATTTAGGCTAAGCGCCCGACGCCGTGCATCACCCGCGCCCTACGCCATGTTCATGAGAGGTGAGTTACAGGAGCGTCGTGTGCATGTCGTTGTGAGGCGGCGCTAACTCAGGACGCAAAAGACTGGCCGCCCCGCGCGTACAGCGACCTCGAAAGGTTCGATGAGGCATTCCTGAAGAAGGTCTGGCATGTATTCGGCCGACCAAACTTCGCTGGCGGCGCAGGCGTTGCGGATTTCTTTAAGAACGGCCGAAACTTCGTCCGGCCGGAAGATGCAATACTCGCAATCGGCAGGCTCGGCTTGGCCGTAGCGCCTACCACGTAAGAGTGCTGCCAAAAGAGGCGTCGGCGCATTCAGCCTGCGGACGAGTTCGGCAATCACTGCGGGATGAATGCCGTCGGGCGAAAGGGGCTTTACTTCCAACTGCGCCTCAAGCCCCTCAGGTGAAAAAGCAAATCTGAGCACTTCATCCATTGCACGCGAGGCTTGAGGGCTTACGCCATCATACGAGATGCCTGACATAAGCATTGACCGTGAGGCATGTGCGATTTCGGCACTCAAGTCACCTAGGTCGGAAGCGGCTAACTCTAGAAACTCGCTAACCTGCTCCGGCGAACTGCGCCCGAAGACATTGTGGAAGGCCTCATCCGAAAAGCTGTGAAATGACCAAGAGTATGACATCAGAAGGCTCCACCTCTCGCCGACGCCGCCTGACGCACGGCATCAACCGCCGCGCATTCAACCTTGAAACCATCCAAGCTGACGATGAGAGGCACGCTGACTTGCGGTCGGGTTGCATGCTGTTGTGAGTTGCGGCCTCACTGCGCTTCAGTTCCTGTTCTTTGCTCGCCACAAAACTCTGCAATCACCTCAATCTTCCCGACGATATTTCTGCACGGCGTACTTCTCACTCAAAACTGGATAGAAGATGGGCTGCTCCGGCAGGCGCGGCGGGAACTCTCTGAAGTCACTCGCACGAATCAGTTCAAGCTCTTTCTGCCCGACGGGGCGATACAGAACAGTTGTTTCCATTGACCTTAACCTTCAGCAATTCAACTTCAACACTCTCGGTGTCCGGCTTAGTCATTAGCCATTGTTCGACAACGGGGCGGCGGACAAAAAAAGCGGACACCTGAAATCAAGGTGTCCGCCAGCTTTATTATTTCAACGATTCATTGTCCAACGTATTCCCAGTGCCAAGGCTCGTAGTAGTAGGGGCGGAAGCCGAAGCGTGCGGCGTTTTTGACGAGCCATTTGTAGACGGGCGTGGAGACCTGTAGGGCGCGGTTCGCGTCTTTGGTCTCGACGGGGTCGCCGCCGACGTAGATGTCGAGGGCGCGGCCTGTGAAGTGCGGGCTGTTGACGGCCAGTCCGGCGCTGCCGGCTTTCGGGTCGGCCTTGCGTAGTTTCTCCTGATACTCGCGCGAGCGGAAAGAGGAGATGATTTTCAGAAACTTCTCTTCGGGCGCAAGCGTGCCGCTCGACTGGTCGGCGCGCAGTTTGAGCGATGGGTCTGCGATGGCCGCTGCGACCATCCGTTTGTAGGCCGCGTAGGTGGCGCGCTCGACCTGCCGCAGTTCGTCCGGGCGCGCCGGGTCGTAGAAATCTGAGACGGGCACGACGAGCAGTTGGTCGGGCTGCGCGTAGACTTTGTTTTTGAGCCGCGCGCCCTGCCAGACGGAAATCATGCGATAGAGCGTCTCGCTGTCGAGCACGCCGCTGGCGGGCGCGCCCTGCGAGGTCTGCCAGCGCGCCAGCGCGGCGGCAAACTCCGGCGAGGCGGCGTCCTTGTCCGTGTCGATGAGTTGGTTGATTAAAGGCGCATAGAGATACCAGCCGAGTTGCCGTTTGCCGCCGAAGACCCAGTTGAGTTGATTCTTGAAAGTGACGTTCTGCGCGGCGGCCGTCTCGAAGACCGCAGACTTCGACGCGGCGGGCGCTTCTGCCGTGCGGCGCTCTCTGGTGGCGACCGTCGGGCGCGCGCCAGAACTGGCCTGTGCGTGGTTGCTGGCAGAAGTCTGTGCGCGTCCGGTGTCGGCCGAAGCGTTGAAAGCGGCGACGGCGACGAGGGCTGAGACGGCGAGAAAGAGGGCAACGAACTTATCTCTGTGCTGTTTCATCAGGCGTCGGAAAAAAGGGCTGCCAGTGTGAAAATCGAAAGGCGTGGGGCTTCCAAAGCGTCAGCATATCAGATGCGCGCCGGGGCTTGAGGGTTCGATTTTCAAGCCCGTTTTTCCCGAAAACCCGGACGCCGACGAGCGCATCAAAGCCAATCGTTCAGTTAGACTTATGACGGGACGGAAGCAGCGCGAACTCCGAGTCTTCTGTTAAGATAAGAAGGAACGACCCGGCTCGGCCGTGTGGGCTTATCTACCGTCCCGGCGTCGGCCGAACGGCTTCGCCAGATTCTTCAAACGAACACCGACGGAGAGTGTCAAAAAAATGCTCGAATCTAAAAGCGCGGCCAGCGTCTCCCCGACGCTCGTCTACGAACTGGACAACAACTGCACCTACACCTTCAACTTCCAGATGGACGGACGCGTCATGCTCATCGGCTTTCAGGACGGTCGCGCCGTCACCGGAGCTTTCAATGAGGAACAGGTGACGGAATTGCGCGACGCCTTCACGGCCTATCTGGAAAAGAGAAAGGGATGAGGGATGAGAGCAGTGGGACGAAGTGAAGCCTGCTCTCGCTGCCCTTGTTCCTCCGAGAAGATTCAAAAGAGATGTTTCAACAAAGCTGCGCCGCCGAGGGCGCGCGTCTTCTGAGACGACCGATTTTGGCAGGACTCGTCCTGTACGCGTTCGTGTTTGCGTGTGCGGGCGGCGTGGTCTGTCGCGCGCAGGGGTTCGAGCGCGAGATGGATGCGCCGGAGCAGGTCGAGTTGGTCGTCAAGAACCGGCACGGGCGCGTCACGGTTCTCGCCTCTGAGGAGCAGCAGAGAAAGGTCTCTGTGCGCGCCGCCTCACTCGGCGCACTGCCGACCGAGCGCGACGTGCGCGTCGAGCGCGAGGGCGCGCGGATTTCGATTAACGTCGAGCGCGAATCGTCTGCGCCTGCTGCTGCCGCCGCCTCTGCTGCGGCTGCGCCGACCGCTGTGGCTGTGGGCGCGGAAGGGCGAGCGGCGACGGCCGCCGAGCGCAACCGGATAGACGTGACGGTGCGCGTTCCCTTGCGCGCGCGCGTCCGCGTGGAGACGGAGGCGGGCGCGGTCGATATTGTCGGCGGCGTCGCTTCCGCCGAAGTCCAGACCTATACGGGGACGATTCGCGCAGACGTGCCTTTGGAGGCGTTGCGCTACGACTTTCGCTGGACGCTCGCGCGTCCGCGTTTCTACAGCGAAGTCGAGCTTGAGAAGGTCAAGCAGAAGCGCGGCGGCGGTTACGAGATTTCCGGGCGCTTCGGCGACAAGAAGGCCAAGCGCGAGGAGCGCATCGAACTCGACCTTGAGACGGCGCGCGGCGTGATTCTCTTCGGCGTCTCGGACGAGGCGTCCGTGCCGACGGACTTGCGCGAGCGCGAGTTGACCGAGAGCGCGCGCGCCATCATCCGCAGCGGCGACGAAGACCTGACGGAAGCTATCCGACGTATCGCGCCGCGTCTCGTTGGCGACTACGCGAAGACTCTGCCGCCGCGCGAGACCGCTCCCGCACTGGCCGCGCGCCGTGACCCCTTCAACGTCAAGACGCGTCTCGGCGACACGCTCGCGCGCCTTCAGGCGAGCGTTACAGACCGCAACGGGCGCGCTATCGCCGGTCTCACCGCGAAGGATTTCGTCGTCGTCGAAGACGGCGAGGAACGCCC
>DASZCR010000077.1:0-3059 GCA_035942915.1 Pyrinomonadaceae bacterium | reverse complement strand
CGCTCGCACGACGTGCGACGACGAGTCTGTTCCGTGTTGCTGCGGGACGCGAACCTTTAGGGTGCGCTACGCCAGAAGTTATAGCTGCCTGAACCGCTGAAGGAGTAAATCTGCCAGCGATAGTAGCCGGAAGTGCCCGTGTAGGCGATATCCTCGCTGGAAGTCGCGCTCTCGCCGCGTGCGACGATGACCCACGATGAACCGTTCCACTTTTGCAGGTAGAGGTCGAAGTCAGCGCCGGACGTGGGGCCGCGCAGCCAGCCACGATGCGTCCCACTGACGCCGCTGAAGTAGTAGGTGCCGTCGGGCTGGTAGTCGAAGTCGCCCGTGAAGCCGAGCGAGCCGGTGTAGAGCGTGCAGGCCGTGCAGGGCGCGCCGCCGCCCGTGCCGCCGCCGGTCGTCAGCAGGGAGTAGAGCAGCAGGTTCGGAGAGCCGGTGTTGATGCCGGTCAGGCGACCCGAAGTGGCCGTCGAGGTGATGGCGTTACCCACAGTGGCGGGCGAGGCCGACGTGTTGCCTTGCAGGTAGAGCGCGGCGACGCCTGCGACGTGCGGCGTCGCCATCGAAGTTCCGCTGATGGTGTTCGTCGCCGTGTCGGACGTGTACCAGGCGGAAGTAATCGAAGAGCCGGGCGCGAAGATGTCAACGCACGAACCGAAGTTGGAGAACGAAGAGCGCGCGTCGGTTGAAGTCGTCGAGCCGACGGTGATGGCGGCGGCGAGTCTCGAAGGCGAGACGTTACAGGCGTTCTGGTTCTCGTTGCCGGCGGCGACCGCGTAAGTGACGCCCGCGTTGATTGAGTTCTGGACGGCCGTGTCGAGCGCCGACGAAGCTCCGCCGCCGAGGCTCATGTTGGCAACGGCCGGAAGGATACGGTTCGCCGTCACCCAATCAACGCCCGCGATGACGGTGGCGTCCGTGCCGTTACCGGCGCAATCGAGCACGCGCACGGCATGAAGCGACGCGCCCTTGGCAACACCATAAGTCGAGCCGCCGACCGTGCCTGCGACGTGTGTGCCGTGACCATTGCAGTCGTTACCGTTTTGTCCGTCGCCGATGGAGTCGAAGACCTTGTTGGCGCGTCCACCGAACTGCGCGTGAGTGGTGCGGATGCCGGTGTCGATGACGTAGACGTGGACGCCCGCGCCGGTCGGCGTGTAGTTATAGTTACCGTCGAGCGGACGGTCGCGCTGGTCGATGCGGTCGAGTCCCCACGTCGCGCCCGTCTGGACGGTCGTGGCGGTCACGACGCCGTCTTCTTCGACATAGGCAACGCGCGGGTCTTGGCTGAGAAGTTCAGCCGTCTCGGCCGACATCTCGATGGAGAAGCCCTGCACAGAATGTTTGTAGACGTGTTTGAGTTTGCCACCGTAGGCTTGCGCCAAATCTCTGGCGACATAAGGGGCGAAGGAATCTTTGCCGGGAGGGTCGGCCGCCCAATCGTTCAAGACGACGATGTAGTTGTTCGGAACCGGTTTAGCTTTTTTGCGAATCTTAGTCTTCGTCTCCTCCTGCGCGCGGACAGAGGTTGAGAGCGTCCACGACGGGACGGCGAGAGCCAGCAGGGCGACGCTCGCCAGGAGCGTGAGAAATTTCTTCATTGAAGTGATGCCTCCGTGAAAGGTCTGTGGAAGGGGTTCGCGGCCGGGGCGGAGGTGTGCGCAGCCGCTTCAAGGTGAAGCAGTGCGCCCGTCGCGGCACGACGAAAGACGTGAGAGACGACGAGCGAGAAACTCATCGAGACTCCTTCGGTTAGGCGAAGACATGAGGTCGTTGGAACGTGACGCGTGTGAGAGGCGCGTCTCATCTCCCTCGAAACTCACCGGAGTATGTTTAGGTTTTGCGGAACGAACACGGGGCAGGCGGCCTCCCTTCGGAGTCGGCCGCCCTTTCGGGGGAACGCGCACTATAAGCATTTTCCCCCGAACGTGCAAGCCATTTCGTGCGGCTTTTTTTGTTTAGCTAAGAGTTGCGGCGGCGGCGCTCGAAAAAGCGACGCGCCATCTGCGGCGAGACGAGCAGGGTTTGGAGCATCGAGCCGGTGGCGAAGCGGCGCGCCAGCGAGCGAAAGAGGCGCGCGGCCTCCGGCGTGTAGTTGAACCACCAGAAATCTTGCAGGCGCGCGAGACGGTTGACGTGGACGTGATGCGGCGCGACGAGTTCGAGCAGGCCGAGTCGTCCGTGCGTGCGCCCGATGCCGCTCTGCTTGACGCCGCCCCAGGGCGTCTGCGCGATGCCGTGCGTGTAGAGCACTTCGTTGACCATCACCGTCCCGGCCTCGACGCGCGAGGCGACGCGGCGGCCGCGCTTGAGGTCGCGCGTCCAGACGCTCGCGGTCAGTCCGAACTGGCTATCGTTGGCGAGACGGACGGCCTCCTCTTCCGTCTTAAAAGTCATCAACGGAAGGACTGGGCCGAAGGTCTCCTCGCGCATCACGCGCATCGTGTGGTCAACGCCCGTCAGCACCGTCGGTTGATGAAAGAGCGGCTCGACGGGCGTCGCGCCTTCGACGTGTGCGCGGCCTCCGCCGGTCAGGACGGTCGCGCCGCGTTCGACGGCTTCGCGCACGTGCTCCTCGACTATCGCTAGTTGTCTCGCGCTCGACATCGCGCCGAGGTCTGCGCCCTCGCGCGCGCCCACGTCCTGCCGAAGTCCGCGCGTCAGTTCGACGACGCGCGCCGTAAACTCCGGCGCGACGCGCTCATGCACGTAGCAACGCTCGACCGAAGCGCAAGCCTGACCTGAGTTGGCGAACGCGCCCCACACGGCCGCGTGCGCGGCCGCTTCCGTGTCGGCGTCTTCAAAGACAATCATCGGGTCTTTGCCGCCGAGTTCGAGGACGAAGGGGACGAGACGCCGCGCCGCCGCTTCGGCCACGCGCTTGCCCGTAGCGACGCTGCCCGTGAACATAATCTTATCGACGCCCGACTCGACGAGTGCCGCGCCCGTCGCGCCCGCGCCCGTGACGATTTCCAGCAGCCCCGCAGGCAGCCCGGCGCGGGCGAACACGTCGCCAATCTTCAGAGCGACGAGCGGCGTCAACTCGCTCGGTTTGAGGA
>DASZCR010000076.1:0-1857 GCA_035942915.1 Pyrinomonadaceae bacterium | reverse complement strand
ACATCGCGCTGCTCGGCGGTGGTCTCTCAACTCTCGACGACATCGCCACGCAGGTGGCGCGCGAGCAGGGGCGCACCGTCAAGCCCGACCCCGAACCCGAAAAGGGTCTCTACTATCGCTCCGACCACTTCGAGTTTGCGCGTCAGGGCGTGCCCGGTCTCTACACGAAGACGGGCGTCGAATACATCGGCAAGCCCGCCGACTTCAGCCAGCGCAAGCGCGATGAATACACCAACCGCGACTATCACAACGTCACGGACGAGATAAAGCCCGATTGGGATTTGACGGGTGCGGTCGAAGACGCACGCCTGCTCTTCACCGTCGGCCGCCGCGTCGCAGAGGCCACCACCTTCCCCCAGTGGAAACCCGGCACGGAGTTCAAGGCCAGACGCGACGCGATGATGAAGTCTTCAGTCAGCAGACCTCGCACGTCACGGAGAAACAGAAAGTGAACACGCCACGCCTCGTCGCCGCGCGCGCAAGCGCCTTTCGCCACATCGTCTGTCTCTGCCTGCTGCTCGTCTGCGCCGGGTCGCTTCGCGCGCAGGAGCAGCAGCCGCCGCAGCAACAGACGACAACTGCCACGAAGAAGGCTAACGAACGTCCGGCCGCCGTCTCTGCGCAGGCGAGCGCCTCACAGCGCGAGCCGTTTGACGGCGCGTCGGTCGAACGCATGGCCGCGCAGTGCGTCCGTCTCGAAACGGAGGCGGGCGTCGTCGAGTTGGAACTACTGCCGGAGGCCGCGCCCGAAACCGTGCGCAACTTCCTCAACCTCGTCGCACTCGGAGCTTACGACACGACCACCTTCAGCCGCGTCATTCCCGGCTTCGTCGTGCAGGGCGGAAACCTCGCCACGCGCGAGAAGATTACGATGGAGTTGGTGAAGCGTTCGCAGCGCACGATTCGCGACGAACCGAACTACGTCAAACACCTGCGCGGGGTCGTCTCGATGGCGCGCCCCGCGCAGGCCGACAGCGCTACCACACACTTCTTCATCCTCGTCGGCGACTCCCCGCACCTCGATAACAAGTTCGCCGCCTTCGGCCGCGTCACGCGCGGCATGGAAGTCGTGGACGCCATCAACAAGATGCCCGGCTCCGGCGACAAGCCCGACAAACCCGTCCGCCTCAACCGCGCCACCGTCTACGCCTGCCCGCCCGCCACCGCGCCGAAGACTAACTGAGCGCATGGCAAGAATTTGCGTCAGCCGGCGGCCGTTGGTGTAAAGTACCTCTGTGAGCCGGGAGGTTTTCAGGCCATGTCGACACAGACGAAAACATTTCTCACGCCTGAAGAATATCTGGCACTTGAGCGTGCGTCTGAAACGAAGTGCGAGTATTTCAACGGCGAGATGTTTCTGATGACCGGCGCGAGCCGCGAGCACAACCTCATCTCCACCAACATCTCGCGTGAACTTAGCCAACAGTTGAAAGGCAAGCCCTGCGAGACTTACGGGAGCGACATGCGCGTCTACGCACCGTCGGGCGGACTTTACACGTACCCGGATGTCGTGGTCGTCTGCGGCGAGCCTGCGTTTCAGGATGCGCACGTCGATACGCTGCTCAACCCTACGCTCATCGTCGAGGTGCTCTCCGAGTCCACCGAGTCTTACGACCGGGGCAAGAAGTTTGCGCAGTATCGTTCGATTGAATCGCTGGCCGAATACCTGCTCGTCGCACAGGATGAGTACCGCGTCGAGCAGTTCGTCAGACAGCCTGACGGCCGCTGGCTGCTCGCCGACATACGCTCGCTCGAAGCCTCCGTCGAACTCTCGTCCGTCCCGTGCAATCTCTCCCTGCGCGAAGTCTACGACCGCATCAACCTCGCCTGAGACGAGGCGCAAAGACGAAAACGCCG
>DASZCR010000075.1:0-6989 GCA_035942915.1 Pyrinomonadaceae bacterium | reverse complement strand
GGACGGAGCAGGCGGCGGCGGTGCGGAGACAGCGGCCTGACTGGCGGGCGCGGGCGGCGCGGCAGGCGTGGAGGGCTGCGGCGCGGCCTCCGTCGCCGGTGCAGACGCACCAGACGCGGCTCCGTCGCCGTCGCCAATCATCGCCACGACCTTGTTGACCTCGACCGTCTCGCCTTCCTTGAAGCGAATCTCGGTCAGCGTCCCGGCGGCAGGCGAAGGAATCTCTGCGTCAACTTTGTCGGTCGAAATCTCAAACAGCGGCTCGTCGCGCTCGACGCGCTCGCCGACCTGCTTCAGCCACCTCGTAATCGTCCCCTCCGCGATGGACTCACCCATCTGCGGCATGACAACTTCTGTGCTCATAAGTTCTCCGTAAAAAGTGATAGGTGATGGGTGATGGGTGATAGGAGAAAATCCGTCTTCTCTTATCACCTATCACCTATCACTTATCACTCGTCTCTTATCACCTATCACTTATCACTCGTCTCTTATTACCTATTACCTATTACCTATCACCGCCGTCAGTAGGCCGCGAGTTTGCGCGCTGCTTCGAGCACGTCTTTGAGTTGCGGCAGGTGATACTCTTCGAGCGGCGGCGAATAGGGAACGGGCGTGTCGATGGCGGCGACGCGGACGACGGGCGCGTCCAGCCACTCGAAGGCCTCCTCGGCAATCGTCGCCGCGATTTCGCCGCCGACGCCGCCCGTGCGCGCCGCTTCGTGCAGGATGAGCACGCGGTTCGTCTTCTTCACCGAGGCGAGCACCGCTTCCTTGTCCATCGGCGCTATCGTCCGCAGGTCGATAACCTCCACGTCCAAGCCCTCCTTCTCCAACTCTTCGGCCGCGTCGAGCGCGTTCAAGACCTGTGCGCCGAAGGTGACGATGGAGAGGTCGCGCCCCTCGCGCGCCGTCCGTGCCTTGCCGATGGGAACGATATAATCGTCCTCCGGCAGCGCCTCTCTCAAGCGCGGCAGGCGATAGAGTTTCTTGTGCTCGAAGTAGAGAACCGGGTCTGGGTCGCTGATGGCGGCTTTGATGAGACCTTTGGCGTCGTAGGCGGTCGAGGGTTCGACGATTTTGAGTCCCGCCGTGTTGAGAAAAAACGCTTCGGCGTTGACCGAATGGAAGGGGCCTGCGTGGACGCCCGCGCCGCAGGGGCCGCGAAAGACCGTCGGCAGCCCCGCTCCCCAACGATAACGACACTTGGCCGCGTAGTTCGTCAGCATGTCGAAGGCTGGCGAGATGAAGTCGATGAACTGGAACTCGGCGACGGGGCGCATGCCCATCAGCGCCGCGCCGCAGGCCGCGCCGACAATCGCCGCCTCCGAGATGGGCGTGTCGATGACGCGCTCCTCGCCGAACTCTGCGAGCAGCCCGTCCGTCACCTTGAACGCGCCGCCGTAAACGCCCACGTCTTCGCCGATGATGAAGACGGAGGGGTCGCGCTCCATCTCCTCCCATAGCCCTTGCCGGATGGCCTCGACGAAAGTAGCCACGCCGCCGCGTTCGGGTCGGCTCGATTTCTGTTCTTTTCTGGTCGCAGTTGACATGCCGTTTCTATTTTCAAAGAGTGCTTATCGCTCCAACACCTTCGGGCGGAAGGCGGGCGGAACGATGCTGTTGTCGAAGACGCCGTAGGCGGCCTTTTCCGGGTCGGGCATCGGCGAGGATTCAGCCCACGCGGAATCCTCTTCAATCTCGCGGCGCACGTCCGAGAGAATCGCTTCGAGTTGTTCGCGCGTGGCAAAGCCGCCTGAGAGCAGGTGGCGCTCGTAGCGTTCGACGGGGTCACGACGCTCCCAACGCGCCAACTCGCCTTCAGGCAGATAACGCTGGTCGTCGTGCTCCGCGTGACCCTTGCGGCGATAGGTCTTGGCCTCGATGATGCACGCGCCGCCGCCCCCGCGCGCCCACTCGACGGCGCGCTTCGTCACTTCGTAACAGGCCACGACATCGTTGCCGTCAACGATATGACCGGGAATGCCGTAGCCTGCCGCCTTCTCTGCCAGATGGCGGACGGCCGTCTGCTTCGAGGTCGGCGTCGAATAGGCGTACCAGTTGTACTCGGCGATGATAATCACGGGCAGGCGTTGGACGGCGGCGAAGTTCAAGCCTTCGTGGAAAGCGCCCGTGCTCATCCCGCCGTCGCCGATGTAGGCGACCGTGACCACGTCCCTTTTCTGCATCCGCGCGCCGAGCGCGATGCCCGTCATGACGGGAATCATGTCGCCCAAGTGCGAGATAGGGCCGATGAAGCCTTTTTCCAGATTGCCGAAGTGGATGTTGAGGTCGCGCCCCTCTGATGGCCCCCAAGCCTTCGCCATGTACTGCGCGAAAATCTCACGCGGGCGGATGCCTTTGACGAGCACCGCGCCGAGGTCGCGGATGAGCGGCGCGATGAAATCCTGCGGCGCGAGCGCATAGGCTGTGCCGACGGCCGTCGCCTCCTGTCCGAGCGAGCGGAAGACGCCGCCGACCACCTTCGTCTGACGATAGAGGTTGACGAGACGCTCCTCGACCAGACGCGTCATCTGAAGGTAGCGGTAAAGCTCAAGCATCTGCTCGTTCGTCAGCGTCGTCTCACTCGTGCAGACAAGTTCGCCCGCCTCGTTGAGCGGGTCAACCGACGGCACGCCGTCCCTCCACTCCTCGACCGCGACGCCCTCAGCCATCTCAACCTTCTTCGTCGTCTCGCGGGCACTCTTGCCCTTCCCGCCCGAACTGCTCTTGCGTTGCGTTCCGTTCTTCATAAAGACTCAATAATAGGTGATAGGTGATAGGTGATAGGTGATAAGAAGAGCGTGATGAGTGATAAGTGATAGGTAATAGAGAAGACAGGTTTTCTCTTATCACCCATCACTTATCACCTATCACTTATCACCTATCACTGATTCCCATCACCTATCACTCCCTTCAGATATGGATGGTCAGACCGTGTATGCCCTCGGCGGCTTCCATCACCGATTCGGAGACGGTCGGGTGCGCGTGGATGGCGCGTCCGAGTTCCTCAGCGGTCGATTCGAGGTGCATGGCGACAATCGCCTCGTGAATAATCTCGGTCGCGTGTGGGCCGATGACGTGGACGCCGAGCAGTTCGTCGTAACGCGTCTCGCTGACGACCTTGACGAAGCCCTCCTCCTCGCCGAGTATCCGCGCTTTGCCCGATGCCGAGAACGGGAATTTCGCCACCTTCACGTCGTAGCCCAGTTCCCTCGCCTTCGCCTCCGTCAGTCCGACGGAGGCCACCTCCGGGTCGCAGTAGGTGCATGAAGGCACGTGACGCAGATTTATCGGCTGCGGGTGATGTCCGGCAATCTGTTCGACGACGAGGATGCCCTCTTTCGACGCCAGATGCGCCAGCCACGGCGTCGGTATCACGTCGCCGATGGCGTAGACGTTCGGCTCGTCCGTCCGGCACATCTCATCGACCTGAATCGCGCCGCGCTCGACGCGAATCTTCGTCCCTTCGAGTCCAAGCCCTTCGATGTAGGGCATACGGCCGACGGCCACGAGCAGCATCTCTGCTTCGAGCGAGACATCGCCGCCCTTCGCATCCTTGCCCGTCACGCGCACGCCCGCGTCCGTGCGCTCGACGCCTTCGAGTTTCGTCCCCGTCAGAGACTTGATGCCGCGCTTGCGGAAAGACTTCTCAAGCTCTTTGGAAATCTCCTCGTCTTCGAGCGGCATCAGACGCGGCATCAACTCGACGACGGTCGTCTCCGCGCCGAAGCGCGAGTAGACGGAGGCGAACTCGACGCCGACCGCGCCCGAACCGAGGACGATGAGCGACTTCGGCACTTCCTTCAACTCAAGGATGTGGTCGCTGTTGACGATGCGCTCGCCGTCGGTCTCGAAGCCGGGGATGGGGCGCACGACCGAACCGGAAGCGATGATGATGTTTTTCGTCTCGATGGTCTGCGTCGCGCCATCGCCGCCCGTCACCTCGACCCTGCCGGGCAGCGCGAGGCGCGCCGTGCCGTTGAACGTCGTGACCTTGTTCTTCTTCATCAGGTATTCGACGCCCTTGGCGTTCTTCATCACAATCTTCTCTTTGCGCTTCTGCACGTCGGCGAAGGCCAGACGGATGTCTCCGGCCTGCACGCCGAAGTCTGCGGCATGTTGCATCTGCTCGTAGACGTGCGCCGACATCAAAAGCTGCTTGGTCGGGATGCAGCCGCGCAGGCCGCACGTTCCGCCGAGACGCTTGTCTTTCTCGACCAGCGCGACCTTCAACCCCAACTGCGCGCCGCGCACGGCGGCCACGTAACCACCCGGCCCCGCCCCGATAATCGTCACGTCAAACTGTTCCGTTGCCAATTGTTCTTCTCCTCACTCAAGAAGTGATAGGTGATAGGTGATAGGTGATAGGAAGGAGGATTTCTCCTATCACCCATCACTTATTACCCATCACTTATTACCTATCACCCATCACTTAAATTCTTCTTCCAGTCTTCGATTTGCGCCGCGTGGTGTGCGTGGTGATGTATGGCGACGCCTTCGGTGAACTTGTAGATGGGCGAGCGTTCTTCGACCTCTTCGGGCAGCGATTCAAGGAGGCGGACGAAGGCGGCGTGCGCCTCGTCGAACTCGCGCCGCGCTTCCGGCATCGTGAGGCCGCGCCGCGACTCGACGGCCTCGGCGTTGAAGCGGTCGATGGTCTCCTGATTGAAAGGCTTGCGCTCGTACGTCCCCTGCTGAAGTTGCCGGATGGCCTCTGCGCCTTCCAACTCCCATGCCGTGATGTGCGCCAGCGCGTCCTTCACAGACCACTGCGGGTTGAGTCCCGTGCGCGTGGCCTGTTCGTCTGTGAGGCCGTCGAGCGCGGCCGTCAGTTTGGCGTGCGAGGCGTGCACCTGTGCGAGCAACTCGTCTCTCTTCATCGTCTCTCCTCTCGCGTCACGGGCGAGCGCCGGAAGCCTCGCCGGGCGCGCATTGACCCGCACGCGCGCACTTCAAGCCCCGCGCCTCCCTTTTTCTCTCCGCAATCTTGTTCGGTGCTGTTCAAGAAAGCATTATAGAACGGCGCGGGCGGTTACTCCAATTCGCGCGCGTACCGGCTCAGTTCTCGAACAACTTGCGGTAGTCGCCGACCAATTTATCGAGCCGCGCCTTGAAGGCTGCGTCGCTCATCGAGCGGTCGAGATATTTCGTTTGCAGATTGGAGACGCGTGCGCTGTTATCAACCTCGGATTCCAGCAGGCTGCGACGCGCCTCTGCGCTCGCCTGCGCGCTGGCTCTGGCCGCGCCGACGCGCGCTCTCATCTCGCGCGCGCGCGAGTCGAAAAACTTTTGCGCCTCGGCGACCCCGGTCGAGGGGTCTTGTGCGCCCTCGATTCTCCTCAGCAACTCGTCCGTGAACGAAGCGACTTCGGCCACCACGCGCGCGACGCTTTCGCCCTCGCCGCCCGACGTGTTCGCCGTCGCCACGACGGCAGCCGTCGGCGCGGGCGTCTGCGTCGCGCCGGCCGTCGTTGCCCCGGCCGTCGTCGCGGCGTCGGCGTTCACGCCGGTCTGCGTGTTCGCGTTCGCTGTGGTGTTCGTATTGACGTTGCTCCGGCCGCCGTTGCCGCCGTCGCCGCAGCCCGTCAACGCCAGAGCACAGGCCAGCCCGACGAGCAGTTTACGCGCTCTCTTTTTTCGCATGTTCACTCCACAGGATTTTTCGGAAGCGGTATGATGTAACAAAGTGAGAATTTGAAAGTCAAACGCGCACGGCGATGGACGAGCCGCCGCCGTCTCGGCCGAAGGTAGCCACACGATGGAACATACAGAAGGCTTTCTCAAACTCGTCAACGACGCCAAAACGCGCATCCGCGAAATCTCCGTCGCAGAGGCGCGCGCACGCCTCGCGGCCGGAGACGGTGCGCGTCTCATTGACGTGCGCGAGGATAACGAATGGCAGGCCGGTCATGCCGCGAAGGCCGTCCATCTGGGACGCGGCATCATCGAGCGCGACATCGAGACGCAGATTCCTGACAAAGAGACCGAACTTATCCTCTACTGCGGCGGCGGCTATCGCTCGGCGCTCGCCGCAGACAATCTTCAACGCATGGGCTACACGCGCGTCTACTCCCTCGCCGGAGGCTGGAAAGCGTGGCAAGAGGCCGATGCTCCGACCGAACGCGGATAACTGCTATATTGTCTGCAAGCTCGGAAAGGAGTTTGCGCTCACGTGCCCTCTTGCCTCACAAATGCCGTCGAGATTTTCTACTCCTACTCTCATCTTGACGAAGAGTTGAGATGCGAGTTGGTCAAGCATCTCGCCAATCTGGAACATCAGGGAGTCATCAAGGGATGGCACGACCGGAAAATCACGGCCGGGACGGAATGGGCTGGCAAGATTGACGAGCACCTCAACTCGGCACAGATTATTCTGCTGCTCATCAGTTCCGACTTCATGGCCTCGCCCTATTGCAACGACGTTGAGGTAAAGCGCGCGATGGAGAGACACGAGGCCGGAGAAGCCCGTGTCATTCCCGTCATTCTCCGCCCCTGCGACTGGGAGGGCGCGCCCTTCAGCAAGCTTCAAGCCCTGCCCACGGACGCCAAGGCCGTCACGCTCTCGTCGAACCGCGACGAGGCGTTTCTCGACATCGTCAAAGGTATCCGAAAAGTCGTACAGGACTTGGCCGTGCCGCCGCCGTCCGTTCACGACCCCGTGCTGCGCCCGCCGTGCATCGGTTTCGTCGAGCGCGTCGATAAACACGGGCGCAACATCGTCAACCATCTCATCGAGGCGCTCGCCCCCGGCCGCAACAGTATCGTCACGCTGACGGGGCCGGGCGGCGTCGGCAAAACGACGCTCGCCACGCAGGCTGCGCTCACCTTGCGGGAAGCCTACGGCGGACGCGTCGTGTGGAGCGTCGCCGAAGAGCGCGCCGACTACACGGACGGTTCGCTCTTTGACGACATCGCCGCGCAGCTTGGCAACCCGCACCCGCCGACGCTGCCTCACGACGACAAGGCCGCGCGCGTGCGCGCCATCATCG
>DASZCR010000074.1:0-5043 GCA_035942915.1 Pyrinomonadaceae bacterium | reverse complement strand
ACCGTCCACAGCCGCCCCCGCTCGTCGAACGCCGCCGATTGAATGTTTCGATGCCCGAGGTCCCAGAGCTCGGGCAGTGCGCCGGCTTGCTTGGCGAAAGGATTATCGGCAGGTGCGGAACCGTCGGGATTGATGCGAATGATTTTGCCGAAATGGCTGTCGAACTGCTGCACTTTCGGGCGATTCGGCCTGTCGAAGCGGTCGCCGAGCGTGATGTAGAGCGTCCCGTCGGGGCCGAAGGCGAGCCGCGAGCCGAAATGCAGGCCGTTGCTGTAAGTCGGCAGAGCACGAAAAATGACGCGCACCTGTTCGAGATTGCGTCGGTCTTCGGTTAACCTGCCGCGCGCGACGCTCGTCCCACTCCCGCCTTCACGCTGCTCCGAAAAACTCCAGAAGATGGTGCGGTCTTGGGCGAAATTCGGGCTTAAAGCAACGTCGAGAAGCCCGCCCTGACCGCGCGCCGTGATAGGCGGCAGTCCTCCCTGACCGCTCGCGGCCGACACCCCGCCGGAGCCGACCGGCAGCAGGCCGCCGATTGGCTCCCCGACTTCACCCTTAGCCGAAACGATGCGAAGCCGCCCCGCTTTTTCGGTAATCAGCAGGTCGCCGTTCGGCAGCGGCTCGACCGCCCAGGGTCTCTCCAACCCCTTCGCCAAAACAGTCACGTCGAAAGCCACGCCGGACTTCACTGCACAGGCGCGAGTCTGTGCGGGGAAGGTGGGTTTCTGTTCCGGCACGTTCGCCGT
Organism: Pyrinomonadaceae bacterium; assembly: GCA_035942915.1. Lineage (GTDB taxonomy): Bacteria > Acidobacteriota > Blastocatellia > Pyrinomonadales > Pyrinomonadaceae > DASZCR01. The sequence goes on along the minus strand of DASZCR010000074.1, from coordinate 4,297 downwards.
TCTGGTCTCAAGCGGCGCGCATTGCGAAGTTGAAGTTGTCGATGTGGGGCTTGAAGTGGAAGTTTGAGCCGCGTCGCGCCCGCCCTGCGCGCAAGCCGTACCGGCCGCCATCAGCACAACGGCTATCACGAATGACATCCGACTTTCTTTCATCTATGACCTCCTAAAAAATAGCATCTGGAATTTAAAGTTTCGGATAGTTTAATGGCTTCACTGAATCAGTGATGTCAAGGTTTTATGACATTCGACAATGCAGCGTTCTGCGGCCGCGTTGAATGAGTTGTGGGGCGTCGCCCTATTAGCCGGTGGCGATTGCGAGCAGGGCTGGCTCGGAGCTCTTCGCCTTCGCGGGACTGGCAAATTCTCACCTCCTCAACGTGTCGCCGACGGCGCTGATTTTCCGGCCTGTATCAACTCTCGAATTTTGATGTTGACCTGCCTCATCGCGCCGCCGTAGTTCGACAGTATGATGCTCGTGTAACCGTCGTCGAGAAACATTTCCAGATTTGTGTTAACGCCGGTATCGCCGCCGCTGTGCCCGGCGATTCCGTTCAGAATGTTGAATCCGTAGCCGTAGGTCGGCGAGTTCAACTCCGGTTTTGGCGAGAGAATAGCTTGCGCGTAGTTGTTTCCGACCAGCTTGCCCGCACGCAGCGCGCCGGTGAAACGCCATAGGTCTTCGGCGGTCGAGAAGCCGCCGCCTGCGGGGCCGCCATGACCGACCATGCAGATGTTGTTGCGAAAGACGATGCCTCTGTCGGTGTAATCTTTTTCATAGCCGACGGCCAGATTCTTATTGACCAAATCTAAATCGTAAGCGTCAGTGTTTCTCATTCCCGCGCGCTCGTAAATATTCTCCCGCACGTAGTCGTAATAGCTTCGTCCCGTCACTTTCTCGACGACTTTGCCGAGCACCAGAAAGGCTGTGTTGCTGTAGGCTTGGTCAGTGCCCGGCTCGAAGGCGAGCTTATCTTCCTTGGCTAATTTGAGAAAATCGTCCACCGTCCGCACGCCCTGACGTGAGGCGCTGACAGAGTAATCGCCGAGGCCGGAAGTGTGCGTCAGCAGATGTTTGATTTTAATCTTCTCCGCCGCCTCTCGGCCGGGGAACTCAGGCATGAATTTGGAGAGCGGGTCATCGTAAGAGAGTTTACCCTGCTCGACGAGTTGTGCGATGGCAACACTTGTGAACATCTTGTTCAGGGAAGCCAGATTAAACTTGGTGTCTAATTGGTTCGGGATGCTGAAATCCTTGTTCGCCTCGCCGTAAGCTTTATTGAAGATAATCTTTCCGTCTTTGGCGAGCAGCACGACGCCGGAAAAAACGTCGGCCGTAGCCAACTTCTGCATAAAGACTTCAAGCTCACGTACTATTTCCTTTTCCGACAATTTCTTATCGGGTTGTTTATCCGCCGGGGTCGGACGAGTGACCCAATCGAAGCCCTCTATCCGGTGTGGCGGGTTCGCTTCCAGTTCGATGCTCAACTCTCGCCACTGTCCCGTCAGCTTTGAGCGGACAAGCGCCCTCACCGAGTTCGGTTTCGGTTCTTTAACAGATTGCAGTTCGACGCCGCGAGTCAGGTCAGACAGTTGTGAAATTGAGCCGATGCGTTGTTCGAGAGACTCTTCTTTGAGCGCGGAGGCTGTGTAATTTTGATTGATATAGCTGCGTGCCGCCTGACGGTCGCCGGAGTTAATCAACTGAATAATTTCTCTGACGCGTTGCTCGGCCGTAGCGGACGCCGTCTGCGCTTGTTGAGCAGATGCGCATGTCATCAGGACAAGACACAGCGGCACGACCTGCCAAACGATTCGTGTTGCTAATCGCATAACTTCAATTTCTCCGTTGAACATCAAAATCAGGCTTCTGACCAAGATAAAGCACACTTTGGATGACGGAGCCAAGCGTGACTGCGGCCATCAGCTATGGCTTGCGGGCGAAGTGAGCACGAGCCGAAGTTTTGCATCAGACTGCTCTCTCGGATAAGCTCCGACGCGCCTCGCCATCTCAGACGCTTCTCGTTCGGAGGTCGATGCCGATGAATCGAACGGTCAGAATCTTCGCGCTGTGTCTTGCCTCTGTCCTCTCCCTTGCCTCTTGCCAGTCAGACCCGCCCGACCCGTTCGCGGGCACGCTCGTTGACCTCTCGCACACTTACGACGAGCAGACCGTCTTCTGGCCGACGGCCGAAGGGTTCAAGCTTGAGAAGGTCTCCGACGGCGTGACGCCGCAGGGGTATTACTACGCCGCCAACAACTTCTCGACCGCCGAACACGGTGGCACGCACCTCGACGCGCCCGTACACTTCGCAGAGGGACGCAACACGACAGAGCGCATCCCGCTCGAACAGCTACTGGGCGCGGGCGTCCTCGTTGACGTGTCGGAGAAGTGCGGGCGCGAGGCGGACTATCAAGTCTCTGTGGAGGATTTCGCCGCGTGGGAGCGCGAGCATGGGCGCATCCCTGACGGCTCGATTCTGCTCCTGCGCACGGGCTTCGGGCGGCGCTGGCCTGACCGACAGAGCTACATGGGGACGGACGAGCGCGGCCCTGAGGCCGTCGCCAAGCTGCACTTCCCCGGCCTCCATCCTGACGCGGCGCGCTGGCTGACACAGAATCGCACGGTCAAGGCCGTCGGTCTCGACACGCCGAGCATTGACTACGGCCAGTCGAAACTCTTCGAGAGCCACCGCATCCTCTTCGAGCGTAACATCCCTGCTTTCGAGAACCTCGCCAACTTGGAGCAGCTACCCGCGCGGGGCTTTCACGTCATCGCCCTGCCGATGAAAATCAAAGGCGGCAGCGGCGGCCCTCTGCGTGCCGTTGCGATAGTCAAGAACAACTAGACTTTACGAATACGTTGACGCGCGGGTAGAGTAGTCAATCAAACACCTCCGGCTCATAGGCAAAGTTTTTCATGCGCGTCTTCGCCATCTCAGACCTGCACACGGATTTCAAGGAGAACAGGCTCGTCGTCGAACGTCTGCCAGACAACACTTTCAACAGGGACGTGCTTATTGTCGCGGGCGACATCGCCGACCAATTAGAGGTCATCGAATACACGCTCGCACTGCTTCGCTCGAAGTTCCTGAAAGTTTGCTACGTGCCCGGCAATCATGAACTGTGGGTGCGCGACGGGGATTATGATTCGATAGAAAAGCTCCGCAGGGTGTTGGAGACGTGTCGCCGCATCAACGTCGAGACGAGTCCCGTCAAGATAGACGGCCTCTGGGTCGTCCCGCTCTTCTCCTGGTACGATTCCGCCTTCGACAGCGACGATGACCGAGACCTTGAAGAGCTGCAAGGGTGGGCTGATTTTTACTTCTGTAAATGGCCTGCCGGCATCGGTGACGTATGCCAGCACTTTCTGGACATGAACGAGGCGCACATCCGCCACCTTGACGCCCCGGTCATCTCATTCTCTCACTTCGTGCCGAGGCGAGACCTGCTCCCGGCCAGAGAGCACCTGAGGTTCAAGAATCTTCCCAAAGTATCCGGGTGCGCGCCGCTCGACGGGCAAATCAGAAGGCTCAAATCTACCATCCACGTCTTCGGACACAGCCACATCAATACCGACAGCGTCATCGACGGCGTCAGGTACGTCAACAACGCGCTCCGCTATCCGAGGGAGCGAACTGATGCGAGATTCCCGCTCAAGATAATCTGGGCGCCGGACACTACTTCAGACGCCAGATGAAGCGCCCCGTCCTGTCTATATATCCGTACTTCTCCTCGAAGATATCGCCGAGCTTGATGACGAGTTTCCCGCTCCTGTCGATGAACCCGAAGCGTCTCTCGCCGGAAGGCTCGTCCCGGTAGACGGGATGCAGGCCACTCGGCGGACGCCTCTTTTCATAATCGCCCGGCTGCGCGTAGGCACAGGCCACGAGCAGAGGCAGGCCAATCAGCACGAGGAGGGATTTAAGAACATGCGTCTTCCTCAAGCGAATCCGAGCCTGCACGATATGACCCCCGCTCATAAATTAAAGGAAGAATGATGAAAGCTGGGTTATCCGGCGCTGCGCTTCGATGAGTTGTCATGTGCGCCGGTTGCTGCGTTCATATCCCACGTCACCCCTCAAATTGCGACGCCCGCCCGGTTTCATCAACAGGGCGGGCGTTCGTCTTCGAGTGGCGATTGGAACAAGGTGAGCGTCTACGGTGCGGCGACGAGGAACACGTCCCACGCCCAGCGCCCGACCTTAGCTCCCTTGGCGTCTCCTACTTTGGCGCGATACTTGAACGCGTTGCCGTGTTCGTCCATCTTTTTCGACTCGTGATAGTCGAGGTATAAGAC
>DASZCR010000073.1:0-6881 GCA_035942915.1 Pyrinomonadaceae bacterium | reverse complement strand
CCTATCAGGAATGCGCGGGGCGGCCTCTTTCGCGGCGTTGAACTTAACCGAAGATGCTGCGCCAGCGTCGGTCGAGCGCGCCGCCGAAGAGAAAGGCCGTCAGCGACGGTCGCTCGTGCGAGCGGTCGTAGCCGACCAGTTCGACGTAGGCGCGCCCGCGCGTCTCGCGTTCGCCATGCCGCCCCTCGACGACGCACGCGCCCTCCCAGTAGACAATCATCGTTGTCCCGCGCGTGTCCAACTCCTGATTCTTGATGACCGGCGTCACGGTCATGTCAATTCCGAAACGCTCGACGCGCAGACGCCACCCGCTCGGATAGACCGCGCCGGTCTCCGGGCTGCGCCAGTGTCCGAGCGTGTCGAGTTGGAAGTCTTCGCGCGTCAGGTGCGTAAAGTTGCCCGCCGCGTCAACGTATGTGCCGCTTGAGAACGGGCTTGGTCGTCCCTCCCGGTCGCGTATGTGATAGACCATCAACTCCGCGTCCGTTTCGAGTTGGAGGCTGAACCAATCCCAACCCTTCTGGTTGTCGGTCGTGCGCCACGTCCCGAACTCTCTATCCATCCACGCAGACCCCTTGAAGCGTTCCGTCGTGCCGTGCCATGTGATGTCGCCCTCGGCCTCCATGCGCGTGAAGGAGAAGTAGCGCGACGCCTCGCCCTTGTCTTTGAAACTGACGCCGATGCCTTCGTGACCATTCAAGACGGCCGGCTTCACGGGCTTGAGCGCGGCCTCGAAGATGAGGTCATCGTCGAGCGTCGCTCTCAGCAGGTGGATGCCGTGAGCCTCGCGGACAGTCCAGTCGCCGAGTTTAAGATAGAAGCGGCGCACGCTCGTCAGCGCCGGAGGGTCGAGCAGACTGTTGGCGCTCTTGCGGTGCGCGTAGCGAAAAGAGGCGCGCGACTCGTCCGTGATGGCGAAGTGCGCGAGGTAGAGCGGGTTGGCAATCAGCCGCAGGGGCACGACGCCGAAGCGGTCGAGGTCTGTCCGCCGCTTGAAGAAGACCAACTCGAAGCCGAAGCGACGCCCGGCCGTCGTTTGCAGGTGTCCAGTGTAGTACCACCACTCGGTCTGCGCCTCGCGGTGCGCGTAGAGGTCGCGCGGCAGGACGACGCCTGCGTGCTCCGTCCCGTCGCGCAGGTCGGAAGCCTTGCCGACAACCGCATCGGCGAGGTCGTCCAGAAGTTCGGCCGCCCGCTGCTCGAAAGATTCGATGAAGTTACTGCTCATGCGTGCAGTGTAGACGAATCGGTTTGACGAAATTGCAAAGCGGTGTTGGCGTTTGTGTGGAGGCCGCGCGAGAAGTGGAGGAAATGGAGAGGGAAGGAAATGAAAAGGGCGGTCGCTTCGATTGAAGCGACCGCCCTCTTCCGTCTCGTGCGCCGGGGGAGACGCGGCGCACGGGCGTTGCGCCTAGCGGGCGACAAACGGGTCTGTGAGAATCTCGCGCACGGCCACGCCTTCGAGGTTGCGCGGCAGCACCGGACGGACGCCCGTCGTGCGGTCAACGTAGATGACGATGGCTGCGTCGCCATTGCCCGCGTCGCCGATGCCGACGCCGATGACCGAAGGCAGCGCCATCAGGACGCGCTCGTTGGCTTCCTTGACGCCGCGCGCGCGGTCAACGGCCACCTGCGGAACTCTCGACATGATGCCTCCTTCGTCCGAAGCTGATGTCGAGGACGTGGAGGACGTGGTCGTGCCGCAGGCCGTGCCGACGAAGCTGACCTCACGGCCGAGTGCGGTGCTCACGCGGCTCAACACCGTGCCGATGGGATTGCCGATGGTCGTCGTGCTGCTGCCAGCAAAGAGGAGCGCCACGGGCTGCGGGCACGCGCCTGAACTCACGATGAGCGAGCCGGAGTCGCCGCCTGCACTAAAGGTGCTGCTGTTGATGACGACCTGATTGGTGAAGCTGCCGGTGAACTTCTTGCCGCCGCCGCAGCCCTGCTGATACTGAATGCTGACGGACGTGTTAATCGAACTGACCGAGCCGGTCGTATGTCCGGTCGTGCGGCCGCTCTTCTGGACGGGGAGGCCAATCACCGGAGGAAGCACGATGCTGCTGATGGTGCCGATGTCGAGAATCGTGCCGCTCGCATCCATTGCGTTGGGGCGCAACTGTGCGATGGCCGCATCGACGCCGGAGGTGCGCACGCTCGGATAGGCGCTCAGGTCGGCGACGATTTCCGCAATCTGGCAGTTGACATCAATCATGCCCGGCTGCGAGATGTCTTCGCCGATGGCGGCGGCGTCCGAACGCGCCATCACGTGATTGTTGCTGAGGATGTATCTCGTCCCCGCGCTGTCCTGCACGAGCGAGCCGAGCGTGCCGCTGCAACAGAACGAACGCGAGCGGTCGTTGACGTTGCCGCCCGAAACGCCGAACGAGTTGGAACTGACGCGGTGCTGCGGGCCATTGTCAGCAAGGCTCGAACGGTAGAGCAGGGGGGAAGCGAGTAGAAGAGCAAGTGTGAGAGTGAGGAATAGAAAAGTCCTAAACCTGTGCATAGAGGGTGGTCTCCTTTCGAGAGTTAGCGAGCCGTTGTTATGTTGTAGTTGACCAGAAGGCGGGGAAGCCGCTTGATTCCAGTAGAGAAACGAGCGCAGCACTTCTAAATCAAACGGGCGGCGAAGTCAATAGTCTGACAGGGAATCTTGCGGGTGTCGGTAAATTTTACGCGCAGGAACAGCCCTCTCACGTGTCAAAAACGCTCGCCCGGCTCGCCCGGCTCGACCAGCAGCGTGCGGAAGCTCGACAGGCGCACCAGTCCCGGCGCGCCGCCCTTCATCTTCGAGACGAACTTGCGCTGCGTGTAGTTGACGGCGACTTTGGCATCACGCTTGGCTTGGCTGAAGTGTGCGGCCAGTTGCGCCGCCTCAATCAGCGTGCGGTGCGGCACGTCGCGTTCGCGCGCGTGGTTGCGGATGACGACGTGCGAGCCGGGGTAGTCGGCCGCGTGCAGCCAGAGGTCTGTCGAGCGCGCGACGCGAAAGGTCAGGTGGTCGTTGTCGCGCGCGCCGCGCCCGACCAGAATTTCGTAGCCGTCAGACGAACGATAACGTCGCGCGCCGGGCACGGCCGCCGCCTTCTGTTGCTGTGCCGCACGCGCCGACTCAACGCCGGACGCGGCATCAAGGTTTGACTGTGTGTGACGGCGTGCACCCGCCCCACGCGCCTTCTCGTCTGCGGCGGCCTCGAAGGCTGCGAGCGCCGCTTCGTCGCGCGTCTGTGCGATGCGCTCAAGCTCCCGGCGACGCGCTTCGAGCACTTCCAATTCGCGCCGCGTCTCGGCCAGACGCGCGTCTATCTCCTGCGCGGCGCGCTTGGCCTTCGTGTAGCGCGAGAAGCGCCGCGCGGCCTCCTCCTGCAAGCTGCGCCCCTCTTCAACTTCGACCTCGACGAGGGGCGCGTCCTCAGCGTAGTAATCGGTCACGCGCACGACCCGCCCTTGCCGCTCGGCCGTCGAGACGTTGGCAAGCAGCAGGTCGCCGACGCGTCTGTGCGCTTCTGCGTCGCCATGCGCGGCGAGGTCACGTTCAAGATTGCGCACGAGTTTGCGACGCTTCTCGATACTGGCGCGCACGCGTGCCAGATGAGCTGAGGCACGCGCATCAAAGGCGCGCTCGCGCTCGATGCGCCGGTAGTGTGCGTCGAAGGCTTCCGAGAGCGTCGCGAAGCCGGCGCGTTCGGGAGTCGCGCGCTCGTGCGCGGCAACGGTTGCACGCGAGCCTTGCGCGGCGGGCGGCGCATACAACTCGCCGACCTGCTGCCCCGCGCCTTGCGGCAACGTCCGCAGCGCGTCAACAATGCGACCCGCTTCGTCGAGCAGAAAGAGGTTGGCGGTGCGCCCTGTCAGTTGTGCGACGAGGAAGCGTCGTCGCTCGTCGCCGATGGCGTCGCGGGCGGCAAACTCGAAGCGAACGACGCGGTCGCCGGTGTCCTTCGTCAGGTCGCGCAGCGACGCGCCTGAAAGTTGTTTGCGCAGACCGAGGACGAAGCCGGACGGCTGCATCGAAGCACGTTCCAATTCGCGCACGGTGCGCGCCGTCAGATAGAGACGCGGGTCGCCCGGTTCGACGGCGATGAGCAGATAGCGGCCGTCGCCCGTGCGAAAGTCGATGGCGAGGGCGGCGCGCGACAACTGAAAGACCTTGCCCCACGCGCGCCCAAGGAGCAGCCCTCGCAACTCCTCGACAATCTCCGCAATGGTCTGGTCGTTCATAACTGAAGGCCAAAGTAAAAAGGTAAAAGGCAAAAGTCAAAGAGCACGAGGCTCGAAACTTTTGCCTTTTACCTTTGGACTGGCGTCTGACCTGCGGTCTATTCGCGGACGACGACCGTGCCGGAGAGATGGTCGTGCGCGGCGCGGCCTTCGGCGTCAAAGAGCGCATAGATGAGGCCGAGACCGAAGGTGACGAGCGAGAGCATGTAGATGAGCGCGCGGCGGACGGACTGTCCGGTCGTCGGCGAGAGCGCCGATTCGGCATCGACCGTGTGCAGCGAGAGCATCTTCATGCCGAGCGTCCGCCCGGCGAGCGCCGTCGCGCCCGTCTGATAGAGAAACATGACGAGGATGAAGATAGCGCCCATCGTGGCCGCCACGCGCGGGTCTGACCAGTTGCCGCTCGTCAGTTCGATGACGGCGGCACAGGGCGACGCGAGGAAGGCGACGACGAGGAGGTCGAGGAACGCGGCGACGAAACGCGAAGCGAGCGGCGCGCGGTCGTCAAAGGCGTCTCTGGCGGAGACGACCGGCGGCAGAATCTCTGCTTCGAGTCGCGTCAAAGTCGAGTCGTCGATGATGGGGTTGGGGATGCGTCTCGGCAGCGGCTTCGTCTCGCGTTCCGGCGAACTGCTCGCGCGCTTCTGCTCCGGCGCGTCAGACGGCGCAGGCTCGTTCGTGAAGAGTGCTTTGCCGGTCTGTGCCGACGTGTCTGCGGAAGTCGTCGCGGCTGTCGCTTGCGGCGCGGCCGATTCTGCATGTGCGACGCTTGCGGAGCTCTTCTGCGTGTCGTCTTGCACAGACGTTGCCCCAGAAGTCGCTTCGACCTTGACGCTCTGCGCGGCCGAGATGACGACGAGGCCGGAGGCGTGCGCCTGACTGTCTGCACGCAGCGACGACTCGGACTCGATGACCGACTCGGCCTGCGCCTCGTACTGCTCCTCGACGACGCGCGCGACGGCCGTCGCGGCCGCGCCCCTGCCGGACGAACGCGTGACGGGCGGCGGCGGCGGAGTTTGCCGTGCGCGCTCGATGCGGCGCAGCGCGGCGGCGACAATCGGGTTCATCTCAGGAGTCTCTGCCGGAGGCACGAGTCCGAGTTGAGGCGCGCTTTGAGCTTCGGCCGAAGTTGCGTGCGTAGTCGCTTCGCCGTTCGGATGGGTCGCGCGTTCGGCGCGCACGGTGGTCGCCGATTCGGATTCGAGCGCGGCCTCGCGTGCGCGTCGCGCCTGAATCTCACGCACGCGCTCGCTCAAGTCCTTGCGCCACTGCGGGCGGTTGCGCGCCGTGCCGGGGAATTCGATGAGCGTCGAAGCGGCTGCGGCGGGCGGCGCGGGCGGGGCTGCGACGGCGTTTGCCTCGCTCCCGCCGACGGCGCGGCTCGCAGCAACTTCGGAGGCTTGTGCGGCAGGAGCGGCCGAAGCGGTGCGTGAAGCTTTGCGCGGCGCGGCCTTCTTGTCGGCAGCGACGCTCTTTTCGGACGTCGGGGCAGGGGAAGAAGCGGACGAGGCCGGCCGCTTGCAACGGGGACAGAATTCAAGCCCGTTGGAATAGACGGCGCGGCACGCGGCACACTGCATGTTGGAGGAGCCTCCTACGAAAATCTCAAGCTGTTGACGGTTGCAGGCACGGGGACGAAGCCGTTAAACCCAAGCCCATTGCGGAGTCGCGGCGGATGCTATCAGAAGTTACTTTAAGTCGTCAACCAGAAAATATACAAGGCGCTGTGGTTGGACGTGCGAAAGCTACAAGATACTGGACGCGTCCGGGCGGTGGAAGGAGTGTTATTTGATGAGCGTGCCGGTGCGGCTCCAACGCGTGTTGCGGAAGATGTTGAGCAGTGGGCCGACAAACGGCGTCTGATTCTTCGGCAGGCTTTCGTTGTAAGACCAGATGACGAACATCGCGCGGCCGACAATCAACTCGCGCGGGACGAACCCGAAAAAGCGGCTGTCGGCGCTGTTCTCGCGGTTGTCGCCCATGACGAAGTAAGAGCCTTCGGGGATGCGTTCGGGGCCGCGCACGGCGTAGGTGAAATCGGGCGCGACGAAGGGCGCGCGCCCATCCGGAGGCGACATCGTTTCGGGCGTGTGATAGACGGTGTGCGTCTCGCCCTCTTTGAAGGGCGGGTTGTCGAGTTCTTTGAGTTCCGCGCCGTCGTTCCCTCTGGCCGGGTCAAACGTCGTCACGCGGCGTTCGGGGAGCACGCGGCCGTTGATGAGGACATCTGCACCGCGCACCTCGACCGTCTCGCCGGGCAGCCCGATAACGCGCTTGATGTAGAGCGTCTTGTACTGGATGATTTTGTCGTTCGTGCCCTTGCTCGAAGGATATTTGAAGACGACGATGTCGCCGCGCCGAATCTCGCGTTGCGGCAGCACGGGCAGGTGCGGCCCCGACGCGAAGATGAACTTGTTGATGAGGAAGTGGTCGCCGACGAAGATGGTGTTCTCCATCGAGGCGGTCGGGACGGAGGCGGCCTGCGCGACGAAGGTCATGAAGAAGAGCGCCATGATGACCGTCACGACGGCCGACTCGAAATACTCGCGCAGCAGCCCGCGCGGCGGCCCCGCGGCCTCCCCGCCCTCGACCCCTTCGCGCTTCTCCTCTGCGGTCTGAACCATAAAAAGCAGTGGCCGGTAGACGGTAGTCAGTGG
>DASZCR010000072.1:0-25644 GCA_035942915.1 Pyrinomonadaceae bacterium | reverse complement strand
CATCGCTTATCTCCTCGCCGCCTGTCAGCGGTAAGTGAAGACCGGAGCAGGCACGGAAAGTCTCGGCGCGCTGATGTCTTTGACCTGTGGTCGTCCACGACAGTCCGCGTCGTAGAGCAGGTAGAGGTGACGCTCGGCAGCGTCGTAGTAGTCTGTGGCGAAATTACATTCGCCCCGATAGTAACGGCGCGCGAAGCCTTCGGTCAGCGTGCCCCGCACGTCCTCTGCGATGCGCCGTCCGTTTTTCAGATAAGTCCGCAGCACATCTCCGCCACCTTCCAGATTCTCTGCCACGACCACTTCGTTATCGCGCATGTAGAGACGCCTGCGCGGCTCGCCGGGAGCCGACTCCTCGGCCGCCCACCAACGTTTGACTCTGCCCTCCGAGAGCGCGCGGTCAATCTCCATAATCTCCCTGCGCGCCTCAAGCACTTCGCGTGGCACTCCCTCCGGCGCAATCCATCCAAGCCCGATGCCGAGCGTCATCAGGCCAAACGTGATGCCCCCGCCGAGGACGAACTGCCATGAGTTTTTCAACAGCAGCGTTCCCATGCGGAACAGATTCGCCGCGCCAAGCACAAGCCGTCTGGCGATAATCAGGATGCCCAGAAGCGTCAACGCGCCGAGTATGGCTCGCAGCCAGAAGGGCATCACGACGGCGAACTGTGCTGCGAGCAGCGTCGTCACGATGCCTACGATGAGGTTCTGCACGGCCGGGTCTGAAAGCCCCGGCCCTTGCACGCCCGGCCTTGAAGCTTCGACCTCGTCCTTGTCCCGTTCCCCGTCGGGCGGTTCCTTAATCGTCACGGCTGTCCTCCGTGTCGTTGACCGAACTGGCTCGGCGGGCGACGTTCGTGGAAGCAGTAGATGAGCAGCGGCGCGAGCAGCGAGCAGAAGAACCAGAGCGAGGAGAAGACCAACGCCACACGGTTGAACCAGAAGCCGACCGAGAGGAAGAGCCAGAAAGGAATCAGCAGCCTCTCAGACATCAGGAGCGCGCCGAGCGTGACGCGGCGCACGCGTTTGTCCGTCACCTCGAAGTCGCACGCGTCGGAGACGGCTGCGCGGGCTTGCGCGCGGCAGACGGCAGGCGTCGCATAGGCGGCGATAGCCATCGAGAGCACACAGTTGCCCGCGTAGTCGCGCAGACGAATCCCCTCTCTGATTAAGAGCGGCACTCTCAGCAGGACGGGCGAGAGTGCGAGCAGGAGCACGGCGAGCGACGGCGCAAACAGAGAGAACGCCTGCCTGCCGTCGAGCGCGATGATTTCCCACAGGAGGCGCACGTCCGTCTGCGAAGTCCGCCTGCTCCAGACGGCCAGCACGACCCACGCCGGATAAAAGAAGAAGCTGATGTACCACCAATTCAGCTTGAACATCTCGAACTTGACCGAGAGCGGAATCCCCTGCCAGTCGGCGCGATGAATCTGCACGTTCTGTCTTGCCCAACGCGCCAGCCGCCGCACGTAACTGAAGACGTGTTCCGGCTCGGCCTCGAAGGCGCGCAGGTTCACCAGACGCGACGTGTAACCGGCGCGCAGCAGTTTCAACGTCAGCGCGATGTCTTCGGCGACGAACGCTTCATCGAAACCGCCGACGCGGATGACTGCCTCCGTCCGGTGCAGGTTGTTGTGGCCGTTCGAGAGCACCGCGTCGGAACGGTTGGCGAGGCGGATGCGGCTCCAATTGCGAAGCGGCGTGTGCGTCGCCAGCAGACGCGGGAAACGCAGGTCTGTGTTCCAGCAGACCGGCAGGCTGTTGAAGATAGCGACGCGCGCGTTCTCCGGGTGTTCGGCGTAAGTCAAGATGGCTTCGACGAAGCCTGCGGGGATGATGCTGTCGCTGTCGAGGACGAGGAAGTATTTGTAACGCGCGCCGTAGCGTTGCAGCCAGTGGTTGAGATTGCCCGCCTTCGCGCCCCTGCGACGCTCGCGCCTGACGACGCGCAACCCTGTCGCGTCCAGCGCGCGTCGCGTCGCCGCGTCGGTCGAGTCGTCGAGAATGAACAGGTCTGCCTGCGGGCAGTCGAGGGCGACGAGTCTCTCAAGCGCGTGCGGCACGAGGTCGTCGCAGACGAGAAAGAGGACGGCCACCGGCGGAAACTCCGGGAGGCGTTCGAGCTTCGGCAGGTCGCGCACGCCGCAGGCTGCCGCCGCCAGGATTTCCGACAGTTCCAACGCGACGCCGAGGACGAGAAACTCCAGAAACAGCAACACCCACAGAGGCGTCTGCGGCGTGACGAAGAGGAGCGGCGGGAGCGCGAGGCTCAAGCCTGCGAAGAGCAGAAAGAAGCAGTAGAGTTCGACGGGCTGGCGACGTGTCGTCATCGGCCTAAAGCCTCCGCGCACGCGTTCGGGCATGGACGAGTTCTCTGTCAGATTGGGGACGCGCGAGGAGCGCCGGGGTTTGCGAGGTTGACGAGATTCGCGAGGATGCAGCGAGGATGAGAACTGTGCGCGGCGGATTATATCACCCGTCTGCGAAGACGTTTCACAAAAACTGCAACAGGCTCGTCCGAGCGCCCGCGCCCGCTGCATTTGTCCTCCGCAGGCTCTCTGTGAGAGCATGCCGTCTCACGCACGCTCTGACCCTGAACCCGTCCGACGCGGAGTTTAATCACATGACATCCGTCGCATCTTCACCACGCCGTCACGTCTCGCGTAAGGCGAGCCTGTTTACAGAGTCCGTCATCCGCGAGATGACGCGCGAGGCGCTCAAGCACGGCGCGGTCAATCTCTCGCAGGGCTTCCCCGATTTCTCCGCGCCCGACGACATCAAGCGCGCCGCCATGCGCGCCGTCGAGTCAGACATCAATCAGTATGCGATTACGTGGGGCGCGAAAGATTTCCGCGAGGCGATTGCCGAAAAGACGAAATGGTATCTGGGACTCGACATTGACCCGGAACGCGAAATCACCGTCACCTGCGGCTCGACCGAAGGCATGATTGCCGCCATGATGGCGACCGTTGACCCCGGCGAAGAGGTCGTCATCTTCGAACCCTTCTACGAAAACTACGCGCCCGACGCGATACTCTCCGACGCACGCCCGCGCTACGTCCCCTTGCGCGCGCCCGATTGGACTTTCGACCGCGAAGAGCTGCGCGCCGCCTTCAACGAGCGCACCAAAGCCATCATCGTCTGCAACCCCAACAACCCGACGGGCAAGGTCTTCACGCGCGACGAACTGGAATACATCGCCGCGCTCTGTCGTGAACACGACGCGCTCTGCTTCACAGACGAAATCTACGAGCACATCCTCTATCCACGCGCCGGGCACGAGGTCGCACACATCTCGATGGCGCAACTCGAAGGGATGCGCGAGCGCACGGTCATCGTCAACTCGATGTCGAAGACCTACTCGGTGACGGGCTGGCGCGTCGGCTACTGCATCGCGCCGCCGGAGATAACGAACGCGATACGCAAAGTCCACGACTTTCTGACGGTCGGCGCGGCCGCGCCCTTGCAGTCGGCGGGCGCATACGCCTTGCGCCTGCCCCGCGAGTATTACGCGCATCTTCAGACGGAATATGCCGCGCGTCGTGCGCGCCTGCTACCTGCGCTCGAAGAGGCGGGCTTTCGCGTCTACGAGCCTGACGGCGCTTACTACATCATGACCGACATCAGCGCCTTCGGCTTCTCCGACGATGTGGAGTTCACGCGCCATCTCGTGCGCGAGGTCGGCGTCGCCTGCGTTCCCGGCTCAAGCTTCTACAGCCGCCCCGAACTCGGCGCGCAACAGGTGCGCTTCTGCTTCTGCAAACGCGACGAGACGCTCGACGCGGCAGCCGAACGTCTCCTCAAACTGAAGTCCAAAGTCTGATGTGGGACACCAAGCGGCAAATCATCTGGACGGCCACCGGCTTCCTCGTCGGCACACTCGTCCTGCGTCAGGACGCCTACAACGACGATGGCACCTTCAACTGGAAATTCTTCCTCTTCCTCGAACTACTGCTCGCCATCATCATGGCCGTCATGTTTCTCATCTACTCGAAAAAACGGTGATAAGAAAAGAGTGATAGGTGATGGGTGATGGGTGATAGGAAGAAGACAGGATTTCTCCTATCTCCTATCACCCATCACTTATCACCTATCACCTATCACCTATCACCTATCACTTATCACTTATCAGCTATCACTCTTGAGTCACTGGCTTGGCTGGGTGGCCTTGAGGCGGACGTCGATGCCGTTGGCGGCGATGAGGAGGAGGCGTCGATTCTCGTGGTAGGAGATGCTGCGCGGCGTGTAGCCGAGGACGTAGCGGTGCTTGCGTAGTTCGTCGCAGATGGAAGCGGCGGCCTCGCGCGGCTCGTTGACGGAGAGGATGCGGCCGCCCGTGCCTTCGACGAGTTGGCGGATGACCTGATTCGGTTTCGGCTTGTCGCGCCTGAGCGCCCCGCCCGTCCGGTCGGGCAGTTGCAGCGCGTAGACCGTGATGTCCTGACGTTGGAGGTCTGCGAGGACGGACTCGAACTTCGTCTTGCTGCCCCGGTCGAGACCGTCTGCGACGAGCACGATGACGCGTTTGCGGTGGCCGCCCGCGAAGGGTTGCAGTGCTTGGTCTGTCACGGCGCGCAGGGCGTCGAAGAGATGCGGCTCGCCGCGCTTGCGAAACTGCGGCAGCGACGCCTCGACCTTCTTCGCATCGTCCGTCCAGTCAGCGATAATCTCCGCGTTCTCGTCGTAGCCGACAATCATCACCTGGTCGCCTTCGTAAATCTCGTAGGCAAACTCGCGCGTCGCCTGCGCGAGTTTCTCCACGTCTGCGCGAAGGCCGAGAGAGTTGTCAACTAAGAGCACGATGCGCGCCGGGCCGGGGTCGGGCGTGAAGGTCTGTATGGTCTGCTCCATCCCGCCGTCGTAGAGCGACACTTCTTTGGCCGTGACGGGACGCTCCGAGCCGTCGGCGCGTGTGGCGAAGACGTTAATCAGGATGCTGCGGTCGGCGGCCGTTCCGGCGGGCGTTCCGCGCCGTCCGGCCTGACCCCCCGCCGATGCGACGAGCGCGCCGCAGACGAGCAGCAGCGCGAGGAAAAAACTGTATCTTGGCTGCATGCCTGAAATCGTCCTTGCTCCTTAAAACTATTCAGTTAACCAATCACACGAGACGCGCGCCGCGACCGAGTTTGACAGACGCCCTGACGGCGCGGCCGCTTCGCTCACTTCAATCGCCCGACGCGGCAGCGGCCGACGCTTTCGGCTTCTTCTCTTTCGACTTCTCGACCGCAGGCGTCGCACTCTTCTCTGAGGCGACCGCCGTCTCCTTAGTATCCTTCGTCTCTTTCGTCTCTTTCGTCTCCGCAGACTCCTTCGCGTCGGACTTCTTTCCGGCGTAGTCGGTCACATACCAGCCCGCGCCCTTGAACTGAAAGCTCGTCGCAGACCACTGCTTCTCAAGTTTGCCGCCGCATTTGGCGTGGCGCGTGAGCGGCTTGTCGGAGACCTTCTGCATGACTTCGACGTGTGCGTGGCACTTCTGACAGGTGTATTCGTAAATCGGCATAACTGTTTTGTCAGCCCTCTTCTGAAAGATAAAAAAATCCGCGTGTCTTGAGAGATGCTCAGGCCGAATTATACGTAGGAATTTTTTCCGGCGCAAAATCATTGCAAGCCTGTTGCATTCATTCTGATGCACCGAGAGGGTACAGGTTTGCGCGCGCCGCCAAGGCCACAATTTTTTTTCGTCTGAAACCGCCTTTTTTGTCTGCCTTCAATACGCCCCGCGACCCGATATCGCGTTAAAACGGCTCTCAAGATGAACGATTAAAGAGGCAAGCTTTTAGCTTTCAGTGACTTACAGGCGGTTGATTTAAATACGTACATTTAAAGGACTTAGCCGCATATTTTCAGTGCGCCCGGAGCAACCGATGGGACACTTCATCCATCTTAGTCTCGGTTTCGATAACGCAAGTTCTTTATAAGACTTTTGCAAGATCGTTTCCGCCATGCGTAGCCCCCAAGCTTTGCAGCAAGCATCGAGAAAAGCCTGTTGCAACTGACGATGGCCTGAAGGTAACGGACGGCCACCACCAGCACATGGAGAACGACCTAGTGATGCATAATTCCCGGCAGTTTCCCCGGTTTCGCTCTTTTAAATTTATCTCGTTCGCGCTGCTCGCACTGTTCTTTTTCACGAACATTTCCGATAGCTCTCTGACGAGCGCCGTCGCCCCGACCGTCTCGGCCGCAGAGCGCACGCAGGCGCTAGACGAAGACTTCATCCCGGCCGACATTCCCTCTTCGGGCGACCGCAAACTCGACCTCATCATCTATCGCACGGGCGAGCGTTACGGCGTCGACCCGCGACTGATTCACGCGGTCATCTGGCAGGAGTCGAAGTACAAGAACGAAGCTCGCTCGCACGTCGGCGCGCAAGGGTTGATGCAGATGATGCCGGCGACGGCCAAGCGCTTCAACTGCCACAACGTCTACGACCCGCAGGAGAACGTCGATGCAGGCACGCGCTACCTGCGCTGGTTGCTCAAGCGTTTCAACGGTGATGTGGTGCTGGCGCTCGCTGGCTACAACGCGGGCGAAGGCAACGTCGATAAGCACGACGGCGTGCCGCCCTTCGCAGAGACGCAGAAGTACGTGCGCATCATCACCGGTCGTTACGGCAAGACATATCATCCGCTGCTCTCTCCTGAAGAAGCGCGCGTCGCGTTTCGCCTGACGCCGAAGGCGGCAACGTCTCAGCAACTGGCGCAGGCCGAGTAAAGAAGTTCGAAGTAGAAAAGGTAAAAGGCAAGAGTGAAGAGGCATGAGGAGCGTTGCTCTCCCTCTTCACTTTTACCTTTTGCCTTTTGCCTTCTTCCGCTCGCTTCGCTATGATTTGCGCCCGACGAACAACTGCTGCCGGCATCAAGCGCAAAAATCCGTTGAGGGCGAGCCTCTCCTCGAAACCCTTTTCGCCACCACCCACATGCGCGCGCCGGACTTTTGCGGAAGGAGCTAGACCGACGGCCTGTGTCCCTGCAAAGTCCCATGTCTTCAACCACTGTGCAGACGCTCTCGCTGGAGCGCAAAATCAAGATGCACGAGGCGCGCGAAGCCATCATCAACCGGCTCGCGCCCAAGATTCATTCCGAGATTGACCTCGACCGCTTTCTCCGCGCCGTCGTCGCCGAACTGGGGCGGATGATGGATGTTGACCGCTGCGATGTGATTCAACTGGCGGCGGCCGGAGAACTCCGTATCAGCCACGAATGGCGCGCCGCCGAAGACGTGCCTTCGAGTCTGGGGACGACCATCCCCGTCGATTTCCATCAACTCGGCGAACGCTTCAACCTCGCGCAGCCCATCCGCCTCGACGACACCTCCGCGCCGGGTCTCGACCCGCGCGTCGGTCTGCTCCCGACGAGTCTCGGCACGCGCTCGCTCCTTATTGTCCCGGTCGTCCTCGACGGCAGCGTGCTCGGCCTTGTCGGCCTGCACACGACGCGCGCCGTCCGCCACTGGCTCGACGAAGAGGTCTCTTTTCTTCAATCCATCGCGCAGCAAATCGGCATCGGCTATCAATATGCGCGCCTCTTTACGGACAAGCAGCGTGAGGCCGACCGCACGCGCGCTCTGCTCGAAATCGCCAGCACCTTAAACGCACGCTCGGACTTCCGCGAAGTCACCTCGCATGTGCTCGAACGCGCTAACGCTCTGGTCGGCGCAGACTACTGCGCGCTCGGCGTCGTTGACCCTTCGGGCAAGTCCATCAACCTCGTTGCCTTCAAGGCCGCGCCGCACGCGACGACCGAGGGCGTCCGACAGTTGATTGAGACGCACGGGCGCGCGATTGACATCACGGCCTTTCCCGGTCTGCCCGGTCTGCTCGCCGAAGGGCGCACGATGCGCCTGCTCGACTCGCAACTGCCGCCGCCGATTCGCCTCGCCTTCAACGCCACGCTCGGCGGACGCGCCGCGCTCGTCGCCCCCGTCCGCATCGGCGAGCAGACGTTCGGACAACTCGGCTTCGTTTGGAGTCAGGGACGCGAGGAAGGTTTTGAAGAGCACGAGATTGCGC
This sequence comes from Pyrinomonadaceae bacterium, assembly GCA_035942915.1. Lineage (GTDB taxonomy): Bacteria > Acidobacteriota > Blastocatellia > Pyrinomonadales > Pyrinomonadaceae > DASZCR01. Next base: position 17,633 of record DASZCR010000072.1, on the reverse strand, counting down.
TCGTCGAAGGTATCGCCGTGCAAATCGGCACGGCCTTAGAGCGCGACCAACTGTCGGCCGAAGTGATGCGGCTGAGAAGCGTGCTCGACGAGCGTCATACCGAAGCGCGCATCATCGGGCAGACGCCCGCCATCCGTCGCGCGATAGAGTTGGCCTTAAACGTCGCCGACACGCAGACCTCCGTGCTCGTGCAGGGCGAGTCGGGCACGGGCAAGGAGTTGCTCGCCAATCTCATCCACTACAACTCGCGCCGCAAGGACAACCCATACATCAAGATTAACTGCGGCGCGATTCCCGAAGCCCTGCTCGAATCCGAGCTCTTCGGACACGAGAAGGGCGCGTTTACGGGCGCGCACACGCGTCGGCGCGGCCGTTTCGAGGAGGCCGACGGCGGCACACTGTTTCTGGATGAAATCGGAGAGATGAGTCCTTCGGCGCAGGTGCGTCTGCTGCGCGTCTTGCAGGATGGCGAGTTCACGCGCGTCGGCGGGAGCGAAGTGTTGAAGACGGACGTGCGCGTGATTGCCGCGTCGAACGTCGATTTGGAACGCGCGGCGCGCGAGGGCGCGTTCCGCAGCGACCTCTTCTACCGTCTCTCGGTCTTCCCCATCCGCCTGCCGCCTTTGCGTGAGCGACCCGGAGACATCCACACGCTTGTCATACACTTTCTCGAACACTACAAACACAAGACCGGCCGCTTCGTCTCCGGCATCTCGAAAGAGGCCGTGCAGGCTTTGAACGCTTACGACTGGCCGGGCAACGTCCGCGAACTGGAAAACGCCATCGAGCGCGCCGTCATCATCGCTTCGGGAAGACAGATAGAACTCGACGACCTCCCTGAAGCCATCAGCCGCGTCCCGCGCGAGGAACGTGCCTCGACGCGGCGCGAGCGCGAGCGCGCCGCCTCTGAAGGCCGCCCCGTCAAACTCGAAATCGAAGTGCCCTCGACCATCGACGACATCGAGCGCCGCGCCATCGAAGCTACGCTCGACTACACGGGCGGCGACAAGACGCGCGCCGCACGCGCCCTCGGCATCGGCCGCAAAACCCTCTACCGCAAACTCCAACAGTACGAATAAGCAGTTACAGTTGCTCTTCAATGCTGCTCCGAGCAGCACACCGACGCGCAACAGAGACGCAACCGCGCATCCTTATATCTTTGCCTGCTGTGCGCGACGCTCGACGCGCGTCATCTCTGAGAGAGCGCGGCGGTGAACCGTTCGGCGTCGCTCTTTTGTTGTCTGTGCGCGTCTGTATGCAAAGTTGAGGAGTAGGTGTTGCCTTAATTTATTGCGCCGCTTCGCGCCTCTTTGTTATAGTTCGGACGGGATAGTGTTCGACGTTTTGTGATGAAAATCTGCGAGGCCGGAGGGCTTCGCGCGAGGAGAGAGAGAGCCATGCAGAGAGTCAGAGAGAGGTCGCGCGACGGCGCGGGAGATGCCGCGACGCGGCTCGCCTACTTCGTCATCGGCGGCACTGTCGGGGCGGTCGTGGCGCTCCTGTTAGCGCCCAAGTCGGGGCGCGAGTTGCGCGGCGACATCGCCGACGCGACGCGCAAAGGCGTTGACCGCACACGCGAACTGAGCACGCAGGTGGGCGCGCGCGCGGGCGAGTATTACGAGGCGGCGTCGCAGCGCGCGCGTGAGACCGTCGCGCGTCGCGGCGAACATCTCTCGGCCGCCATTCAGGCCGGACGACGCGCCTACACCGAAGAGAAGCGTCGAACCGAATCGACGCAGATGGAACCCGCTCCGACCTACTACGAGCACGAACAGAATTCTTAGGCAGCTTATGAACTTTCCGGCGTTACAAACGGGCGCGGGCGACGTGGCCTTCTGGACGATGGTTTCGGCCATCGTCATCGCCGTCTCGTTCGTCGTCATCGCCGGCGCGATGATTGCCATCGCCATCATCGTCAGCCGCGTCGTCCGCACGGTGACGAGCGTTGAGCGACGCGTGCAGCCTTTGGTCGAGCGCGTCGGCGCGTTGACAGACCAGGTGCGCGAAATCGCCGCGCAGGGGCGCGAGGTGGCCGAGCAGGTCAGTCTCATGTCCGGGCATCTGACGACCGCCTCGCTGCACTTTTCAGAGTCGATGGCGCTCGTCAAAGAAGAGGTGCGCGACCTCAAGCAGATAGTCGGACTCTCGGCCGAGATGGCGCACGAGAAGGTCGAGTCCATCGGCCGCACGATAGACCAGACGCAGCAGCAGTTCGCCGCCACCACCCTCTTCATCCAGTCGAAGATTGTCAGCCCGGCGCGTGAAATCGCGGCGATTATGGCGGGGGTACGGCGCGGTCTGGAAGTGCTCGTCGCCCCCGCTCCCAAACAGATTGACCAGACCTACGGAGACGAGGAGATGTTCATCGGCTGAACTTCCCCACTGTTAACACAGGCGCAACCCGCCCGAACTATCGTCTCCTACTGAGAGAGCGAAGTTCGGGCTTTACTTTTGGTTTGCAGGCACGGCTTGCGCTACTATGGTTGATTGGCGAAAGAGATGATTTTATGTCGACCGAAACACCACTGGAACTGAAGAAGACGGTCAATCTGCCGAAGACCGGTTTCGCGCAGAAGGCCAACCTCGGACAGACCGAGCCTGCGCGCCTGAAGCGTTGGACGGAGATGGATTTGTACGCCCTCATCCGTGCCGCGCGCTCCGGGCGCGAGAAGTTTGTCCTCCACGACGGGCCGCCCTACGCCAACTCCGACATCCACATCGGCACGGCGCTCAACAAAATCCTCAAAGACTTCATCGTCAAGTCGCGCACGATGATGGGCTACGACGCGCCCTACGTGCCCGGCTACGATTGTCACGGGCTGCCCATCGAGATGTATGTCGATAAGAAGCTCGGCGCGAAGAAGGCCAACATGCCGCCCGTCAGCGTGCGACGCGCCTGCCGCGAGCACGCGGCCGACGCCTTGAAGCGGCAGTCGCGCGACTTCCAGCGCCTCGGCGTCCTCGGCCTCTGGGAGAACCCATATCTCACGATGTCGAACACCTACGAGGCCGAGACGGCGCGACTGTTCGGACGCTTCGTCGAACGCGGCTACGTCTACAAAGGTGCGCGTCCCGTCTATTGGTGCATCCACGACCAGACGGCGCTGGCCGAAGCAGAGGTCGAGTATCAAGAGCACACAAGCCCTTCGGTCTACGTCAAGTTTCCGCTGGTGAGCGACCCCGTAAGTATCGACCCGGCGCTCGCCGGCCGACGCGTCTTCTTCCTCATCTGGACGACGACGCCGTGGACGCTCCCGGCCAATCTCGGCATCGCCGTCAACCCTAACTTCGAGTACGCGGCGGTCGAACACGGCGACGAAGTTTACGTCGTCGCCAGTGAGTTGCTCTCGGACGTGGCGCGCAAGTGCGGCTTAGGGCGCGATGGCGATAGCGGCGGCGACGTGGGAGGCAGCGTGGCGGACGCGCCTTTAAATGTCCTCGCGCGTTTTCCCGGCGAGCGGCTCGACCGTCTCGAATGTCGCCACGCGTGGCTTGAGAGGAAGAGTCTGGTGATGCTCGGCGAGCACGTCACGCTGGGCGGCGAGGCTGACGCCGAAACCGAGCTTGATGTGAGAGAAGCGCGCGACAGACGCGCGACGGGCAAGGCCGGGACGGGACTCGTCCACACCGCGCCGGGACACGGCCACGACGACTTCGTCATCGGCACGCGCTACGGCCTCGACATCTACTGCCCCGTCGATAACGCCGGACGCTTCACGCCCGACGTTTCAGAGTTCGCCGGTCAGAGCGTCTTTGAGGCCAACCCGCGCATCGTCGAATTTTTAAGGTCGCGCGGCGTGCTCCTCTTCAGCGAGGAGTACGCGCATCGTTATCCGCATTGCTGGCGCTGCAAAAACCCGGTCATCTTCCGCGCCACGCCGCAGTGGTTCATCTCTCTCGATACGGTCGCGCGCGGCACTCAGGCCGAAGTCGAGCAGGACGAGGACGGACGCGACCGCTCGAACTTCACGGACAACGAGGAGACGCACGAGGCCGTCTCTCTGCGCGAGGGCGCGTTGCGCGAGGTGGCGCGCGTCGAATGGATACCGGCGTGGGGCGAAGACCGGATGAGAAACATGCTCACCGGGCGTCCAGATTGGTGCGTCTCGCGTCAGAGGGTGTGGGGCGTGCCCATCCCAGCCTTCTACTGCGAAGGCTGCGCGGAGGTGATAGCCGACCCGTCGGTCATCGACCACGTTGCAGACATCTTCGCGCAGGAGTCGGCCGACGCCTGGTACGCGCGTGAGACGGAGTATCTGCTGCCCGAAGGTTTCAGTTGTCCGAAGTGCGCGGGCACGCGCTTCACGAAAGAGACGGACATTCTCGATGTCTGGTTCGACAGCGGTTCGTCTTCGGTCGCCGTGCTCGAACGCTACGAGGGCTTGCGCTGGCCTGCCGACGTTTACATCGAAGGCGGCGACCAGTATCGCGGCTGGTTCAACTCAAGTTTGATGGTCGGCCTTGCCGCACACGACCGCGCGCCGTATCGGACGGTGCTGACGCACGGTTGGGTGGTTGACGGGCAGGGCAAGGCGATGCACAAGTCTGCGGGCAACGCCGTCACGGCCGACGAAGTGGTCAAGGAGTCGGGCGCGGAAATCATCAGGCTGTGGGTCGCCTCGACGGATTATCACGAGGACATGCGCCTGTCGAAGGAAATCCTTCAACGCATCTCGGACGCCTATCGCAAGATGCGCAACACGGCGCGCTTCGCGCTCGGCAATCTCGACGGCTTCGACCCGGCGCGCGACCGCATCACGGAAGAGGAGTTGCACGAGATAGACCGTTGGGCGCTCTCGGAGTTGGATGCGGTCGTTGAGCGCGTGCGCGCCTCATACGAGGCTTATGAGTTTCACACGGTCTATCACACGCTCTACAACTTCTGCACCGTGACGCTGTCGGCGCGCTACTTCGACATCATCAAAGACCGTCTCTACACGTCCGCGCCGAAGTCGCACGCGCGGCGCTCGGCGCAGACGGCGCTCTACCTGATAGCGGACGCTCTGGCGCGCCTGCTTGCGCCGATACTCGCCTTCACGGCCGACGAAATCTGGGAGAACCTGCCGGGGGCGTCGGGTGATGCGGGCGATGCGGCGACGGCTTCCGAGCGGCGTCTGGCCTCCGTCCATCTGGCCGAGTTTCCCGAAGCGCGCGGCGCGAGAGACGCGGCGCTGGCGGCGCGTTGGGAGACATTGTTTTCAGTGCGCGACGAGGTTTTGCGCGCGCTCGAAGAGGCACGCGTGCGCAAGCTGATTGGCAGTTCATTGGAGGCGCGCGTCCTGCTCGAAGCGAGCCGCGCCACCTATCAAGCCTTGCAGAGCCAGCGCGAAGAGCTGCGCTATCTCTTCATCGTCTCGCAGGTTGACCTCTCGCTTGCGCCCGACGAGGAGGCTGTGAGCAGCCAGTTGCGCGTGACGGTCGAGCGCGCGGCGGGCGAGAAGTGCGAGCGTTGCTGGAACTATTCGACGCGGGTCGGCGAGTTCAATCGTTACCCGACCGTGTGCGAGCGTTGCGTCGAGGCGCTGGCCGAGATTGAAGCCGGAGAGGACTTGCGAGCGTGAAAGACGACAGACGCATGGGAGAATGGGGCTGGCGCGCGGCCTACCTGTTGATGGCCTGCGGCATCTATCTGGCCGACCAGACGACGAAGGCGTGGGTTGTCGGCGCGCTCAAGCTCGGCCGCGTCGTGACGGTCGTCGAGCGTTTCATCTATCTTTCTTACGCGGAGAATAGCGGTATCGCCTTCGGACAGTTGCAGGAGGGAGGCGCGTTCGGACGCTGGTTTCTCGCGGGGCTGGCGACGCTCGCCGCCGTCGGCGTCATCATCTACTTCCTGCGCACGCCGCGCACGGACGACCGCGTGCTCGGCGCGTGTGCGCTCCTGCTGGCGGGCATCCTCGGCAACCTGACCGACCGCGTGCGCTTCGGCTACGTCGTCGATTTCATCGAAGTCCATCTCGGCTCTTATCAATGGCCGACCTTCAACGTCGCCGATGCGGCCATCTGCACGGGAGCCGCCCTGCTCGCGCTCGACCTCCTCTTGGAGAGCAAGAAGTCCGGAGTCAAGAGTCTGAAATCTGAAGTCAACAGGCCGCACACCGAAAGCGACGCGCAATGAAGAACGCACGCGCACCTGTTAACCTTCAGATTTCAGATTCCAGACTTCAGACTCCAGACTTTTAGCCATGTATCCAGAGCTTTTCCGCATCGGCAATTTTCCGATTAACACCTACGGCGTGCTGCTCGCCCTGTCGTTTCTGGTCGCGCTCTTCGTGGCGGCCAGACTCGGCGAGCGCGACGGCCTCAAGCGCGAACGCATCTACGACCTCGGTCTGTGGATGCTGCTCGCCGGACTCGTCGGCTCGAAGCTGCTGCTGATGGTCGTCGAACCGGAATACGCGAGCAACCCTCTGCACCTCTTCTCGCTCGACTTTCTGCGCTCCGGCGGCGTCTGGTACGGCGGCTTCCTCGGCGGTCTGGCGGGCGGCATCTTTCTCATGCACCGCTACCGTCTGCCGTTCTGGAAGACGGCCGACGCCTTCGCGCCGGGACTCGCTATCGGGCAGGCGGTCGGCCGTCAGGGCTGCTTCGCCGCCGGTTGTTGCTGGGGCAAGCCGACGACGCTGCCTTGGGGCGTCCACTTCACTGAACTGGGACATGAAGTGACGGGCGTTCCCATCATCGATGCGAACGGCGCGCCCCTGCACCTGCATCCGACACAGCTTTACGAATCGTTCGCCATGCTCGCGCTCTTCTTCCTGCTCGTGCGCCTGCATCGGCGCAAGCGTTTCAGCGGACAAGTGCTGCTCACCTACGCCGTCCTCTACGGGCTGATGCGCTTCGTCATCGAGTTCTTCCGCGCAGACCCGCGCGGCGACATCGCCGGTCTGACGACGCTGACACATCTTTCGACCTCGCAGATGATTAGCCTCGCGGTCTTCATAGGCGGCCTCGTCTTTCTCTTCCTCCGCCGCCGCCGCCACCAACGCGCCTCTTCCGACGGCGATGAAGGCGGAGGCGACGGCGCTCCCGTCTCAAGCGCCGCCGGGGCATGACCGACGCGGCAACGGATAAGGAAAGGCGGTAAACTGTGTCTGAAGGTGAATCGGATGAAGAGCGCATCATCAGATTGAGAAGAAATGGAAAGGAACTGCTCGCGCAGTTGCTCGAAGTCGTCGGTCGTATCTCTCAGCAGCAGACAGACACTGCCGACACGGAGCGGATTTTAGTCAACAAGCGTACCCACCTCATACGCTACGAAGACGAGACCGAAGAGACAGTCACAATTGTGATTGAGAAGCGAGGTGACGTATGAGTGGACATCAGGACAACGTCGAACAACGTCTGACAAACGTCGAGCAGGCCATCCTGCTACTGACGCAGAAGGCGCTCGACACAGATGAACGCGCCGACGCGTTCGACTCCAAGCTCTCCAATCTGACAGCGAAGCTCGAAGCTTTAACCGACGCTCAAATCCGCACTGAAGATGCGCTGGTGCGTCTGGCTGAGGCGCAGGTGAGGTTGGCCGAGTCGCAGACGCATAGCGACCGGCGGCTGGATGCTTTGATTGACATCGTGCAGAACTGGCGCAATGGCGGCGGCGGTGGCGGTGGCCGTAGTGCTCCGTAAGCCTGAGCGTGCACACTTGATGACGGCTCGCAGGGGTTTGGCGCGAGGAGCGTGACGTGGACAGGGAAGCGTTCGCCGAAGCAAGCGAAGAGAACGAGTCGCTGTGCATCGTGGCGACCGCAGAGGACGCAGGCGCGCGGCTCGACGCGTTTTTGGCGGCGCACGTCTCGCGCATGAGTCGTACGGCTCTCAAGCGGCTCATCGAAGACGGCGAAGTGCTCGTCTCCGGGCGTGCGGCTAAGGCTTCGCATCGTCTGCGCGCGGGCGAGGAGGTTGAAGTCGAACTGGTCGCGCCGCCGCCGCTCGACCTCGCGCCCGAAGACCTACCGCTCGACATCGTCTACGAAGACGAAGACCTCGTGGTCGTCAACAAGCCCGCCGGGATGGTCGTCCATCCGGGCGCGGGTGTCGCGCGCGGCACGCTCGCCAACGCGCTCGCCTTCCGTTTCGCGCGCCTCTCGCAACGCGGCGGGGCGCTGCGTCCCGGCATCGTCCATCGACTCGACCGCGACACCTCCGGTCTCGTCGTCGTCGCCAAAACGGCTCACGTCCACGAACGACTGTCCGAGCAGTTTCGCGCGCGCACGGTCTTCAAGTCCTACGTTGCGCTCGTGCATGGAAGAGTTACGGACGACGCGGGGAGCATCGCCGAGCCTATCGCGCGCTCGCCGCGCAACCGCACGCAGATGGCCGTCCGCCCCGGCGGGCGCGCGGCGCTCTCGCTCTACCGCGTCCGCCGCCGCTACGAGCGTTTCACGCTGCTCGACGTGGAGATTAAGACCGGGCGGACGCACCAGATTCGCGTCCATCTGGCATGGCTCAAGCACCCGGTCGTCGGCGACGAAACCTACGGCGGCGGGCGCGACCGCGCCGTCGCGGACGCTTCCCTGCGCGTCCGCATCCAGAGTCTCGGACGCCACTTCCTGCACGCCGCGCGTCTCGCCTTCGACCACCCGCGCACGGGCGAGCGCGCGGAGTTTGACGCGCCGCTCCCGCGTGAGCTTGCCGAACTGCTCGCCGCGCTCGAATAGTTTATACTGCTCTCGTGCGCGCAAGCCTGCGGCCGAACTTCGGGAAGCAACGAGATTTCGCGCGCCCCGCATCAAACGGCGGGCAAAAGGTATCTGAAGACCGAAAACTTCTCCGACACTCCCGCCGAGCCGACGCGCTCGCGCGCTCATCTTCAACAGTTATGAAACTTTCGTTTCGTCCAGCAACGTTTCTGCTCGCGGCCGCCGCCGCCGTCGCCGCCGTCGTGCTCATGCCTGAGGCGACGCCGCAGCAGATTTCGTCGCACTCCGTCGCCGCACAGACACGGCAGCAGACCCCTCCGCCGCGCACTGACGCGACGCCGCAGCAGGATGAGAATGTCGAGGGCGTCACCATCCGTCTCGTGCGCGTGCCGATTACGGTCGTCGATAAAAAGGGCGCGCCCATCACGGGGCTTGGCAAAAACGATTTTCAGATTTTCGAGGACAAGCGGCCGCAGGTCTTCGACCTCATCTCCGTGACGGAAGAGTTGGAGCGTTTGCCCATCTACGTGGGCGTCCTGATGGACACTTCCAGTTCGACGGCCGGGAAGCTCAAATTTGAGCAGGAAGCGGCCTTGAACTTCATTCACACTGTCGCACGCCCGCGCAAGGACAAGATTGCTTTCGTCACCTTCGACGATGAGGTCACGCTGCGGCAGGACTTCACAGACCGTCTCGAACTGCTCGACCGCGCCATCGGCAGCATCAAGTCTCCGGGCAACCACACGTCGCTCTACGATGCCGTCTGGCAGTTCTGCAATGAGAAGTTGCGCAGCGTCGGCGGCGGCCGCCCGACCATCGTCCTCATCACAGACGGCGACGACACCTACAGCCGCGCCCGACTTGAAGACGCCATCGACATCGCGCAGCGCACCGACACGGTCGTCTTCGCCATCTCGACCAAAGGCGGTTTCGTCGGCAGCGCCGTTCCCGGCGTCGAAGCCAACACGGTCAAGGACGCGGGCGACAGGGCGCTCGTCAAACTGGCAGAGGAAACCGGCGGGCAGGCGTTCTTCACGGGCGACATCCTCGCCCTAGAGCGCGCCTTCAACAAGATTGCGCGCGCTCTGCGTTCGCAGTACATCGCCACCTACAGGCCGTCGAACCCGACCTACGACGGCAGCACGCGGCGCATCGAAGTCAAACTGACGAACAAGATTGACGGCGCGAAGGTCACGGCCAAGCGCGCCTATCGCGCCATCTCGGATACGGTCAAGTAGGTGATAAGTGATAGGTGATGGGTGATAAGAAGGAAGTGATGAGTGGTGAATGATGAGTAATGAGTAATGAGTGTTGAGTGATGAGAGCAGACATATTTTCCTATCACCCATCACCCATCACCTATCACTTATCGCTTATCACCAGCAGAAGGGTGAAGTAGATGTTTTATCGTAGTTACATCGCGCGCGCGTTTGTGTTCCTGCTGTTGGCCTCGTTGCTCGTGGGGGCGGGTGTGCCCGCGCGCGTCGCGGCTGTCGGTCAATCGTCCGACGCGCAGGATGCGCCCGCTTCGAGGCCGCGCCGCACTGACGCGTCGCAGCGGCCAGCGCCGACGCCCGCGCCGAAGCAAGACCCTGACACGACCATCGACGACGACGAGGTCTTGCGCGTCGAGACCGATTTGACCAACGTGCTCTTTACGGCCATCGACCGCCAGAAGCGTTTCGTCACCAACATCCGTCAGGAGGACATACAGGTCTTCGAGGACGGCGTGCAGCAGGAGATTTTCACCTTCCAGCGTGAGACAGACCGCCCGCTCTCGCTCGCCATCCTGATTGATACGAGCGCCTCGCAGGAGCGCACACTACCGGAAGAGAAGAGCGCCGCGCAGCGTTTCGTCGATGCCATCATCCGCCCCGCTAAAGACGAGGTCGCCGTCCTCTCCTTCACCGGCGAGACGACGCTCGAACAATCTCTGACCGGCAACCCGGCGCGCGTCCGCCGCGCTATCGACCGGGTTGAATTCGTCCCGCCTTCGGGCTACGTCGGCGGCGGCGTCATCGTTCCCAACGGCACGCCGCCTATCTCCGGCACGAACCAACGTCTGCAAGGCTCGACTGCCATCTGGGATGCCATCTGGGTCACGTCGAAAGATGTCTTGTCGGAATCCTCCGACAAGACACGACGCGCCATCATCCTCGTCTCCGACGGCTACGACACGAGCAGCCAGTATTCACTCTCGACAGCGGTTGATGCCGCGCTCAAGTGCGACGCTATCATCTACTCCATCGGCATCGGCGATAACTTCGTCGAGGGCGTCGATGAAGGAAGCCTCCGCAAGCTCTCGGAGCGCACGGGCGGGCGCGCCTTCTTCCCGCGCGACGAGACAGACCTGCGCGCCGCCTTCGCGCAGATTCAGGAAGAACTGCGCTCGCAATATCTCGTCGCCTACTCGCCGACCAAGAAGACGAAGGACGGCTCTTTCCGTCAGGTCAAGATTGAAGTGACCAACCCGGAGTTGCGCAAGCAGAACATCCGCCTCACCTATCGTCAGGGCTACTTCGCGCAGACGGCTGCGGCCTCGACAGGCTCGTCGTCGAGACCCTGAAGCGCGACGCCGTGCGGGACGGCCGCGACTGAATTGCAGAAGTCGAAGGATGAGAATTCTCATCCTTCGACTTTTGTAGTTTTGAGCATTTAACCTTCGAGGCTCTGCTATAATTTCCGCCCCACAGTCGGTTTGAATTTGAGCTGCCCCGTCTCGAAATTATGAAGTCCGACGAAACCGAAAGGCCACGCGAAGAGGGTGCGGACGCACTTGCCGAGCTGGCCGAGCGCGAGGCGCTCATCAACCGCATCACGAGCGCCCTGCGCAGCACGCTCGACCCGGCCGAGGTCTTCCGCAACGCGGTCGAAGAGATGGGCGTGCATCTGGCCGTTGACCGCTGCATCCTCTTCATGATTGACCGCGAAGCGGGCGTCGTGCGCAACGTCGCCGAATACGACGCGCCCGGCATGGAGGGCATCATGCGCGTCTATGCGCTGCCGTTGGTCAAGTCGCTCGTCGAGAGGGTTCGCGCCGAAGGCGTCGTCGCGGTCGATGACGTGACGAGCGACGAGCGCCTCAGTGAAATCTACGAAGAGGTGCTCAGCAAGAACGGGACGCGCTCTTTGATGTACGCGGCCATCAACGTCGGCGACGAGATGCGGGGCGCGTTTGCGCTCTCCAGCGTGCGCGCCCCGCGCCACTGGCGTGCTTCGGAAATCGCGCTCGCACGCGCCGTCGCAAACCAGACCGGCATCGCCGTGCGTCAGGCCGAACTGTTCGAGATGGTGGCACGCGCCAAACGGATGTGGGAAGCGACCTTCGACGCGATGTCGGACGGCGTCTTCATCTTCGGCCACGACCGTCGTCTGGCGCGCGTCAATCGCGCGGGCGCGGCGATGGAATCGCTGACGCCGCAGGAGATGCTCGGCCGCGTCTGTTGCGACATCCTGCGCGCGCGACCGAGCACGGACGGCTGCGTCGTCGAGGCCGCGCTCAGAGAGGGGCGCGGCGTCACGCGCGAGTACACGCCCGAAGGTCTGGGGCGCACGCTGCTCGTCACGGCCGAGTTGATTCGCGGCGAGGCCGAACTTCCGCCCGGCGTCGTCTGCACCGTGCGCGACCTCTCGGAGTTGCGCCAGATTGAGGCCGTTGCGCGCGTCCAGCAGTCGCTTCTGACGAACATTCTTGAGAGCGCACGCGAGGCCATCTGCGCGCTCGACCCGTCGGGACATCTGATGTGGTGCAACAGTGCGACGACACGGATGGGCGGCTATCCGCAGGAGGAACTCATCGGGCATCACTTTCTGGAATGGACTATCGAGGCCGACCGCCCGCACGCCGCCGAGCGGTTCGCGCTTGCGCTGGCCGGAAAGCCGCAGGCGATTGAGTTGCGCTTCGTCGCGCGCGATGGCAGCGTCCGTTATCTCGAAGGCGACAACACGCCGCTCGTCGTCGATGGCAACGTGACGGGCGTGCTCTCCATCTCGCGCGATGTGACGGAGATTCGACACGAGCGCGAGCGCGCCGCGCAGGCAGACAAATTGCGCGCGCTCGGCCAACTCGCTTCGGGAGTCGCGCACGACTTCAACAACGCGCTCGCGGCCATCCTCGGCCGCGCCCAACTGCTCCGGCGCGACGCGCGCGACGAGGAGACGGCTCATAGTCTCGACGTGATTCAGACGGCGGCCGAAGATGCTGCCGCCACCGTCCGCCGCATCCGCGCCTTCGCGCGCCAGTCGCCGGAAGAATCGGGCGCACGCGTTGACCTCGGCGAACTCGTCGCCGACGCCATCGAGATTACGCGCATGCGCTGGGAGAATGATGCGCGTGCGCGCGGCGTCAACTACGACGTGTGGCTCGAAGCCGACTGTGAGTTGTACGCGAAGGCCAACGCCTCGGAGTTGCGCGAGGTCTTCGTCAACCTCATCTTCAACGCCTTAGACGCGATGCCGGAAGGCGGCGAGTTAGCTATCAAGTGCACTGCGCAGGACGAACGCATCCGTCTGAGCTTTGCCGATACCGGCGCGGGGATGACGGAGGAGGTGCGCGGGCGCATGTTCGAGCCTTTCTACACGACGAAAGGCTCGCAAGGCACAGGACTCGGACTCTTCGTCTCTTACGGCATCGTCCAGCGTCACGGCGGGACGATTCAGGCCGACTCCGAACCGGGACGCGGCACGACCTTCGTCGTCACGCTGCCGCGTGCGCGACCGGCGCGGGCGGGCGAGGAGCGGCCGGAGACAGCCGCCGCCGAGCGCGCACGCACGCTCTCAGTCCTCGTCGTTGATGACGAGGAGTTTGTGCGCGAGACGTTGGTCGAGATGGTCGCGGCGTTGGGGCATCGGGTCGTCGCCGCCGACGGCGCACATGCCGCACTGCGCGCGCTCGAAGCCGCACGTTTCGACCTCGTCTTCACAGACCTTTCGATGCCGGGGATGGACGGGTGGGGCGTAGCGCGCGAGATAAGGCGACGTTGGCCGGGCGTCGGCGTCTGCATCGTCACGGGCTACGGCAAGGAGGCCGAGCGCCCGCCGGGCGGCGGCGAACGGCTCGTTGATGCCGTCATCGGCAAGCCCTTCAACTTCGAGCAGGTCGAAGAGACTCTCGCAGGCTTCGGTGGATGAAGAGGGGCGGGTAAGACTAAAGACTACCGACTCGTCGCAGACTACTTTCGCCGCGAGTCTATTTCTCGCCGCGTTCGATTTCGGTTTCCGTGCCGAGTTCGACGACGAGTTTGCGGACGTCAACCTGATCCATCGGTTCAATCAGGCGCAGCGCCTCGTCGAGCAGGCGTCGCTGATGCTCCGGCCAGTTCGGCTTGCCGGAGACGCTTCCGAACTCGCCTGCGTAGAAGGCCCCGCGCGGCGGTCGCACGCGCTCGGCCACGCCCTTATCGACGCACAACATCATCGTCGGCACGCCTGCCCGTTCCAGCGCACGCGCCGCCAGCGCCATCGATTGATGACACAGGCGCGAAGCGGGAACAAGCAGCGCCGCCTGCACTTCGTAACGGTTGACGCGCTCGACGAGGCGCGGCAGCGACTCCTCGACGAACCGCGCGGCGTCCGGGATGAAGCCGCAGAAACTCCACCAGACCGGATTGAGTTGGCCGATGATACCGTTGCCTTCAAATTCCAGCAGACGCCCGACCGGGACTTGCGAATTCATGTCCTCGCGCACGGCTGCGGGGCTGTAGCCACGCGCCGCCCACTGTAAATCCTCTGCTTCAACCTCGATGGGAATCTCGCGGAAAGAGGTGTCGCCGCCGGACGCGTGGATGTCGAAGGGTTCCGCGCCGTCGATGTACGCACCGGCCGAAGTGATGAGCGCGAGGTTGAGCATCGGCAGCGCGCGGCGCGCAGGCTGGAAGGGCGCGCGCCTGTTCTCGACGAACGGATAATCGCTCTCGATGTCGTTTTCCGGCGAGTCGCTCGGATGCTGCCAGCGACGCCAACGCTCGTACTGCTCCCGCCAACCGTCAATCTGCTCGATGATTTCCACGCCTCTCGTCTCCCCTCGCACCCGCGCCGCTTTGGAAAATTGATGGCACGGATTTTAAATCAATCGGACGGCCTCAGTCGAACTCAGAGACTTCGGGCAGCAGCCGTATCGTCGGCGGCACGAAATCGGGCGGCACTAGTTCGCGCGGGTCTGGAACGGTTGTGAGCCAAGACAAAGCGCGGTCGAGTTGCGCCTGATAGTCAACGAGGTCGAGCGACATGAAGACATCTGTGCCGAGTCGCGCGAACTTCTCTTTCGCCATCTGGTACATGCGCCGCGCCGCGCCCGGTCGCCCGATTTCAAGATGATGAAAGGCGACGGCCGATTGAATCAACGCTTGCAGGAAAAGCTTCTCGCGCGGCCCGGCTTCGTCCACCCAGCGCTCTTCCCACGCATCATGCGCCGCGTGAAACTCACCCGCGTTGTAGAGGTCGATACCGGCCAGATATTCGATGGGATAGGCGACCGTGTGCGCCTCCGTATAGGCCGGTCGCTCGTCGCGCGCAGTGTCGCTCGTCGTCTCCATGCTTTGCACACACACACGCGCGCTTCAGTAGCGCGGCACGGTCGGGTCAACTTCGAGCGACCAGCGGTCGATGCCGCCCGACAGGTTGTAGAGATTGGTGAAACCCTGCCGCGCCAGATACGCGCAGACCTGCGCGCTGCGGATGCCGTGATGGCACATCACGACTGTCTCCTGCGCCGGGTCGAGCGCCTCAACCCAGTCGTTGTAGAGACTCAGAGGCAGCAGACGCGCGCCCTTGATGGCGGCGACCGAATGCTCCTCCGGCTCGCGCACGTCAATCAACAGCAGGTCGTCGCCGCGCTCGATGCGCTCGCGCAACTGCTTCGGCGTGATGCTCCCGTAGTTCATCTCTGCAAACTCCCCCTCTCTTTATCGGCTCGCTTGCTGCAAACGCGCGGCGATGGTCTTGGCGGCGGTTGCGCCCGCGCCGACCGCGCCGCTGATGGTCGGTGCGAGCGGGTTCGACACGTCGCCGACGGCGAAGACCTGCTCGACGCTCGTCTCCTGCGCGCTCGACACGACGAAGTAGCCGCGCTCGTCCACCTGCGCCTGACCGCTGAACAGTTCCGTGTTCGGCTCGACGCCGATGCGTATGAGGACGCCGCCCGCCGCCATCTGAAAAGGCTTGAGAGCGCCGTCGCGCACAATCTCGACGGCCTCGACGCGCTCCGTGCCGATGATGCGCAAGAGCCGCGCCTCCGTGAAGACGTTGATGCGGTGGTCGCCCTCGATACGTTCGACGAACTCGCGTCGCGCGCTGAGGCGTCGGCCTCTGTGGACGAGCGTCACGGTCGGGCAGACTTCGGCCAGCAGCAGAGCATTTTCGGCCGCCGCGTCGCCTCCGCCGACGACGCACACATCCAAGCCCGCAAGCTGCGCGCGGTCGCGCGTCGCAGACTCGACGACGCCTCTCCCAGCCAACTCCGCCTCGCCCGGCACGCCGAGACGCCTGCGCCTGACGCCGGTCGCGATAATCAGGAAGACCGCCTGCAAACGCTCGCCGCTTGCCAGCGCGATGCGACGCGCGCGCAAATCGACCGCTTCGATTTCAACCTCCGTCCACAGGTCAAACTCCTTCTCGGCGACCTGCGCGGCGAAGCGGTCGCGCAGAGCGCGTCCATCGGGCGTCTCCACGCCGAGATAATTCCCGACCGGGTTATAGACCGCCAGCAGTTGCCCGCCCACTTCCGCGCCGCGTTCGAGCAGCAACGTCTCAAGCCCCAACTCATCACACCACAGGGCGGCCGATAGCCCCGCCGCTCCCGCCCCGATGATGACTACGTCGTACATAACTGTTCACGGTCTGCGCGCGATGAGTTCGGCCGTGTGGCGCGTGTGTTCGCCGGGGTCGCGGTCGTCTTCGCGGGTCTCATGGTAGTGCAGGATATGCCAGTCACGAAATGCGGCAGCGAGTTCTCCCGGCCGCAGTAAAAAATCGGGATTCATCGGGCGCACGCCGGGGCGCTCGTCCGTCGTGTGAATGGCGGCCGCGAAGAGCCCGCCCGGTCGCAGCCCGGCGCGCATCTCGTCGAAGAGGTCGCGTTGCAGATAGTAGAAGTCGCAGATGAGGTCATAGGCTTCCGGCTCGATGAGAAACTCGTGGCGCTCAAGGTCTGCGACGCGCGCCTCCAACTCAAGGCCGCGCTCGGCCGCGCGACGAAGCATCAGGTCAACGCCGACGCGCGAGGCATCGACGGCCGTGACGCGAAAGCCCTCTGCCGCCAGATAGAGCGCGTGGCGGCCTGCGCCGCAGGCGAGGTCGAGAGCGCGCGGGCGTTGCGCGGCGTGCGGATGAGAGGACGGCTCCTCTGCGTCTCTCTGATGTCGAAAAAGCTCGACGGCGCGCCTCAGCACGCGGCTCGGTTCGAGCGTCGCGTGCTCGCCTCGACGATAGCGTTCGTCCCAACTGTTTGCGCCGTCGCTCACGTCTCTTCGTCGCGCGTGCCGTCGTTGTCTTCGTCGTTGTTGTCGTCTTCGTCTTCGTCGTCATCCTCTCTGTCTTCGGCGACGGCGCGCCGGTTGATGCCTTCGAGTTCGACGAAGCGGCTCAATTTCGTAATGACCATCCCTTCGCGGACGACGGCGCGGCAGGCGAGGGCGGTCTTGTCAGGCGCGTCGGGTTCGGCCGGTTCTCTGTACCAGAACTGACAGTTCGTGCAGTCGCCGTTCCAGCAGAAGTCGCCGTAGGAGATGGTCTGCATGGAGAGGAATTGAAAGCAGCGCAGCAGTGTGTTGCGCTCCGGCACTTCGCGGCGCTGGCCGAGAATCTCTATCGAGACGAGTCGCTCGTATGGGTCGAAAAGGTCGCTCTCCATCTTCGTCTGGCGGCCGGGGCGGTCGGGAGTTGGCGCGTGCTGCTGTGTGTGTCGGGCGCGCGTCGAGTATAGCCAAACGAAGGGCGTGCGCCAAAGCACCACGCGCGCGTGCGCCCGTCTTTCTTCACATCCTGCGCGGCGGG
>DASZCR010000071.1:0-6951 GCA_035942915.1 Pyrinomonadaceae bacterium | reverse complement strand
CGAGCGGCCTCGCCGCGTCTGTCGGCCTCCGACAAACTTTCGTCACATAGTTGTTGACTAAACCGGCGCGAAGGCATAAATTCACCTCTGCTGTTGCCGGCATCCCCAGTGTCGGCGTCGAGATGCTCAATCCGCAGGGTTTCGCCCCGACGACTCCCTCCTGATTCGGATTCCGGGCCGCCATGCGGCCTCTTTAATTCAAGAGTAAAACTGAGATGCTGAAACGCAAGCTCCCCCTCTTGCTCGCGTCTCTTCTGCTCGTCGCTTTCGCCGAGAGCGCGTTGGCCGAAGAGACACTCCCCGAACTCATCCGACGCGTCAAACCCTCCGTCGTCTCCGTCATCACCTACAACGAGAAAGGCGAGGCGCTCATCACCGGCAGCGGTTTCTTCGTCCGCCCCGGCCGGGTCGTCACGAACCTGCACGTCGTCGAAGGCGCGGCGCGCGTCGAGGTGCGTACCTTTGAAGGTAAAGGCCGGACGTATCGCGTCGAGGGAGTGGCGAGCATCGATGAGGAAGGTGACCTCGCCGTGCTGAGCGTCGATGCGGCGGCCGAACGCTCGCGCGCGCTCGACCTAGCACGGACGATTCCCGAAGAAGGCGAGAAGATTTTCGTCATCGGCAACCCGCTCAGGCTCGAAGGCTCTGTCGCCGACGGCATCGTCTCGGCCGTGCGCGAAGTGCCGAACCTCGGCAAGATTATTCAGATTACCGCGCCCATCTCGCACGGCAATTCCGGCAGCCCCGTCTTCAACATGAAAGGCGAGGTGGTCGGCGTCGTCACCATCAAGGTGACGAACGGGCAGAACATCAACCTCGCGCTCGGCGCCTCGCGCGTCTCCGACCTCAAACCGGCCGAGAAGCTGCTCGACTTCGGCGACCTCCAACCGCGTTCGCGCACGGCAGGGGCCGCCGCTCAACAGCCCGAAGCGCTCGCCGAGTGGTGGTACAAGAACGGTCTCAACTCGCTCTGGCTCGGCAACTACGACAGCGCGCTCGGCTATTTCCAGAACGCCGTTGACAAGAATCCGAATCGCGCAGAGGCGTGGATACAGGTCGGCTACTGCAAGGTCAAACAGGGCAAGAACGGCGACGCCATACGCGCCTTCCAACGTGCGCTGCGCCTGCGTCCGAACTCCGTCGAAGCCTACAACAAGCTCGGCGACGCCTATTACTACGACAACAACTTCTATCGCGCGGCCGAAGCCTACCAGCAGGCCGTCAACCTGCGCCCCGATTTGCCCGAAGGCTACTACAATCTCGGACTCGCCTACCTCGAACTCGGCAACCGCGAAGCCGCCTTCGCACAGGCGCGCACGCTCAAAGCCCTCGACGCGGGACTCCACGCACGCCTCATGCGCGAACTCGAAAGATAACCAGAGAGGTTAAAGTAAGGCGCAGGTCAAAACGCGTCAGGCCGGAATGAAGACGAGAGGGACGCTCCTTCTCATCTTCATTCCGGCCTGATGCCGTTTAGCTGTGGCCTGCTCGTCAGTCTCCGGTGACGGTCTGACCCGTGAAGATGTTGCGGTCAACGCTCTTGGGGTCGCCGAGGACGACGAAGCGGATGTTACGCATGTAGGTGCGCGCGACGCGTTGCACGTCGGACGGGGTGACGGCGCGCAGGCGTTCGATGGAGACGAGCGCGTTGCGCCAGCCGCCGCCGATGAGTTCGTACTGCGCCAGTTCTCCGGCCTGCGCGGCGTTCGTCTCCTGACCGAGATAGTAGCGCGTCAGGTAGTCGTTGACGGTCGCCGTGATGTCCTCCGGGTCGGCCGGTTCGCGCTGCATCTTGTTGATTTCGTCGAGCATCACGCGCACGGCCTGATTGGCATCGACGGCCGTGACAGAGATGCCGCCGATGTTCGCGCCCTGACTACGCAGGAAGGCGTCGGGCGCGTAGGAGAGATTACGCCGGACACGCACCTCGACGAAGACGCGGCCTTGAAGGATAGACGACGCGATGCGCATCGGGTAGATGTCGGGCGAGGTCAGCGGCGGCGCGGCGAAGACGCCCTGAATGTAGTTCGTCGGGATGCCGAGCGGCGTGACATCGACGGTTGATGCGGCGAAGCTGAGCGGCGGCGGCGGCTCCTGCTTGTAGTCTCCGCGCGGCAATTTGCCGAAGGTGGCGGCGACGCGCTGGCGCAACACCTGCGGGTCGAGGTCGCCGACGACGACGAGGAGCAGGCGCGAGGTCTGCATCACCTGTTGGTGATAACGCTTCACGTCTTCGAGCTTGAGGCGTGTGAGCGACTCGGCCGTGCCCGTCGGGTCGTTGAGGTACGGATGACCGGCGTAAGCGACGCGCGTCTGCAAGAGTTCGAGGTAGGAGTCGGGCGTCGAAGTCTCGTCGCGGCGCTGGACAATCATGCGATTGCGCACGCGCTCGAAGTCGTCGGTCGCAAAGAGCGGGCGCAGAGCAACGTCCGTGAAGATGTCCCACGAGCGGTCGAAGTTGGCGCGCGTCGTGGCGAGAGAGAGACCCGAATAGTCGTAGTTGACGCCGTAGGTGATGTTGGTTCCCATGCGCGAGAGCGCCGTCCGCATCCGCTCGCGGGGGAAGCTGACGCTGGCTTCGGTCGCCACGTCGAGCATGAGAGCTTCGATTCCTGCGTTCTCCGGCGTGACGTTGCGCGCCCCTCCACGGATGAAGAGACCGGCGACGACAGTCTGGCTGCCCGGACGCCGTTTGACGAGCACCTTCAGGCCGTTGACATCGAACTCCGTGACGAGCGCCGCCTGTTGCGCGACCGTCTGCGACGCAGAGGGTACGGGCACATCGGTCGGCTTCGTCACGGCGCTGCCCTGCGCCTGCGCGAGCGACGCCGGTGCGACGGCCGCCGACAGCAGCAGCGCGAGGCCGAGCAAACGAGCCTTCAGAAGTAGACTCACCCCGTTTAAGTTGATACCGAAATTGTTCACCGCTTTATCCTTCGTTCCGTTTGACAGTCCGTTTTCATTAACGTCCGACGAGGTCTTCCGGCGTCAGACGCGACTCGCGCGCGGCCTCTTCAGACATCAAGGCCAGTCCGACGTGCGGCTTGCCCTGAATGTAGCGCGTGACATAGGCGCTGATGTCTGCGCGCGAGGTGCGGCGCAGGTTGCCGAGATAGCCACGAAAGTAGTCGAGACCGGTCGAAGCCCACCAGAAGGAGAGCGTGTGCGCGTACTCCGAAAGCTTCTCGCGCGAGAAGAGGTCGTCGGCTTCGAGCAGCGCCTTGGCGCTCTCAAGCTCCTCGTCCGTGAAATAGTCCTTGTCGTTGAAGTGCGCGACCTCGTTGTAGATGGCACGCACGGCGGCCTGCGCCTTGTCGGGCGTCGTCTGCGCGAAGATGGTGATGGGGCCGACGTTGCGCTGCGTCAGGTAGCCGATGCCGACGGCCGTGACGAGACCCGTATCGACGAGCGCGCGCTGGAAACGCGAGTTCGGCTGGCGCAGGATGAAGGAGAAGACATCGGCCGCGTAAGTGCCGGGATTATCGACGCCGATGGAAGGGCCATGCCATCCGATTTCGATGAAGACGTTGCCGACCGGCTGCTTGATAATCGCGCCCTCGCTCTTCGCGAGCGGCGGGTGCTCGACCGGCGGAAACTTTTTGAAGGGGTCTTCGGCGCGCGGCCAGTCGCCGAACAGATTTTTGACGAGCGCGAAGACATCGGCCGCGCGGGCGTCGCCCGTGACGATGATGGCCGAGTTGTTCGGCACGTAGTAGCGCGACTGGATAAGACGCATCATGTCGGTCGTCGCGGCGCGCACGGTCTGACGGTTGCCGCCGGGGTTCTTGCGGCTCGGATACTTGTAGAAGAGACGGTCGCTCATCTCGCGGTTGAGATAGTAGAAGGGGTTCGACTCCTTCTGGTCGAGTTCGCCGATGACGACCTCGCGCTCCTGTGCAAACTGCCCCTCGTCAAAGAGCGGGTAGCGCACGGCGTCGCGGATGAAGCGCATGGCGATGTGATAGTTGGGCGTGGTCGTCGTGGCGTAGTAGTTGACCAACTCCTCTGCGGTCTGCGCGTTGGTGCGCAGGCCAATCTGGCCGAGTTGATTGATGTATTCCTCGCGGTTGAGCGCGGCGCGGTTGGCCTTGAAGAACATGTGCTCGTAGAGATGCGAGAGACCGTTCATCTCAGGCGGCTCGGTGTAGGAGCCGTTCTTGACGGCCAACTCGACCGTCACGAGCGGAACGGAATGGTCTTCGAGGACGACGACTTCGAGGCCGTTCTCAAGCGTCTGCGTAACGAACTGCGCCTGTTGCGCCGGAGCCTGTGCCGGAGCGGCGGCGGCCGTCGCGCTCTGCGCGGAGGCGGGGCGCGGTTGTTGCTGCCGCTGCTGTGCGAGCGTCGTCGTCGTGGCGACAAACAGCACGAGCGCGAGCGCGTAGGCTGAGAGGCTGCGGAGCGAAAGAGTTTCCTTCATAAGTTCCTGAACCGTGTTTGATGATGTCTGACAGGGAATCGCCGCGCGTGTGGGTTAGGTGCGGCGGCAGGTTTGAGATGTTCACTTGCAGCCCACTCGTTGATGACCGACCCGTGCATGGATTCACTAGACTTTGAGTCCGATGATAGCACGCCGGGTTGCTCGTCTCACAGAGCAGACGGCGAAGCCCCGACCTGTCCGGAGGCCGGGGCTTCGCGTCTGAGATGCAGGCTTCTGAAAATTTACAGAGTTTTGGAAAAGGCGCGCTGCTTGAGGGCGGCGCGGAAGGCGTGTGCGTTCTCCGAGAGACTGTTGGCTGACCACTTGGCGCGAATCGAATTGGCCGGACGCCTCTCCTGCGCGACGGCGAGGCTGTAGCTCTGGCGCGAGCGCGGCGAGAAGATGACATAGCGGCGGTTCTGCACACGCCCTTCGGCGCGCGCGCCCGTGCACATCACTTCCTCGTAGCTGTCGCCATCGAGGTCTGTCGCTTCGGCCGTCCACTTCGCATCCGACGGGAAACCGTCGGCGTCGAGCGCGGTGCGCGAGGTGATGCGGTACTGACCGGCGCGGCGTTCGAGATAGATGAGAGTCGTCGTCCCGCGCGCGTCTTCGTGTAGAGCGGCGACGGCCTGACCGTCTCTGGTGCGGACAAAGCGCGCGTCCGTAATCGTGCCCTGTGAGACGGCCGCCGCAGCGATGCGCTCGGCCGATTCCGGCGTGGACTGTCGCTGGCGCGTGGACTGCTGGCTGCCGCCTGTGGACGACTGCGCCTGCGTCGCGCTGCTTCGTCCGCCGCGCGCCGTCCCTTCGGAAGCGACGGCGGGCTCTTCGCCGGAGATGTCTTTGGCCTGCGCGCGGCGCGTGTCGCTGTTTGCCCACGCGAGCAGCACCGCGCCGAGCATGGCGACGATGGCGCACGCCGTCGCCACGCGGAAGAAGGCGAAGCGTCCGGCGTTAAGGACGCCGATGGTTGAGGCGAAGGGGTCAACTTCAGCCTCCTCGCGCGCCGGGGCGCAGATGCTTCGTTCGAGCAGGCGTCGCGCTTCGGCCGCCTTAGCCGGACGGCTCGCGGGATTCTTGGCGAGCAGTGTGTGGACGACGAGCGCGAGCGGGCGCGGCAGTTCCGGTCGCTGCGAGAGCAGAGCGGGCGGCGCGCAGGTGGCCTGCTTGACGAGGACGGCCGAAGAGAGTTGGTCAACGAAGGGAGGATGACCGGCGAGCATCTCGTAGACGAGCACGCCGACGCTGTAGAGGTCGCTGGCCGGGCCGACCTTCTGTCCGAGACACTGTTCGGGCGACATGTAGCGCGGCGTGCCGATGATGAGGCCAGACTCGGTGGTCGCGTGCGTCTTGGTCGCGTCCGAAGCGGAGGCGAGCACTTTGGCGATGCCGAAGTCGAGCACGCAGATGCCACGCTCTGTGAGCATGATGTTCGATGGCTTGAGGTCGCGGTGAACGATGCCGAGCGAGTGTGCGGCGTCGAGCACGTCGCAAATCTCAGAGGCGATGCGGACGGCGCGCTCAGGCGCGAGCGTGCCTTCACGCGCGAGCGTGTCGGCCAGCGTCTCGCCCTCGACGTACTCCATGACGATGAAGGGACGGCCGTCTGTCAGTCGCCCGGCGTCGAAAATCATGGCGGCGCGTTGATGCCTGAGACGCGCCATCGTGCGCGCCTCGCGCATGAAGCGTTCGGCGACCTCCGGGTCGGAAGCGACTTCCTGTTTTAAGACTTTGATGGCGACGGGGCGTTCAAGCCCAAGGTGAGAGGCGCGGTAGACCGTGCCCATGCCGCCTTTGCCGATTTCGCATTCGATGCGAAAACGCCCGGCAATAATCTGGGGGATATCCATGATGACCCTCTGCTAATTCGGGAACAAGGGTCGCCCTGTGCTGTCTCGCGCGCCGAGTGTGGTCGCTTTGAGCGGAAGCGACCGGAGACTACGGGGCAGCGCGCGTTCAAGATTCGAGCGGCGCGAAAGGGAGTGAGCGGCTGTTTATTTTACGTGATACGGGGAGATGTCCGAGGCCCGGCTATCTCCGATGGCGGCCGAGCGATTCGCAGTTTAGCACTTTTGCGCGCCCGCGCAAGAGCCGCCGTGCAATTTTCAGCCGCGCCGCGCGAGGAAAAAAAACGGGCGGCGCGGCCGACCGGCGACGAGAAGCCGGGGTGGCGGCTCGATGTCGACAGGTCGGCCGCAAGAGTGCCGCCCGCGCGCAAGGATGCGTCCGCCCATCAGGCGACGCGCCTCGCACGCTCGCTACTTCGTCTTGATGACGACCGTGTTCGCCAACTTGTCGCCGAGTCGCTCGCCGCTCGCCAGCAGCGAGACCAGTTCGGTGATGACGATGATGAAGGCGAGGAAGCTGCCGAGGATGTGACCGAGAATCGGCACAATCATGATGAAGGCCGGGATAGCAAAGAGCAGGTTACGCAGCACGCGCGCGCCCGTCGTCGCCTCGCGCCCATCCTTGCCGATGACTCTCATGCCGAAGAGCGACTTGCCGAGGCTCGCGCCCTGACTATCGCG
>DASZCR010000070.1:0-5629 GCA_035942915.1 Pyrinomonadaceae bacterium | reverse complement strand
GAGCGCACGCATTGTCGGCGACGTTATCGGTAAATACCACCCGCACGGCGACTCGGCCGTCTACGACACCATCGTCCGCATGGCGCAGGATTTCTCCATGCGCTACCCGCTCGTTGACGGGCAGGGCAACTTCGGTTCGGTCGATGGCGACTCGGCCGCCGCGATGCGCTACACCGAAGCGCGCATGGCGAAACTGACGACCGAGATTCTCGCCGACATCGAGAAGGAGACGGTCAACTTTCAGCCCAACTATGACGAGAGTTTGAGCGAGCCTTCGGTGATGCCGACGCGCGTGCCGAACCTGCTGCTCAACGGCTCTGAGGGCATCGCCGTCGGCATGGCGACGAAGATTCCGCCGCACAATCTGGGCGAGGTCATCGATGCCACCATCGCGCTCGTCAAGAAGCCCAACATCAAGCTCGAAGAGCTCGTCAAACTCGTCCCCGGCCCGGACTTTCCGACGGGCGGCTTCATCTACGGGCGCGAAGGCATCCGTCAGGCTTACATGACCGGGCGCGGCATCATTCAGATGCGCGCGCGCGCCGGAGTTGACCGCATCGGACGCGGCACGACCGAGCGCGACGCCGTCATCATCACAGAGATTCCGTTTCAGGTGAACAAGGCGCGCCTCATTGAGCGCATCGCCGAACTCGTCAACGAGAAGAAGATTGAAGGCATCGCAGACCTGCGCGACGAGTCTTCGCGCGACGGGATGCGCATCGTCGTCGAACTCAAACGCGACGCCGTGCCGCAGATTGTCCTCAACAAGCTCTACAAGCTGACGCCGATGCAGTCGAGTTTCGGCGTCATCAATCTAGCCATCGTCGGCGGCCAGCCGCGCGTCCTCAACCTCAAGCAGATGCTCGAAGCCTTCGTCGACTTCCGGCGCGAAGTCGTGCGACGGCGCACCGAGTATGACCTGCGTAAGGCGCGCGCACGCGCGCACATCCTCGAAGGCTTGAACAAGGCCATCGACGCGCTCGACTACATCATCCCGCTCATTCGCAACGCGCGTTCGGTTGATGAGGCGCGGCAGTGGTTGATGGGCGGCGTCCAGACGATGACCGAAGTCAGGACGTGGAAGGGCACGCCTTCCGACGTGACGCTCGCGGGCTTCATCGACAAGCTGAAGAAGGTTGTCCGCCGTCTCGACTTTTCCGAGCAGCAGGCGCAGGCCATCCTCGACCTGCAACTGCGTCGTCTCTCCGCGCTCGAACGCCAGAAGATTCTCGACGAATACGAGCAAATCATCCGTCTCATCGCAGAGTTGGAGGAGATTCTCTCTAACGAACAGTCACTGCGCCGCGTCATCGTCAAAGAACTCGAAGACGTGAAGAAGGACTTCGGCGACAAGCGTCGGACGGAGATTATTGACGAAGGCGTCGAGTTGACCATCGAGGACATGATTGTTGACGAGGACGTGGCTATCACGGTGACCAAGAACGGCTACGTCAAGCGCACGCCCGTCACTACCTACCAGCGGCAGGGGCGCGGTGGCAAGGGTCGTTCCGGCGCATCAACCGGCAAGAACGACGACTACGTCGAGCACCTCTTTATCGCTTCGACGCACTCGTACCTGATGGTCTTTACAGACGACGGGCAGGTCTACAAGCTGAAGGTACACGAGATACCGGACGCGCTCCCTTCGGCGCGCGGCAAGGCCATCGTCAACCTCATCAACATTCCCTCGTCAAGAAAGCTCGCAGGCGTCGTGCCCGTGCGCGAGTTCTCCGAAGGGCGTTACGTCGTGATGGTGACGCGCAAGGGCGTGATTAAGAAGACCTCGCTCGCCGAGTTTCAACACATCCGCTCGAACGGCATCAACGCCGTCAACGTCGATGACGGCGACGAACTGCTCGACGTGGTCTTGACCGACGGCACGAAGCGCATCTTCATTGCGACGCACGACGGCATCGCCATCCGCTTCGACGAAGAGGACGTGCGCCCGATGGGGCGCGCCGCGCGCGGCGTGCGCGGCATCACCTTGAGAGACAACGACTACGTCGTCTCGGTCTGTCCCGTCTCGGCCGAAGACACCGAGCGGATGCTCTCAATCTCGGAGTGCGGATTCGGCAAGCAGACGAAAATCGGCGACTATCGCTTGCAGTCGCGCGGCGGTCGCGGCGTCATCAACATGCGCACGACCGACAAGACCGGCAAAGTCGTCGCCGTCTTCCCCGTCGAAGACGAGTCCGAGATTATGATTATCACGCAGCACGGCAAGCTCATCCGCATTGAGGCGGGCGATATTCGCAAGACGGGTCGCTCGGCTCAGGGCGTTCGTCTGATTAAGACCGACGGCGGCGACAAGGTGACGAGCGCCTCGCTCCTCGACCCTTCGACGCAGGAGGCCGAAGTCGAAACGACTGCCTGAGCCTTCAGTTAACCTTTAACAGCGCGAAGCCCCGTCATGTCATTAGCATGACGGGGCTTTTGCATGAGAACTGTCGTTGACAGAAGACAAGTCTGGCCGTCGCTACATTAATTTCTCAGCGCCTTCGCCTTCCACCCAGACCTCGCCGCCCTCGAAAAACTCTTTCTTCCAGATTGGAACGGTGCGCTTGAGTTCCCTGATAGCCCATTCGCAGGCCTCGAAGGCGGCGCGGCGGTGCGGTGCGCTGACGGAAATGACCACGCTCGTCTCGCCGATTTCGGTGCGCCCCGTCCGATGCACGATGCCGATGTGCGCAATCTCGAAACGGGCGTGCGCTTCAGCGCAGAGGCGGCGCATCTCCTGAAGCGCCATCGGCGCGTAGGCTTCGTAGACGAGATAGAGTGTGCGCTCGCGTCCGCGCGTAAACTCGCGCGCGTAGCCGTCGAGCGTGACGGTCGCGCCGCAGCGTCGCGGCACGACGCGACGCGCCACCTCGCCGACGTTGATAGCTTCGGTCGTCAACTCGCAGAAGTCTTCCGCCTCGTCACGCCCTTCGTCCAACGCCTTCTCCTTCTCTGCCCCGCCGCTGACGGGCGGGAAGATGGCAACCTCGTCGCCCTCTCGAACTTCGAGTTCGCTTTGATGCGCGTACTCACGATTGACGGCGACGAGCAGCGAGCGTCCGAAGCGTCGCAGTTCCGGGTATCTGTTCAAGACCTCCTCGTAGACGCTGGCGGCGGTGGCAGGTGCGCCGACGGCGAGCGTCATTTCGTCTGCGCCGCCGGCCATGTCGCGCGCCGCGCCGAAAAAGAGGACGCGCACGCGCAGAGTTTCAGCGCCGCCGCCGATGCGCGCGTCTCCGGTCGTCTCCTCGTCGTGTTCGTGCGTCATGAGTCGAAGTTGATGTGCTTGCCGCCGTGACCGTTGCCTTTGGCGAGCGCGTGCATCCGCGCGCGTTCCTCGTAGCTCTCGACCACCTGCGCGAGCATCCGCTTGAGACGCATGAGACGCTCGGAGGTCGAGCGCAGTTCGAGCAACTCTTGCTTGGTTTCGGATTCAATCTCCAGCGTGGAGGCGACGAGGAAGGAGAGTTGTTCGGGGTCTGCCTCCGTCAGTTCGCGCAAGCCTGCGCGCTCGTCGTTGATGGTGCGGACGGCTTGCGCGATGCGTTCAAAGAGGTCGCGCACCGCGCGCGCGCCGTCGTCGAGCGTCTGCGGGTCTTCCGGGTCGTCTGCGAAGAACGCGACGCGGCCGACAAGGTACGGGTCGCCGCGCTCGATGTAAGCCTCGACGCGGTAGCGGACGAGGCCGACGGCGACGATGTTGGAACGCCCGTCCGGCAACATCTGCGACTCGACGACTTCTGCGACGCAGCCGACATGGCCTGTGTGTGGGCGGCCTTCTGAAGCGAGCGGCGAGGTCGGGTCGAAGTAAGAGAGGCCGAAGAGTCGATTCGAGGCCTGCACGTCCGAAAACATCTGACGATAGCGTGGCTCGAAGATGTGGAGCGACTGCGGCGCACCCGGAAAGAGCACCAGCGGCAAAGGAAACAGCGGCAACTCGCGCACGCCGCGCACTCTGTCGAAGGAATCAACCATAAAAACAGTGACGAGCGATGTGTGATGAGTGATGAGTAAAAGTCGCTCGTCTTTGACCTGTGACGAGCGACGAGAGCGAGCCTGTCATCAATTCAACACACATCACTCGTCACTCATCACAGCTTTGACGGCGTTGCGCTCGATGGCTTGGAGCGCGCCGGAGGAGGGGGCCAGCTCTTCGTGCGCGTCTGCGGCAGCGGCGGACACCTGCGGCGTGTGCTCGTCTGCGTGGACTGACGGGGGAAGTTTCTGCTCGATGAGGTCGAGGATGTCGGACGCGGGGCGGTCGCTCAAGGCGAGGTGCTTGGCGTCGAGGACGAGTTCGGCCATCTCTCGCGCGCGTTCGCGATAGCGCGTGTCGCGCACGATGAGGTCTTCGATGATGCGACGCTCGCGGATGACGCGCGAGGTGTCCGCATCGAGTCCTGCGGCGACAGCGTACTCGACCGGAACGCTCTGGTTACGCACCATGACGTGGAGCGCGCCCGTCAACTCGCGCGCCTCGTCGCGCAGGCGGGCGAGGTCGAGCAGCGAGTTTTTGAAACCGAGATGACCGCGCAAAGACAGTTCGATGATGGGTGCAGGCTCGTCCGAGTCTGCTGCGTGGCGACGCGCCTGCGTCCTGACCACTTCGATAGCGCCGTCGTGGACGGCCTGCGCGTCGGTCGCGCCCGACACGTCGAACCAGAGGCGCTGGAAGGGGCGCTGCGTGTAGTCGCGTATGTGTTGAGCGTTGACGCGATGCTCGTCGTCAACCTCGACAAGATACAGGCCGCGCTCCTCACGATACTCGTCGATGGTGCAGGCTTCGAGCGAGCCGGGATTAAAAGCCCAACCGTCCAACTCGAAGCGTTTGTGCGTGTGGCCGAGCGCCACGTAATCGACGAGCGTGCGCAACTCTTTCAGTTTCTCTACCGAGAGCGCAGGGATGTTCGGGCGGTTGAGTTGGCCTTCAACGTCCGTGTGCAGCATGAGGATGTTGAAGCGCTCAGGGGCGCGTGCGCGGCGCACCGAGTCGGAGAGGATGGACATGGCGACGTTGGTCGTCGTGCCGTACCAGTGCGTGCCGAAGATGCGCGCTCCGGCGATGTCAACGTAAGAGCCTGCGCGTTCGTCTTCGTCCCAAGGGACGAGCGCGATGGGAGAGTCGGCGTCGGCGGTCGGCTCAAGGAGTTTGAGGAGACCGGCCTGCGAGAGCGAACGCATCCAACTGTAGGGCGAAACGCTGTCGCGCCGGTCGTGGTTGCCTTCGATGGCGACGACGGGAATCCCTGCGTCCTTCAACTGCTGTAAACCGGCCATCGCGTGGTTCATCGTCTGCGGGTCGATGTTGCGGCGGTCGAAGAAGTCGCCCGCGATGAGCACGAAGTCGACGCGGTTCGGGATGACGTGTTTGTTGATGGCGTCGTACCAGGCGCGGAAGAAGTCCTTCGTCCGCTCGTCCAGATTGTAACGACGGCACCCCAGATGCACGTCTGACATGTGGATGAATTTAAACATCACTGCTCAACTAAATCTGCGAATCAAGAGGCGGGTCTATTATACGACAAAAAGGGATGAGGACGGCAGGAGGGCGGGAAAAGCAATGAGGGCGGAAGGATGAGCGATGAAAGAAGACAGCTTCTTTTTCATCCCTCATCCTTCCGCCCTCATGCTT